>DATNPS010000255.1:0-6127 GCA_036703095.1 Crinalium sp. | reverse complement strand
TCCTCATAACTGGCTCCCTGTAATCGCCGTTCAAACTCTTGGGCACGGTTGCCCGCATAAACAAGATGGGTATGGCAATCGATCAATCCCGGTGTGATCCACTGGCCTCCTGCATCAAATACCTGCTTAGCACAGGCTTCGGGTGCATCGGGTAAATCGGTTCGGCGGCCTACCCAGGCAATGCGATCGCCCTCAGTTGCGATCGCGCCATCTTGAATTTGACCATAGGGTGAGGTAGGCTCCATCGTGGCAAGATGAGCATTGATCCAGAGAGCATCCCACATAAGACTCAGGGGTGATTAAAAATTAAATGAAAAATACAGCGATCCCAACTGAAATTTGAATGGAGTGCAGGAGTGGAACTCCCGGCTGGAAGCTTCGCTCCCACACCCCCTGTTCACAACCGATTTGTGAACGCTATAGGTGAAATTTTGTCTGTTGTTTACTTGAAGTTACCTTCTACATACCCTGAACCTTCAGGTCAGTTCAACTTTTGAAGATCAATATCGTAATTTTTTCATGAAGAGCATATTTGCACCGCTGGCCCTATTGCCTCAAGGCTGGGCCGAAAATGTCTGCATTGAGATCGATCAAACAGGGTTCATCACCGCCGTTACCGTGAATGCCTCAGAGCATCATGCCAACAGGGTACCAGGTCCCATTTTACCGGGAATGCCAAATCTCCACTCTCATGCCTTCCAGCGGGCGATGGCAGGATTGGCAGAAGGGATAGGGCAGGGGACAGACAGTTTTTGGGGCTGGCGGCAGGTAATGTATGGCTTTCTGGATCGACTAACCCCTGATCAACTAGAGATCATTGCCACATTTCTTTACATTGAAATGCTCAAAGCGGGATTTACAGCCGTTGCAGAGTTTCACTACATTCATCATGATCCCCAAGGACAGCCCTACACCCAGAGATCGGAACTGTCTACCCGCTTGATCGCGGCGGCTCAATCTGCCGGGATCGGGCTGACGCTACTCCCTGTCCTATATGCCTATAGCAATTTTGGAGGACAAAAAGCCAGCACAGAGCAGCGGCGCTTTATCACAAATGCCGATCAGTTTATGGGCATTTGGCAAGACCTTAAGCCCCTATGTGACGATCAGCCCTGTATTCGGCTAGGCGTTGCGCCCCATTCCCTACGAGCGGTTACTCCCGCCCTTCTAATGGAGGTTCTCACTGCCGTTGATCAAGCCGACAACACCGCTCCCATTCATATTCATTTGGCTGAGCAAATCCGCGAAGTGGAGGACTGTATCGCCTGGAGCGGTTTGCGGCCTGTAGAGTGGGCGATCGCCCACTTACCCCTATCCGACCGCTGGTGTCTGGTTCATGCCACCCACATGAACTCTGAGGAATGTCGCCAAGTTGCCGAGCGAGGCGCGATCGTGGGACTCTGTCCCACTACAGAAGCGAACTTGGGCGATGGGGTATTTCCCGCCGTAGAGTATTTCAAGTGTCAGGGGCAGTTTGGCATCGGCTCTGATAGCAATATTTCGGTCAGTCCCATTGAAGAATTGCGCTGGCTAGAATATGGTCAACGCTTGAGCCACCAGCGTCGAGGCGTTATTGGTAGTCCCAACACAACATCCCTGGGCGAATTTCTCTATAGTGGGGCGATCGCCGGAGGAGCCAAAGCGTTGGGGCAGCCTATTGGGAGGCTACAACCAGGATACCGAGCCGATCTGGTCGTTCTCGATCCTGACCTGCCCACCCTTTTGGGAGCCAGTGTACCCCATTTGCTGAACAAAACGATCTTTGCCGGAAACCAGAACCCGATCCGGGACGTAATGACGGCAGGACGGTGGGTTGTGCGCGATCGCCATCATCCACTTGAAACAAAAATTTATAAAACCTACCGCGATTTACTGAAGCAACTCCAAGATTAGGCCATTCGAGCGTCTAGCTTAACGGCTGAAAAGCTTGATAGGAAAGGGATATAGCTATTTATGGGTGTAGTTCAAGCAGTATGAGCAGAGCAGTCCAGACTGTATTAAAAACAATACAAACTTGTATTTTATGCACTCCAAAACACACAGTTTTGCGTTTTTTTTGAACTGATGTTAACTAAATCGTTCATTAAATTGCACAATTGAGCGATACACGCTGGAAGCTTGGCAAAGTCCTGTGATAGAATCCCAGCAACCATTTTGTGGAATTCAGCAATGAACAAAGGGGACTTAGTTGATGCAGTGGCAGCACAGACCCAACTGCCAAAAAAACAAGTAGACGCTATTTTGACGGCTACTCTAGAAGTCATTCAAGATGCCGTTGCTTCTGGCGAGAAGGTCACTCTGGTTGGCTTTGGGACATTTGAATCACGGCAGCGCCAAGCTCGCGAAGGTCGCAACCCATCGACCGGAAAAGTGATCCAAATTCCCGCAACCACGGTTCCAGCCTTCTCCGCAGGTAAGCTCTTTAAAGAAAAAGTAGCTCCATCTGCTTAGTTAATCTCAACAAATGTGGGTAGAAGCCTCACCCTGTGAGGCTTTTTTGTGCTATCAAGTTAGCTTCATGTAAAGATGACTGGCGATCGAACCGTATCCCATCCATCCTGTCAATCCTTAAGTCAAGGAGTGAATCTGATGCAAGCGTTCATCACAAAAATTACCCAAACGCTAGTAACAGGAGCCGCTTTGTCAATGGCGATCGCCATTGATTCTTCTCCGGTACAAGCATCTCTGATTCAAGAAAATTTATTTTTTGGTCGCAATATTTCTGGCAGTGGGCAAGTATCTGACGAAGAATTTGAAACATTCGTCGATACAGTCATCACACCCCAGTTTCCCGATGGGTTGACCATTGTGGATGCCAAAGGACAATTTTTAGATAGCACTCATACATTAGTTCAAGAACCATCTAAACTCATTACACTATACGTCGAAGAGACACCTGCCAACCAAAGTGCAATTCATCAAATTATTGCTGCCTATGCACAGCAATTCCATCAGGAGAGCATCCTGCAGGTTACCAATGCTGATGATCTAAACGTAGGGTTCGGAACAGGCGAGAATCTGATTGATAACGATCCAGTTCCAGAACTAATTCAAGCCGACCTGTTTTTCGGACGCAATATTCCGGGGGGCGGACAAGTCTCTGAGAGACAGTTTCAAATGTTTGTTGATACGGTAATTATGCCTCGTTTCCCCAACGGGATAACCATTTTTAATGCAAACGGTCAATTTAAAGATAGTTCAGGCGCCATTATTGAGGAGCCTTCCAAAGTCATTCGGCTCATACTGGATGATACTGTAGAGAATGAAAAAGCGCTTGATGAAATCATCCGCGCTTATGTTCAACAGTTCCATCAAGAGAGTGTTTTATTAGCCGTCAATGAAGACGTAGCCGTAGGGTTTGGCAGAGAAGAAGATTTAATTGATGATGATCCTACCCCAGAATTGATTCAAATTGACCTATCTTTCGATAGCAATATTTCTGAGTCGGAACAGATCTTTGAACAACAATTCCAGACATTTGTAGACAACGTCATCACTCCGCATTTTCCTTCCGGATTAACTATCTTGAATGCAGATCGAACATTTCAGAACAACACTGGTGCTATTGTCACAGAACGTTCTAAAGTTGTTAGATTACTGCTCGAAGATACTGTAGAGAATGAAGAATCGATCCATGAGATTGTTAAAGCATACACTCAGCAATTTAATCAAGAGAGTGTACTACAAGTAGTTGATGAGGATATAACAGTAGATTTTAACACTCAACCTTCCGCTAAAGTCCTAAAAACGGCCTTGATTCCTGCCCTGATGCTAGCAGATGGAGTTGCCCATAGCGTTGAATCGATCGGCCCCATAGATCGCAAATTAAGCCCCAATTTTTGAGAGCAGTCAACACAGTAATTCCATACTTGTCGCTCTCAAAAATTGGGGTTTAATAGATCCACATTCCTTTTGATAAGTAGGTAGCCAGAATTAAATAACGTTATAAAAACCAGGGGAGCGCCCCGGAGGGGCGCTCCCCTGGTTTTTAATTACGGCCATCTACTTAGTATTTAGGGATACGATAGAATTCGTTTAACCTGTTGCTGTGTTAATTCATCTAGCGTATTCAACGGTACATCTATTTGAAACAACTGTAATACCTTTGTACAAACAGCGATCGCTTCTGCTTCATTGAACAAAATTTCTCCAAAATCATTCATTAAAGAAATCTTTCGACTGTTAAGATCAATCTCAGTATTGCCGATCATGTGGGTTCGCTGCATCGTAATGTCCTATCTGGCCTCTAGGGATTGTGAGTACTCTGGTGAATAGTTTGCATTCTTTACGTTGACTAAAGGAATGCGATCATCGTCTTTTCAGTGACTGCGTTCTGCTTAGCGTAATGGTTTTGACGTCAGCACCAGTTGTAGCTTAGCGTGAATTAGATTGAGCTGAGCTAAGCCTAAATCTACGGCCCCCTCAACGACCACTCCTGTATATAACAAGCGATCAAGCAACTCTAAAATGCTTGGATTAACGGATGGTTCACCAGGATAATATTCCCCTGCTTTAGGTAGTAAAGTCCCGATTTCACCCAACTCAATATTCAAATCTTCAGGAGCGATTTCAAAAATCTCACACAGTCTAACAACCTGTTCTTCGAGTTTACGTAAGCTATCAGATGCACGCTCCAAGTCGTCATCACTCAATTCACTCGCATCCATACGACGGATCACTTGTGCTTCCATCAGTTGACGAACAAGCTCTACGACCGTCAGCAAGAGTGGAGCAAGACCAGATTCTTTGGATCTAATGGGTAGAGTAGGTTGTAGCTTGCCATTCTGATCCAGAGTGATAGCACCAGGCGAGTTAGAAGGAGACATATATTAACGGATATTAGCTTTCAATCGGTTTATGTTCATCTTCATCCCTCAAGGATCACATCAGCCATTCTCATTTCAAAACCGATTTTGGGTTTTCTGCCTCCGTCGGGGGCAGAAAACCCAAAATCGGTTGCGGTGCAAGCTCGCGTGCAGTGAACTTGCACCGCGATTGGTTTGCATCATGAGAAATGCTAGGATTACGTTGAAGGCATTGCCAAAGGCTACTCTTTTTTGTGCTGTGCGTACCCAAAACAGCCCTTAATTTTAGCTCAGCGCTACAGCTTGCAGCGATCGCAACTCTTGCTCTAGACATTCGATGCGGTCTTTCATCTGTTGATTGTCTGATAGAAGCTGATGCGATTGCTGACTTAGGTAAGGATTGCTCTCCCACCAATTAATGCCAATCTCTTTGGCTTTATCAACAGATGAGATTAACAAACGAATGCGGATACTCAACAGTTCTGTTGAACCAACGGAAACTGAAATATCACCAGCGATTACAATCCCTTTATCCAGCACTCGCTCAAGGACATCGGCTAAACTTGAGCCTTGAGTAGCAGTGGATAGTCTGCGAGAATTGGTGGGAGATGGGGCAATCGTCATAACGTTTATTCGGCTCCAATCAGTTCAGAGTCTACTGTTTCGGAATCGTCTAACTGCATCGCATGAGATGCGATCATTTCATTGAAAACATCCCACAGAAGTTGTGTAGCCTCATCTAAGGCTAATCCAGCGCGGGACAGAAGTACATCCTGACAAATATCGCGGAATTCTGGATTTTCAGGCAGTGCTAAAATTCCATGTTCAAAACAAACTTTCGCCAACATTAAACAAGAGCGTAAACCAGAGGTTTTCTCAGATCCCGTCTTAGTGCGAAACAGTTTGACAAGATGTACAATTAACAACGCGCTTTCCCGATCGATTCCTGTTTTCTGCACAGCAATTTCCTGCTGAGTCAGTTCATCAGGTTCCGGCATGTTAATCGTAACCAAACGATCGAGCAGCGCATCTTGCGTATCATGCACACCGCAATATTCTTCTGGGTTGGATGTGAAGATCGCCCGAAAGTGGGGACTGACTCGGATATACTCTGTCCGATTGTTAGATGGAGGAAGGACAAGAAGTTTTTCTTCTAATGCTGAAAGCAGCACATTGTTCACTTCAGGACGAGAACGGTTAAACTCATCATAGATGAGCGTAAATCCTTCACGACAAGCTAGCGTCAAGCGAGAATCAACCCAGTTTTGACGAAGTTCATCTTCCATCTTGACCACACTGTGGATAAAGTTATCCACCACTTT
>DATNPS010000253.1:0-4886 GCA_036703095.1 Crinalium sp. | reverse complement strand
CAACAGGCGATCGCCGCCCTACAGCAGCAACCCTATGATTTAGTGCTGATGGATGTGCAAATGCCAGATATGGACGGCATTGAAGCGACTCAAATCATCAGAACCAAGCCGCTGTCGTTAAGTGCTACAACCGTTTCATCGGGTCGATCAACACCCTGGATTGTGGCGGTTACGGCTCATGCCATGCAGGGCGATCGCGAAGCGTGCCTTAAAGCAGGCATGAATGATTATTTGAGCAAACCGATTTCAATGGAGTCAGTGGTTAATGCATTAAATCGATATACTAAAGCGCATCAACGGTTGCAATCCGCCAGTTCACAGGTTTCGACTGCCGCCTATCAAAGCACTCCAACTATATCGCTGGATGATGAATCCAGCACGGTTTTAGATCAGTACATCATCCAAAGTTTAATCCAGATGGCCGGAGAGGATGCTCAGTCCTTGTTATCTGAACTCATCCAAAATTACATGGAAGATGCAGATACCATGCTTCGCAGCATTCAAACGGCAATCTCCGCCGCTGATGCACCATTACTAAAAAATGCGGCCCATGCGTTGCGATCGATGAGCCTAAATTTGGGAGCAAGTCGCTTGGGAGAAATCTGTAAGCATGTTGAATTAATCGCTCCCCAAGGTGATTTTACGGAAGCGCAAACTTGGCTTCCTTGTATAGAAAAAGAGTATATACAGACTAAGGATGCGTTACAGCAGCTTTTGCGGAGATAAGGATGCCCCCCATCAATCAACAGCGCTCACAGCCCACTATCCTGATTGTGGATGATGAACGGAATGTCCGCCTCATGTTAGGACGTGCTCTTACCAATGAAGGCTATCAGGTTGTAGAAGCGAGTACGGGCGACGCCTGTCTTGCCGTTTGCTATCAACAGCTTCCAGACTTGATTCTGTTAGATGCCGTCATGCCGGGGATGGATGGGATGAACTGCTGCGCGGAGTTGCAGCAGATATGGGGCGATCGCTGTCCTGCGATTCTCATCATTACGGCTCTGGCTGACCCTCAATCAGTCGATCGGGCGTTTGAAGCGGGCGCTACCGATTTTGTCACTAAACCGATTCACTGGGCCGTCCTGCGGCAACGGGTTAAACGAATTTTGCAGACCCGATCGCTAATGGCAGAATTACGGCAGGCTCAGGAGCAGATTGAACAGTTAACGCAACAGCTTGAGTTACATCCTGAAAAGCTCCCCGGAACCCTAGACACCGGGTGCCTTTAAGACACCCGGTATCTAGACTACAGCCTTGCCCAATGCTTTCCATTGCGTTTTTTCAGCAATTGCCGGATCTTCTGGCGAAATACCGCCCAGTTAATCGGCTTGGTAATATAGTCGGTTGCACCCGCTGTAAATGCCTTATCAACGGATTCAACGTCATCTAAAGCAGTAATCATAAGGACAGGGGGAGCCTGCCAGGTTGCAGAACCAAGGCGATCGCTATCCGATAGCAAAGCAGTTTCCGCGTTGAGCTGTTGCAGGCGAGTACAGCAGGTAAACCCGTCCATCTGAGGCATCATGGCATCGAGCAACACCAGGTCAGGCCGAGAGGCTTTATAGGTTTCAATGCCCTGCTCGCCATTCGTGGCCTCAACAACGCGATAGCCCTCATTCATAATCATGCGTTTTAAGATGGCTCGCATTGAGCGATCGTCATCAATTAATAGCACGAGAGGAGCATCTTGCTGGGGAGATTTCTCTGAAGATTCCATAGATACACCAGTAATGTTTGTAAGGTTAACCTGCTGCTGTGATGTTAATAGTGTTTCAATTGTTTCCGCAGGAACGGGTTCAGAGAATAAATATCCCTGCCCCTGTTCAAATCCAATTTCCTTTAAGCGGTGAAGCTGATCAGATGTTTCAACCCCTCCAGCGATCGCCTGCATTCCCAGATCCTTCGCTAAAATAGCGATCGTTTCAAGCAGTTTCACGGTTTCAGGATTCATCTCAATCCGGCTAACTAGCGCGCGATCGGCCTTCAACGCGTTTACAGGGAAGCGATGTAAATATTCTAACGCCGAATGGCTGGCTCCAAAATCATCGATACAAACCTGAATATTGTGCGCTTGCAGTTGCAGCAAAAGAGCCGTGGTTGCCGCCGCATCTTCCATCACCGTTCGATCTTTGATCTCCAGCATCAAGCAGCTTCCATCTAATCCGTAGGTCTTGAGCAACGCGACAATTTGAGGCACCAGATCAGACTGAAAGAATTGCTGGCTCGACAGGTTAATGCTAATCCGGAGGGGAATCTGCGGAAAATGAGCGTGCCACGTCTGAAGTTGCTGGCAAACAGTGTTCAACAACCACCAGCCCAGCGGAACGATTAGACCCGTTTCTTCGGCAGCCGATATAAATTCGGCAGGGCAAACCAATCCACGCACAGGATGGTGCCATCGCAACAGCGATTCCAGACTGATGATTCTCCCAGTTCGCAGTGAGACGATGGGCTGGTAATAAACCTGGAATTCGGGCAACCCATTTGCTGTTTCCAGACTATCGATAGCATGACGCAAATCTGCATTCTGGGATACGGCCTGCCGCAGCAGTTTGCCATAGTGGCGGCTAATTTGCTGTGGCGTAAAGTAATCCTGCACATACCGATGTCCGGCTTTGCCCAGGCGTTCAATCATTTCTGGATCTTTCGCCAAATAGCGAATAAAACCAGCCAGTCCCTTGCTATCGCCATTGCTAAACGCGGCACCACAGTTGGCGTCAGCGACGAGCGATCGCAAATACGAATGTCGCTCACAAATCACCGCAACGGGGCGTCCTGCGGCCAGCGCTGAGTAGAACTTACTGGGAGCCACCAATCCTTCCATCCCTACGTCTACACTCACCAGGGACAAATCACAGGCCGTTAGCGATTGCGGCAGCAGCGCTTTATCCTGATACGGTAAGAATCGACAATTTTTCAGGCCCATCGCTTCGATGCGTTTCATGCAGCCTTCTCGCTTCGGCCCTCCGCCCACAAAGAGAAACTGCACAGGTTCGTCCTGCAATTCCTGAGCCGCGTCCAGAATGGTATCCATGTCGTGACACCGTCCCATATTGCCGGAATATAGAACGGTAAACGGTTCTACCAGATCATGGGTGTGCGCAAATGGATTCAGCGATTTGGCCAATGGTTTAATCCAGGTTGGATCGGCCCAGTTGTGAATGACGGTAATCTTGTTAGCCAGGTCGGGAACTTTCGCCAAAATCCGATCTTTCATCGTTTGGCACGGCACGATAATGGCTTCTGCGCGCCGCCACACTCGCTTATTCACGACATCCCACAGCTTCGTAATCCAGTGGTTTTGAGAGATGACATGTAGCTCAACCGCCACTTCCGGATACAGGTCATACACCAGACACGCATAAGGCGTTTTGAACAATTTATGGATCGCATATCCAACGACTTGCAAAAACGGAGGTTCGCTGGTCAATAGCAGAATGTCGCCACGATGCTCGCGTTTTAGTAAATGTAACGCCGCGTGCCAACAAAAGGCCAAACTGCTAATCGTGCGACTGGCAATCTTCCGAGAGCCAAACCGCAAGAGGCGCGATCGCTTGACGTTAACCTTTCCCATCTGTTCCGTTTCAGGTGCGATCGCCGTCTCAAACGCATAGCTGGGCTGCCCGGTGAACACCTGTACGTCCATGTTCTGATGTGACAAATGTTGCGCCAGTTCATCCACAAATTGACCTGTTGCAGCGTAATCAGGTGGATAAAACTGTGTGACAATGGATAGCTTCACATCGCTGGATGAATTTGTTTCAGATGACATGATTGAATTGGCAAAACGATTGAACATGGGTCGTAGCCTTATGTCGTACTAGGCTGGTTATGGCTAATTCTCAGTATGAAAAGGGAAGACTTGCGATCGCGTTCAACCAGCGTCTAACTTGACGTATATGAACATCAAACATGTTTGATATAGCTTCGTCGGTTGGGTTTGACTAAGCTCAACCCAACCTACTCAATGCCATGAGCATTCTCTTAAGTGGCCAGGTTAATAACAGCAACTCAAAATCAAGTATGAAATAAACAAATTGCGAGAAGTTCACCTTATAGAGATGCACTTCTCGCAACTGAGGTGAGATGGCTCTAGAACATCTACTGAGTTTTCATGACAAAGGTTCCAAACAACCGTTTGCCATACACAAAGATCAGAATGAGTGACAATCCCAGCGTTGGACTGAATTCAAACGGAACCGGAACCGGATCAGAGGTGATGCCGCTGGATGTTCCGGGCGGTATGGTAAGGGAGGTTGATGTCGCTGTACCGGGATCAGAGGTCGAGCTACCAGGAGGTTGAGTTCCTGGCGTTGTCGTAACGGATGTTGTAGAGGTAGTACCCGGTGGTTGCGTGGTGGCGGTGGTGGAAGTCGCTGTTGATGTTCCAGAACCGGAACTACCGGGAATCAGCAGAGGAGTGGCCGAATCGCTAGATTGGGATACTTCGGACGTGTATAAGTTAACTACAGACGAACTACCAAAGCTGCCGCTGTCGGTCGAGAAACCTGGAGACGATGAGCCAGTAGTGCCGTTAATATCGGCGTACTGTACCGACGTATCAGATGTGGTGGTGAGGCCGCTACTGATGGGGTCAAGGGAACCAATGGGTGCAGCGGCTAGAATGGGACTGCTGTAGCTCAATACGCCAGTTGCAGACAGTTCTCCTGCCGATTGATACACTTGACCTTCACCAACCAAACTGATTGGAGCCGTATCAACCGTTCCACCGTTAAGCTGGCTGGTATCTACCAACCACAAATTGCTGGAGGTCAAATTGACCGAAACCTGCTGCTGGTCGCTGATGTCGGAATATTGAGTTAAGTCAAACCAGGTCGAACCTGGGATATAGCTTTGAATTGGGCCAACAGATAAACTCATAT
>DATNPS010000239.1:0-10124 GCA_036703095.1 Crinalium sp. | reverse complement strand
GTGCGCGACGCGCACGCAATACCGGGCTTTTGGGGGAGTGGCGCGTCGCGCCATTCCCCTAAAGGCCCGTTCGTCGAACTCACGTTGTAATACCCTGCCTGTGTCTACCCGATATCTTTTGTTTTACAAGCCTTACGATGTCTTAACTCAATTTACGGATTCTCAACCGGATAAGACCCGACGCGCGACGTTAAAAGATTACATTCCGGTGCCAGATGTGTATCCCGTTGGGCGATTAGATCGGGACAGTGAGGGCTTGCTGCTGTTGACCAATGATGGCCGACTGCAACATGCTCTGACCGACCCCAAATTTCACCATCCCCGCACCTACTGGGTTCAGGTGGAGCGTATTCCTGACCCACAGGCGTTAATGCAGCTTCGGCAGGGGGTAAAGATTCAGGATTACCGGACTCGTCCAGCGATTGTTACGCTTTTAGAAAGTGAACCAGATCTGCCTCCCCGAAACCCGCCCATTCGGTTTCGTAAAAATGTGCCAACGGCATGGCTAGAAATGACGCTGACTGAGGGGCGCAATCGCCAGGTGCGGCGAATGACGGCGGCAGTTGGGTTTCCGACTCTGAGACTAATTCGAGTTGCGATCGGGAGCCTACGGTTAGAGGGGTTAACTCCAGGTCAATGGCGCGAGGTTACACCCGATGAATTGGCCGCTTTACGCAAACGGCGTTCCTAATCTCTCCCTAACGGGTATTCTGAGGGGGTCTACACTATAGACAGGTCATTCGATCTATCGTGTAATCTGGTAGACAAGTAACCGTTATTAGTGTTTGTTAGTCAAACAGCGTTAAGCGGGTTTAGTGGATAGATGCCTTCATCTCCTTTCAACAGGAGTCTCCAATTCAGTGGGTGGTAGTGCGCCGCATTACCACCCACTTTGGAAAAACCAAACGAAAATATGGTTTCTGAGGAGAGGTTTGAGAGTGAAACAGGCGATCGCCAGTAATACGTTTTTTACCTGTTTAGCCATTCTGAAATGTAACCCTGCTGGCAATCATAACGGGAGTTAAGGAAGTCCCAAATGCTTGTTTGTCCCCAATGTCAGTTCGAAAATCCAGATACTCATAAGTTTTGTCAGAAATGCGGTGTTTCTCTGACCGAACTTGTTTGTCCAGGGTGTGACGCCTCCGTGCCAACGAACGTTGCCCAATGTCCTCATTGCGGCACGAAAAGCGGTGTCGTTTGGCTCGCGATCGTGGCTCCCAGTGTGTCATCGGCCAGTAGCCCTGCATCAGCTGAGGCACAAGCAACCGTACTGAGTTCTGCGCTCGATGCTGCTCCAACCCCGTCTTCGGTAACAGCCAGATATCTGGATGCCCAGCAGCGCTACCAGTTGCTAGAGTCCATGCCTGATTCGCTGGATCTGCAAAGCGAGGTGACGCTTAAAGTATTAGATTGTCAGCCCTATCAGCCAACGCCCCTGGAATTGCTGTACGGTCAGCAAATTAACCCTTTGGTCGTGGTACAGCGCGGGGAGGCCATAGGAGATGACAGTGCTGCCCAGTCAGAGCACGAGCTATCTAATGCGTCGCATCAGGCTCCTCAGATTGGAGAAATGCCGCTGATAGCCCAACCCTATCTGGCCCTCAATGCCCAGATGCATCCCTCCTTGCCTCAACTGCATGACGCCTGGGAGCAGGATGGATATACAGTACTTTTATTAGCCGATCGCTTAGAGCTGCCCCTGCTGTCGGAGGGATGGAGCAATCCTGATGTTCAACCGCTGCAAATTCTCCATTGGCTTTATCAAATGACTGAACTGTGGGGACTTTTGCAACCCCACGGCAGCGCGCAAAGTCTTCTGGAGCTGAGCAATGTACGCGTGGATGAAGATCAATTGATTTGCCTCCAGCGGCTCTACTTTGACCACACAGACAGTCCTTTAAGCCTTAAAGAACTGGGTTCTGTCTGGGAAACGCTGTTTCAGACTGCCCCAAAAACTCAGCTAGCGCCGCTGGTGCGTCTCTGCCAAAACCTACAGACTGGCGATATTCCTGCCTTAGACCAGTTGCGATCGCAGTTTGAGGCGATCGCCAATGAGTTACAGCCTTCATCCATGACTATACCGCCCGGTTCAGCCTATCCGCTTGATGACTTCGATGCGCCCGATGAAGATAGTGAGCCGACCATGAAGCTCTCATCCGATTTAGAGGATGCATCTCTAGAAATCCCTCCCATCCTGCCGGAGAGTGACTCCGTGCAAACTCAGGTCGATGTCAGCGCCGCGCAAGACGAGGTTGCCACGGATGGGGATGATGTCCCTACGGTGGTGCTGCCCATGAAGCTGATTAGCCTGGAGGATGCAGGCCGCAGCGATGTGGGTCGCCAGCGTGACCATAACGAAGATTACTACAGCATTCAGGCCGAGATTAAAAAGGTAGAAGGCCCTTCGGGGCGGACGCTACACGTGAAAGGACTGTACATCCTGTGTGATGGAATGGGCGGCCATGCGGGCGGGGAAGTGGCCAGCGCAATGGCCGTAGATACGTTAAAGCAGTACTTTGAGGAAAATTGGACCGATCAGCTTCCCAATGAGGCCACAATTCGAGACGCGATTTACCTCGCCAATAAATCCATCTATGACTTGAATCAGCAAAATGCTCGGTCGGGCAGTGGCCGTATGGGAACTACGCTGGTGCTGGTGCTATTACAGGACACTCATGCGGCGATCGCCCATGTGGGAGACAGCCGATTGTATCGCTTTAGCCGACGACGAGGGTTAGAGCAAGTGACGACAGACCATGAAGTTGGACAGCGCGAAATTCAGCGGGGAGTAGAACCTGCGATCGCATATGCCCGACCAGATGCCTACCAGCTAACGCAAGCGCTCGGCCCGCGCGACGAGAACTTTGTCAATCCCGATGTTCAGTTCATAGAGCTAAATGAAGATCTGCTGCTGCTGCTCTGCTCAGATGGCCTAACGGACAATGATCTGCTGGAAACACACTGGCGCACGCATCTCGACCCATTGCTGAGTGTCCAGACCAATTTGGAACATGGCGTGAATCAGCTCATCGATCTGGCGAACCACTACAACGGCCACGACAATATTACTGCCGTAGTCATTCGAACCAAGGTACGACCTAATCTTGAGCAGGTGAGACGCTAACCAAATGTGAGTTCGACGAATGAGCTTATAAGAGAGTTACGCGACGCGTAACTCTCTTATAAAACAATTTTGCGTGCGCGACGCGCACACAAAATCGGGCTATCGAATTCATACTTCAAGAAAAGCGTGGTGTTACCACGCTTTTCTCAAAATCTAAGAATTTAACGAACTTAACTTTCTTCCCAAGATTCAACCGCCAGCAGATCGCCGATCGGGTCTCTCATTGAGAACTCAAAATCTTCGAGTTCTTTTTTCCAATAGCTCCATTCGTCTCCATACAGGAGAGCGATCTTCCAGATACTATCCGTTTGCTTCACTGCTTTGGAGTCTACAAGCGAACGCACTTGACGCTGGAATTTCACCATCGGGTGAATAACCTGCTGGTCCATTGCACTTCTAGTCATGATTGAGTTTTCAAATACCTTATTCGAATGTTCTAAAGAACCGCTTTTGGCTGGTTCAGCACCACTTGCAACGTGTTTCTGTTGGAGCTGCCAGATCTTACCTAATAAAACATAGTATCACAGGCGATCAAGAACGGTTACACAATCCGCCTATGATGAGGACTTATTAGGGATTTCTATGGGCCGAAGTTTACCCATTAGTCCAGTTTAACAATTATTTGGCAATCATGCTTCTTTCGCAGCAATTTTCCAGCAATTCTCAGTATGCAGTTGGTGCACCCAACGGGTGTGCGAAACCCATACTTGGGTCTGTGTAAGCTCGCGGTAGGCAAGCTTACACAGACCCAATTTGCATCATGAGAATTGCTGACAATTCTAGGGTTGAAGCCGATTACGGATTTTGTGCGCCTACCAAGCGACTTTGCATCACTACTGATCGCGTCATGAGAATTGGTGGAGTTAGTTCGGCAGTTCTCGATGCAATCAATGACCATGTAAGCGCGCCTGCGGCTAGTTTACACGGCTATTGAATGCGGGTTTGGCGCACCTGTCGGGTGCGCCAAACCCGCAATTGGTTTCAGAATGAGAATTGCTGAGGTCAGTTGAAATAACTTGGAATTTTGATGACCAGACCTTATAATTAGGGTTTTGGGTAAGTATTTCGAGAGAGGAGTCCATAATGTCGCGATATCGAGGCCCGCGCCTCAGAATTGTGCGCCGCTTAGGTGAATTGCCTGGGTTAACCCGTAAAGCCGCTAAATCATCAGGGAACCGTTCCTATCCACCCGGTCAGCATGGTCAGGCTCGCAAAAAGCGGTCTGAATACGCTGTGCGATTGGAGGAGAAGCAAAAGCTGCGTTTTAACTATGGTGTAAACGAACGGCAAATGCTTCGGTATGTTCGTAAGGCCCGTCGAGCCGCAGGTTCTACAGGTCAAGTGTTGCTTCAACTGCTAGAAATGCGGTTGGACAATACCGTCTTCCGTTTGGGGATGGCTCCTACGATTCCAGCAGCGCGTCAGCTTGTGAATCATGGTCACGTTACCGTTAACGGTCGCGTGGTTGATATTCCCAGCTATCAGTGCAGAGCGGGTGAAGAGATTGGAGTTAGAAATAGCGATCGCTCTCGCAAGTTAGTAGAAGCTAATTTGCAGTTTCCTGGTTTGGCTCACCTGCCCAGCCATTTAGAGTTTGACAAGAATAAGCTTGTGGGTAAGGTCAACGGCGTCGTTGAGCGTGAGTGGGTAGCGCTTCAGATCAACGAACTGCTTGTGGTTGAGTATTATTCACGACAGGCTTAATGCAACATTGGAGCACCAGCGCGGCTGCGGTGCGACATTAAATAAATCTTCTCACCAGGCTTCCTGACCCGTCATTAGGAAGCCTGTTTTGTTTTTTGCAGCTTAACCGCCAATTTGAGACATCGTGCGGCTATAAGTTCCGGTTGTGCCCGATTCGCGTTGCTTAAAGTTAATCTCTGGCTTTAGGCCCAAAAGCTGCTGTACTTGAGTCCGAATGTCTGAGAGGGGAACTCCATTTCGGAGAGAGGCTTTCAGGTTGATTTGCCCTAATTCATTCAGTAAACAGGGACGTAACCAGCCGTCCGCCGAGAGGCGCATCCGATTACAGCGATCGCAAAAGCATTCTGACATCTGGCTGATGAAGCCCAGCGTTCCCTTGGCTCCGGGGATGCGGAAGACATCCGCAGGGCCATTCCCTTGAACTTGGGAATCGACTAGACCCCAGCGATCGCGAATCTGTCGCCGCAGATCGTCAGAAGCAACCCAGCCTTTGTCTTGAAATAATCCGGCATTGCCGATGGGCATAAATTCAATGAAGCGTACATGCCATTCTCGTTCAATGCTAAGGGCGGCTAACTCCAGGATTTCATGGTCATTCACACCTGGAATAATCACGACGTTGAGTTTTAGAGGATTAAACCCGACGCGATACGCAGTTTGAATGCCGTTCCAGACCTGCTGCCAGCGCGATCGCCCCCGATTACCCACGATGTAGTCAAACGTGTCGGCATCCAATGAGTCAAGGCTGATGTTAATGCGCCGCAGCCCGGCATCGTATAAGTCTTGTGCCATCTCTGAGAGGAGATAGGCATTGGTGGTCATGGAGAGGTCTTTGGTTTGGGGGAGGGAGGCGATCGCCCTCACGATATCCACCACTCCCGGACGCAATAATGGCTCGCCGCCTGTCAAGCGAAATCGGGTAAAACCGCAGGGAATAAATATTTCGTGAAGCAGTGTCAGTAGCTCATCC
Organism: Crinalium sp.; assembly: GCA_036703095.1. Taxonomy (GTDB): domain Bacteria; phylum Cyanobacteriota; class Cyanobacteriia; order Elainellales; family Elainellaceae; genus DATNPS01. Next base: position 4,326 of record DATNPS010000239.1, on the reverse strand, counting down.
TGACTCAAGACATCCTGTTGGCGCAGGTAGTCTAGCTCGCTGCCTTCAGGCATACAGTATTGACATCGAAAGTTGCACCGATCGATCAGGCTAATTCGCAGGTAGTCTACTGGGTTCACGCGCTATTCCACTTTTACGGCTCAAACTTTTACGGGTCAGCAAAGAAAATTAATATCTCTTCTTGATCCTAATCCGTAAACCTGAAACCATGCTGAGAATCGCACAGCAAATCGTCCATTTGCTAAGTTAAAGCTCTTTCTGAGGGCTGGCCCCCAGCCCCCCATTGGGGAGTGAGCGGCGCTCCCCAAACCCCTTCCGCAAGGGGTTAATACTTGGTTTTATGAAGCGCTTCGCATTGCCTCAATGCGGGTATCACGGGTTGAGCAATCCGTTTGGTACGCCTGTCATATACTTCAGGGAATCGCTATCCAACCAGGCCAGAACGCAGGGCACGAACGGCAGCCTGGGTTCGGTCATCGGCACATAGTTTGTTCAGAATGTTGCGGACGTGAGTTTTTACGGTGCCTACGGTGATGTAGAGCTTTTCGGCAATAGTGGCGTTACTACAGCCCGCTACAATCAGCTCCAATACTTCTAGTTCGCGCTCTGTGAGGGGGTAGGTCTCTAGAATCTGGCTGTACTCTGGGGCAACGGCATCGATCGCCACCATGCTTTTGGCTTTGCTCTCTGCCGAGGGCTGACGGGCTTGTTTCAACACCAGACGAGCGATCGCCGGATCGATCCAGCTATTGCCGCTATTGGTGACTTGCAGCGCTTCCACCAGGCGATCGAGGCTAACGTCTTTCATACAGTAAGAATCGGCTCCAGCCGCAAATGCTGCTAAAACAGCTTCTTCACTGTCGTTTAAGGTTAGAATCAGAATTTTTGTTTTGACATCTTCTGTCTCAGCTTGAAACCCTCGAAAGTGGCGAGTGAGTTCAATGCCATCCATATCGGGCAAGCCGATATCCACGATCGCAACATCGGGCTTCGAGGCTTGCAAAAGCTGCAATCCATCAGTCGCATTGGCCGCTTCACCAACGACTCGAATTCCAGGCTGTTGCTGTAATGCTGTACGCATTCCCACCCGTGTCAGGTCGTGATCTTCAATGAGTGCAACTTCGATTTCGCTCATATGTAACTTCTTTGCTTTGCAGGGGTGGCAATCAAGATGGGTTGGCTGGAGACTAATCGTTTATTGGATTAAATATACCGATTAAGTTCGGCAGTGATATCCCTACTAAGGTAGATGAGACCCTGTCCTAATCTTAAATTTTCCTTTGTAAAGGAATAGTATTGCCTGTCAAAGTTGCAGCGAGTCTAGCGATAGAATTGGTCAAATCCCCTTATCTCCTTGACATAGACTGGGGCGATCGCTTTTGGCTACAATCGACGATCTGAGTCCATATCCGCCGTTACACCTGTTCCAGCGCAACGATTGTTAGCCTTCAGTACCCCTGCCTATGGAGGATTCATCGCCATCATGCACAACTTCTTGCCAATTACCTATTTTCGAAATCAGTTTGTACCGTTTGAGCAGGCAAAAATTTCCGTTGCGACTCATGCTTTGCATTATGGAACGGGAGCGTTTGGCGGATTGCGAGGGATTCCAGACCCGCAAAACCCCAAGCAAATTTTGTTGTTTCGGCTAGAGCGTCACTGCCAGCGGCTCAGCAGCAGCGCTAAGTTCTTGCACTATGACTTGCCTGCTGACAAAATCCAGTCTGTCATTGTTGATTTTGTTAAGAAAAATCAGCCAACGACCTCCTTTTATATTCGCCCGTTGGTTTACACCTCTGATTTAGGCATCTCACCTCGTCTACACAGCGTTGAAAAAGACTTTTTTGTCTATGGGTTGGAACTGGGAGACTATCTCTCACCCGAAGGGGTAAGCTGCCGGGTTAGTTCCTGGTATCGTCAGGAAGATCGCAGCTTGCCTCTGCGCGGCAAAATCAGCGGTGCTTACATCACCTCATCGCTGGCTAAAACTGAAGCGGTGGAATCTGGCTTTGATGAAGCGATTTTGATGAACTCTCAGGGAAAGGTCAGCGAAGCGTCAGGAATGAATATTTTCCTGGTGAGAAACGGAACGGTGATCACGCCCGGCTATGACCAGGATATTTTGGAAGGCATTACACGAGACAGTATTCTTACCATCTGCCGAGATTTGGGCATCCCGGTGGTAGAACGCTCGGTTGATAAATCGGAACTGTTTATCGCCGACGAAGTGTTTTTGAGCGGAACCGCCGCCCGTGTGACGCCCGTCAGCCGGATTGAAAATTATAAGTTTGGGGGCGATCGCCCCATCACCACAAAGCTACGGGAAAAGCTAACCGCTATCACCGAAAATCGTGATCCTCAATATAAGGACTGGGTCTATCCCATTTCGATTGAGTAGACCTATGGGGGAATCGGGGCAATACCTCGGTTCCCTCAATTGTTTTCCGGCTCAGTCAGCCACTTTTTCAGCCACGCGGAGTTTGGCAGAGCGCGATCGCGGATTTCCCTCGATCTCTTCATCCGTCGGCTGAATCGGCTTTTTGGTGATGACCGTTAAGGCTGGCGATTCGCGAAACGCATGTTTAACGATGCGGTCTTCCAGGCTGTGAAAGCTGATGATCACCAGTCGGCCTCCCGGCGTTAACCAGGTGGGGGCCTCTTTTAAGAGCGTCTCCAGAACTGACAATTCTTGATTCACCACAATGCGTAATGCCTGAAAGACCCGTGTTGCCGGATGAATCCGACCGTACCGATAGGCTCTGGGAACGGAATGAAAGATGGTGTCAGCCAGCTCGGTTGTGGTTTGGAACGGTCGTTTTTCCACGATGCGACGGGCAATTCGTCGCGATAGTCGCTCTTCGCCATACGTGAAGAAAATATCGGCTAATTTCGCTTCCTCCCAGAAATTAATGATGTCAGCCGCTGTTAGCGGTTGCTGACGGTTCATGCGCATGTCGAGCGGAGCGGTGTGGCGGAAGCTAAACCCCCGCTCCGGGATATCAAACTGCACGGAACTGACGCCTAAATCGGCAAGAATGCCATCAAAGGTCGCTCCGGCAGATTTGTAGGCTGAAAAGTTACCTCGCCAAAACTGGACGCGATCGCTATACTCTGACAGCTTAAGCTTGGCCGCTGCGATCGCCTGTTCATCCTGGTCGATCGCCACCAGCGAGACGTCGGGTGCTGCCGCTAGAATCAGCCTGCTGTGCCCACCTCCGCCAACCGTGGCATCAAGATATCGTCCTCCTGGTCGAATGACCAACCCTTGAAGAACTTCTTGACTTAAGACAGGAATATGGACAAAGGCAGTGGCTTGTTCCTCCTGTATCTCTTCAAAGGCATTCAGGTCAGTGTGTGAGCCGTTCAGTTCTGCCATTCATTGCGTCCAACGTCATCCTTATCTTCCATTCTCCCTCATGTCGTGAATTCGACGAATTCGCCAAGTGGGGGCGCAGCAGTTCTCATTTTGAAACCAATTGCGGGTTGGTGCGCCGTCGGACGCGCTAAACCCGCATAAGATTGATGGCCGTGCAAGCGAGCTTGCACGGCCATCAATTTTCATAATGAGACTTGCTGGTGGGGTCGTTTCAGGGTGCTGGTTATGGATGCTCTGAACGAACTACTAACGGCAACCATTGGTTTGATGAATCTCTGTACTGTATCTGTGGGTGAAGACGCGCCAGTGGCGAGTCTCTACGGGATTTTCTGGCTCCTGGCTTCTGACTCCTGGCTGCTGGCTTCTGACTCTCAGACAAATGGTAATATTTTGAAAAGATATGTCATGGAACTTGCAGGATGAGCCAGCTTTTCAATCGCTTTTCAAAACTGGGAATGTATCTTCAGCGCTTGATATTACTTGGGGTTTGTTGCTTGCTCGCAACTCAACTATGGGTAGCCCCTGCTAGCGCTACGGGTGTCTATGATTTGCCGTTAACTCCCGAAGTCGGAGATTGGATCGTTGATGAGGCTGATATTCTGAGCCGCTTAACAGAGGGCAATTTGAGCGATCGCCTGGGAGATTTAGCGAAGCGCACGGGTAACGAAGTTCGCTTTGTCACGATTCATCGTCTGGATTATGGCGAAACCATTCAAACCTTTACCGACCAACTCTTTGAAAAGTGGTTTCCTGATCCTGAGGGTCAAGCTCATCAAACTCTGTTAGTTCTGGATAATGTGACCAATACAGTGGGCATTCGCACTGGGGAAGCGGTCAAGTCGTTGTTGTCAGATGAAGCGGCGGATAGTGTGGCTCAGGAAACGACGCTGGCTCCTCTGCGCAGTGGGAATAAGTATAATCAGGCGTTCTCAGATGCTAGCGATCGCCTG
>DATNPS010000229.1:0-1511 GCA_036703095.1 Crinalium sp. | reverse complement strand
TGCCTTAGAAATTAAGCTGAGGCAATGTCATGAAAATAGAATTTGATCGGTTAACTGCTCCAATCCTGGGTGTGAGTCTTCATGCGTGGCGGGTTGTGTTTGTGGCATCCCTTGGGCAAGGATGCTCCACCTTCCGACTGCGTCTTCATCGGCAACCGGGATGCTATGCATCTCGCACTTGCTTTTACGCCATCACTCACTACGTTACCCTATGGCGTTGAATGGGCGCGGTCGCGCTGCCTATTTAGAATTTCTAAATAGGAAAAAACGGTATGTATCAAGTAAAAGATCGTGGGTGCGAGTATATAACAACTGACCTAGACTTGCAGCTCTTTCAATATTTACTGAGCGAAATACTTGGAGCGTCAACAGCGATGAAAGTTATTCAATCGCTGGCTGGTAATGCTGCGATTCAGCCTGGAGTCACTCGCAAACTTTTGCTAGATAACCTGAATTCTGAATTGGGGTTAACGGCAAAGCAGCTCTCCAAGCTAAAGGCTGCTGTAGAGCTTGGCAGGCAGTTATTTTTGCCGTCAGTTCAACTTAGACAAGTGGTGGATAGCCCGGACATTGCCAACGTGATATTGAATCAGGCGATTGGTTACGCGCCAGTTGAAAAGTTTTGCGTCCTAATTTTGAATGTAAAGCATCGGTTGCTTGCAACCGAAATCATCTCGGTTGGAACAGCAACCGAAACACTGGCAAACCCCCGAGATGTTTTTGGGTGCATTCTTCGCCTGGGTGGAACCCGTTGCATTGTCGGGCACAACCATCCGTCAGGCAACCTGGAGCCGTCCAGTGAGGATATCTCTTTAACTCGGCAATTACTTCAAGGTGGAAACTGCTTGTCTGTTCCAATTCTCGATCATTTGATTGTTTCTCAAGGCAATTTCAAGTCTTTACGGCAAGACACGGCTTTGTGGCACAACCAGCTCGATTGAGCCGAAGTGCGATCGCACCAGGAGAACCGCTCAAAGGGCAAGGAATCAAAACTGCCTTCACTCGGTTCTCCCCCGCAGGTTCTAAGTGCCTTTGTGTCGCCTGAACTGCTGACGATCGCTTTTTTGAGGTGCAGTGCCCAAAAAGTTAAAAATTCCAATCCTTAATCCCGGCATTATGCCGGGAATTTTTTCTTGTGGTTCTTCTAAGATTGATTCAAATATTTGCACCAATCCAAATGCCAGAGGCAATCTTCTCAGACGCAGTTGCAGAGTTAATCGAACTTGTAGAGTTACCGCAGGACAACTGGCGACGACAGTGGAGCGTTTTGCTAGACGATGGTTCACAGTTGCAAGGCTGGACAAATGCAAAGGGCGATCGTCTGATGGCACAGATCCAGGGAGAGCATTACTGCTTAAGCCTCAATGGTATTCCTCTAATCTGTTCTTGAGTAGAAGCGTTAATGTTCAGGTAACAGTTGTTCGTCAATCAAATTCTTTTGAATGGCGATGACGGCTGCTTGAGTACGATCGCGCACATCTAGCTTCTGTAGAATGGCATGAACATGAACT
>DATNPS010000223.1:0-8514 GCA_036703095.1 Crinalium sp. | reverse complement strand
TTATTAAATCCACGATCCTAAGGGTGAACTTGAATTCGATAGCTCCCTTGCAGTCGCCCGTCCGATGGCTGCAAGGGAGAAAAAAGTTTCCCGCGCGTCGTGCGAGGCATTTTTTGTGCGATCGTCGAATTCACGTAAGGGTTAAGGTGTATGGGCAGATTGGGCAGTCCGGCAGATGTAAGGGCGTAGCATTTAGCCAAGAATTTGGGTTGGGTAGAACAGGTCATCTGCCGAATGCTGCGCCCCTACCGATTCAATTTTTTCCCACACCCCACACCCTATACTCTAGTCCCCGATACTTAACACCCAACGCCTAACACCCGTCCCCCCGTCGAACGCCCTTCAGTTCCACCTTGAGCTGCTGAAAATATTCGGTTTCTGTAATTTCAGCCACCTGAGCTTCAATCTTGCCCTGATCCATTTCAAATCGCAGCAGTTCCAACTGTTGCTTCAGCCATTCCTCTTCCTGCTTCCGGTCAGTGATGTCAACACTCGTGCCTTCGTAATACAGCAATTGACCATTGGCATCTCGCACCGCTCGCGCTGATGCCGCAATCCAAAAAACGCTGCCATCCAGCCGATACGCTTGATACTCAAACCCAACGACCTCATCCTGTTCTTCTAATCGCGTTTTGAACTCGTCGCAGTACAGGGGATCAACATACACTTGAGAGTCTATCTTGGTGATTTGAGCGATCATCTCTGCCGGAGAGGCATAGCCAAACATGCGAGCCATCGCTGGATTCACGTTCAGATAACGGCCTTCGGGTGTACTTTGGAAAATGCCTTCGACCGAATTCTCAAAAATGCTGCGATAGTTTGCTTCAGCAATCCGAAGTGCATCTTCTGCCTGTTTGCGATCGCTAATGTCACAAATCGCGCTCAAAAAGGTCAACTCATCGTTAAACATAAACGGACGCAGCGACAGCATCACCCAAAAGGACGTGCCATCTGCTCGTTTGAGTTTCAGCTCATAATTTTGAACAAATCCATTCTTGGCAAATACTGTGAGTACCTTATGGCGATCGCTTGCGTCCCAATAAAACTCTTGCGTTGAATGCCCCATCAGTTCGGATGGCGTAATACCAAAGGTCGAACCCGCAATGTCATTGGCGTATAAAATTGCCCCATCAGAAATATTAGAAATCAGAACGGGCACCGGAGCCGCCTCGGCAATTAAGCGAAACTGTGCTTCACTCTGACGTATCGCTTCGTCTGCTTTATCTTGCAGTTCCGCTTCAACCGTTGTGGAATGCTCTGCCATCGTATCCAGCATGATCTCCAGGTCAGCTTTTTCCCGCTGTAAATCCTGAATACTGGCTTCAAAGCGCTCCGTCGTCGTTCTCAACCGGGTTTCCAGATCAGACTTTTCCCGCTGCAAGCGGTTGACCTGCTGGGTCAATGTCTCAAGCTGCCCACGTAGTCTAGTGATCTCTAAACTGGACTGCTCTCCAGCCCCTTCCGCTTCTTCCATCGCCGTTTGTGTTGATCGAAAACTCAGCGCTGTAGTCAGGATATCACGGGTGTTGGGTGTTGGACGTAAGGTGTTGGGTGTTGGGCAGGGGGTGTGGGGTGTGGAGTGTGGGGCGATCGCCTTTTGCCTTTCCCTAACACCCCACACCCTATTTCCCTCATCTCCCCTATCTTCCCCATCCCCTCTATCCCTCCCCTTGCTCCACAGGCTCATCCTCACTAGGGAGAGCAGCAGGAGCGATCGCATTCTCCTCACCCCAGCGGTTCAAAATATCCTTGACGAGTGCTTCTGAGATCCAGGTTTTGGCGATCACGGCCAGCGGTAATGCCAGTAACAGACCCAGGAAGCCAAAGAAACTGGCAAAGAAAATTTGAGCGATCAGCGTAAAGGCTGGCAGTAGCGATACCTGTTGAGCCATTACGGTGGGTGTTACCCAATAGCTCTCCATCTGCTGAATCACAATGTAGAGAATGAGAACGGCGATCGCCTTCCATGGAGCATCCAGCAGCGCGACGGTGAGGGGAAAAACCGTACTGAGCGTCGGCCCGATATTGGGGATCAGGTTCAGCAAGCCTGCCAGCAGTGCGTGAACCAGCACTAGCTTAATCTGAAGAATCGATAAGCCTGTGAAACTCATTGCCGCTACAAAGGAAGAACTGATCACCAGACCCCCCATCCAGTTTCCCAGTTGCACCTCACACAGCGTCAGGATGTCATCGGCTCGCCGTCGGTAAAACGAGGGAAACAACATCAGAAATGCTTGCCGATATCCGGTTGGATTGGCTAGCAGCATCACCGTTAACACCAACACTAGAAGCAATTGCACCAGCGCGGTGAGTGAGTTTGAGAAGAAAGCAAAGAAGTTGCGCAGCAGATTTTGGATTAAAGGTTGCAGTTGCCGGGCCAGTTCGGATGTATCTGGAAGTTCCAAATTTAGCCAGGATGGCCGCAGGTCAAGCAATTCCTCTAGGTGAGCCAAAATTTGGGTAGAGGCTTCAGGCAACAGCCGAACCAGTTCAAAAAACTGATTCATGAATGGAGGCACAATCAGGCCCACAAACAAAATGACCAGCAGCAGCACCGATCCCAACGTAATTGGCACAGCGATATGGCGACGCAGGCCCATCTTTTGTAATCGATGAACCAGGCCATTAAATGCTGTCGCCAAAATAATGGCTGCAAAGATCAGCAACAACATTTGCCGCACTTGCCACAAGATCAGCAGCGCGATCGCGAGGCAAAGAAACCCCAACCATTGACCCAATTTCAACGGCGTTGCTCCTCACAGATAAGATGATTGGTCACATCGTTTGCTGCATGATATAGCAATTAACGCAAATTCGACGAACATGCAAAAAAAGTGCCTCACGCGTCGCGTGAGGCACTTTTTCGAGCCATTTCAGATACCAACTGACGTATTCGTCGAATTCACCTTAAAAGGGATGAACTAATTCACTTTACTGAACGGTAAATTCAGTTTTCATGCCGCGACGGAAATGATTTTCTACGTTGCAGATCACCACATAGTGACCAGGGGTTAAATTAGCCTGCAAGGTTTTTGTTTCACCCGCTTTCAGCGTTTCTTCGCCTGTATCAGCAATGTTTTCCAGACTCTTGCTGTCTTCATCTAGCTTGCCATCTTTGAGCGGCAATTGATTTAAGGCCAGGTCAGTTTTAAAGATTACTAATTCATGTGGCTCTTTACCCTTATTCTCTACAACAAAGGTAGTTGGCCCTGCTGAAAGGGTGGTGTTAGAAAGGGCGATCGCCATTTCGGTTTCTACTGCATTCACCGTAGCAGATGCTTCAGCCGCTGGACTGGTAGATGCACCGGGGCTAGCCGCCATAGAACTCATGCTGGAGGGCGATGGGCTGCTGGCACTGGCATCTTGGTTCGCAGATGTCTTACCACAAGCCGCCAGCCCCGATAAAAGCACGACTGTAAATAAAGCACTCGTTAAACGTTTCATTGGCTTAACCTTTAGCATCAATACTTAAAAATCAAGGTCTACTAATAGTTAACAGGCCCATATGAGGCTAAAGTGTCTTTTCTGTGTAATCTGTGTAACATTCTGGGGCAAAAGAAGGAAGAAAAAGGCAGAAGGCAGAAGGCAAGAGGCAGATATAGCTATAGCCACATTGATTAGGACATTGAAAAACAAAGGGGTCTGGGGGGCTTCGTCCCCAGCCAAGATGGAACCCCTGCACCCCGTCCTAATTCAACTGAATTCAACGAATGCGCAAATTGTTATCCTGCGCGACGTGCAGGGTAACAACTTGCGCCATTTCTGCCGCCTGTTGGGCGGCAGAAATGGCGCTATCGAATTCACGTTAATTCAGATAGCTATGGCTAAGCAAAAGGTAGGAGGTACGGCGTCGCCGTACCTCCTACCTTTTGCTTAGCTCAGAGAGGCAGATGTAACATCTGCCCTTTACCCTTCCTACATCTATGCTCTAGGGGTTGAGCCTTTCACACAGTTGAGCATCCGTAATGTTGCCGCAGCCGCATAGTTGCGCTGAGCCGGACTGTTGGGCGCAAAGGCCGTGCCCGATTCATTCACCGGAGAGGCGACATTACAGAAACCAGACATCTGGGTAATCAACGAATTAGCCCAACTGTTGCTGGTATCCGTGAAGGTTCTGGGCTGCTGAGTTTGTTGCAGATCTTGCCCCCGACCTTGCAACTGCTGACCATATAACGCCGCTTGACGCAGTACCGCCATTAGCTCAGCCCGAGTTACAGGTTGATTGGGGCGGAACTGACCATCTTGATAGCCACTGATCAAGTTGAGGCTGCGCGCCGCTTGAATCTTGGCTGCACTCCAACGGTTCGACGCTACATCAGGATATGGATTGCTCGTCACCTGAGTCGGAATGGTCAGAGCAGGAGCGTTGGCATTCGTCCTGGGAACCTGACGCAGGGCATCTAACACCATAGATACCAACTGTTCGCGGGTTAGCGGTGCTTGCGGACGGAAGGTATTGTCTTCATAGAAGCCCGCAATAAAGCCCAGCGCTACTGCCTGCTGAATCTCGCTGGCATACACATCTCCACTAATATCGCGGAAGCTGATCGGAGATGGCGTTGGAGATGGAGTCGGCACCGGAGTCGGTGTTGGACTGGGCGTGGGCGTCGGAGTTGGAGTTGGAGTTGGCGTGGGTGTTGGAGTTGGCGTGGGCGTCGGGGTTGGGGTCGGTGTCGTGGTGGGTCGTGGGGTTGGCGTGGCCGACGGGGTAGGCGTTGGGGTCGGGCTGGGAGAGGGAAGTGCTCCCTCATAGGTGAGATAAATATGGCCCAGCGTTTGACCGTTATACGTCCGCTTGGTAAAGCGCCAGCCTGGATTTAAGAACAGTTTGGCGAAGTCGGTTGTATTTCCATTCGCGCGTGCAATTTCGTAGGTCGGGTCAGTTCGAGTATTGGGAGAACCAATGAGAACTAAATCCCCACCCTGGTTCACAACGCGGAGGGCGTATTTCAGACCCAAGTCTTGCCCGTTGACGCGAATCGAGTAGCCGTTGCTATCGAGACTACGACCACAGATGCCCGTAAAGTTGAAGGTGAGCAGCAGCGGGTCTACAACGACCGGGTTGCTGCCCGTTTCATTCCAACATTTGCGGCTTGAGGCAATCTGCTCCAGGATGAGAAGCTGGTGAGCTGTACCACCACTGCGGGGAGCGGCGATCGCAATCAGCTTGCTCTGGTCAACTTCTTGCTGACCAAATCCAGGGCTTGTTCCGGCGGTGTTGAATCCCAAAACGGTAGCCGCATTGCTGACCCAATCAAGGCTCGCAACTCCACCATCACCATAGCGGATGATCAAATCAATCGGCCCATTCGCAAAATTAGCCGTAACCACAGCCACCGTTGAATTCGTAGCCGGATCAACCGATTGACGGACTCTCACCCGTTGCTGAAAGGCCCCATTCGCAGCAACGATGTCTTGCCAGTTTTGCTGTAATGTTTCTGCTGTAACGGTTTCTCTCGCGCTGTTCGTGTATTTCTGAAGAGCAGCGCTAAAGTCATTCGCCGCCAGCAGATCCACAAATTGAGTGGCATCTGCCGTCACATCAGAGGCTTGTGCGAGTAATTGTACAGATTGGGGATTCTGTTGCTGTTGTCGTTGAGCGAGGGCAGGCAGGATTCCTGCTGCCATCACCACGGGTAGTAATAATAACGGGATGCACTTTTTCATTTGCGCTTCCTAAACAGGTTCTAAAGAGGTGAATACTGAGTGATCGATGACGATTCCGTAGGAAATTTGTGCCATTTTTTTAGCCTGATGGCAGTAGTTATACAACCAGACAGAGTAAAAACGTTACACCCTTGAGGCATAGCACGGAAAAGTTAAACTGGGATGCTCAACCGTGTTAAAAATGTTTACACTGAAGGTTGTATGTCAAACAAGATTGAATGACATCGACACAACAAGATGTGCCGTTTTGACAATAGCCAACCGCACAATTAGAACGACCTAAAATTTATCTTCAGGTTAAGTAATACCAGCCTTTATAGAAGCTAAAAAACGACACATCATTCTATTCCGTTTCAGGCATGGCACAACAATAAACAATGTTTTTTTAATGAATCTTCCATTCCATAAAAAATACGGCCACGATGTCCATGATGACTGATTCACGAGTTGTAACGTATAGCCCAGCCTATACGCTGGTGCCAACCTACGAGTGTTTTAACCGCTGTAGTTACTGCAACTTTCGCGTTGATCCTGGAACAGATTCATGGCTGAGTTTAGAACACGCTCGAACAACATTACGCCAATTGCAAACGCAAGGCGTGATTGAAATCTTGATCTTAAGTGGCGAGGTGCACCCTCATAGCTCCAGGCGCAAGGCTTGGTTGCAGCACATCTATACATTATGCCAGCTGGCGTTGGAACTTGGCTTTCTTCCTCATACTAACGTTGGCCCATTAAGTTTTGAGGAAATGAAATTGCTGGGAACTGTGAACGTGTCCATGGGGCTGATGCTGGAGCAAGTGACCCCTCATCTGCTGCAAACGGTGCACCGTCACGCGCCCAGTAAAACTCCTGCCCTGCGGTTGCAGCAACTAGAATGGGCCGGAATGTTGAATATTCCATTTACCACCGGATTGCTGCTAGGGATTGGTGAAACGGAACGCGATCGCCACGACACACTGGACGCGATCGCCCAGCTTCACCGTCGCTATGGCCACATTCAAGAAGTAATCCTACAGCCCCACAGTCCTGGACAAGTGCAGCATTGGTCAGGGGAATCATTCCCTGCCGAACAATTAGTGGAAATTGTGGCGATCGCCCGTCAGGTACTCCCCGATGACATCACGCTGCAAATTCCGCCCAACCTCATCACCCGACCTCAAATTCTGCTGGATTGCATAGAGTCCGGAGCACGAGACCTGGGTGGCATCGGCCCCAAAGATGAAGTGAATCCCGATTATCCTCATCCGCATGATTCCGAACTGGCCGCCACCCTAAATCGGGCTGGCTGGCACCTTGTCCCCCGACTGCCAATCTATTCACACTATGACGACTGGCTGCCCACAGATTTTCAACAGGCTGTCCGACGTTGGCGTCAGCAAATCGCTACGCTGTCTGCGATCGCCACTCAACCCGCTCTACCCACGTCCTAAAACTTCCATCGGGAGATAACGTCAGCAACCGAAATCCGGGCAGGTCTTCATTAACTGTAATATCATAGCTCCCTGGCTTGAGCTGAATGCAGGTGGATGGCGTTCCCAAATAGCAAACACCCCGTCGTTCATCCTCAAACTCCTGATGGATATGCCCAAACAGCACAATCCTAACCTGCGGATGACGGTCGATCACCTGAAACAGATCGTCTGGATTTCTGAGGCGAATGCTATCCATAAAGGCTGACCCGATCAGTACGGGGGGATGGTGTAGCGCAATAAGGGTGGGGCGATCGCGCTCCTCACCCAACTGCTGCTCCAACCATGCCAAACTTTCTGACGACAGTTCACCATAGGGCTGTTCAGAAACAGCAGAGCTGAGCAGCAAAAACTGCCATCCTCCTGCCAAAAATTTCTTCTCAGGAGAAATCACATCGCTTTGCAAAATCGTTTCCATCCTGGACGGAATGTCGTGATTTCCCGGTACCCACCCTGCCGGAATTGCTAGTAGCTCGACCCAATCACGCAGCCAGATATAAGACTCACTTGTCTCGTCTTGTGATAGATCCCCGGTCATCAGCAGTAAATCAGGACGTGGCTGAACCTGACCAAGCTTGGTTAGCACGGCTTTTAAGGAGACATGGGTAGACATGCCAAAAAACTCATGCTCCTTATTGGCAAACAGATGTGTATCGGTGATCTGAGCCACGACTAGCGGCGTAGACTGATGCATAAAACCGGGTCAACCAGGAATTGAGAGATTTGGTCTTATCATAAGCGACCCCCCAGACACTCACGAATTTGCATCAATTTCCCGAAGGTCTATTCCAGTGTTGCCCCAAATTTGGTATATTAAGATTCTTGCATAGTGGCGGCATAGCCAAGTGGTAAGGCAGAGGTCTGCAAAACCTCCATCCCCCAGTTCGAATCTGGGTGCCGCCTTTGAGGAAAATCGATTAAATATAAAGCTGTACATTTGCATGATAAATGTCGCTATTTGCGCGATCATGTCGTTTTTTGCCTATTTTTTGACAGATCATACAAATTTGCGCGATCATGTCGCTGAAACCATATTTTAGAGCTTTTTGCACGTTAATGTCGCAAAATTATCGAAGTGCATTTCTTTCTGTACGGTCGCACAATAAATGTCGCTCGTCGCACGATCGTGTCGTTTTTGGCATCTTTTTGACCTAAATATTGAGAGTCGCACGTTAGTGTCGCTAAAATCATCTTTTACCACTTTTCGCACGCTAATGTCGCTAATTACTTATCTTTGATTATCCTTTAGCAGCAGAGCAGAACTGGCGGCGTATTAAATCGGACTTTCAGCAAAATGTGATACGTCTAGTTTAAGCATTTCGCAATCCGCCAGAAAGCGCGCTCAAGACCAAACTCAAGCGCTGAATGCTTCTAA
>DATNPS010000563.1:0-16551 GCA_036703095.1 Crinalium sp. | reverse complement strand
AGTGACCTGCGCGTCGCGCAGGTCACTTCTCACGTATTCTCGAATTCACGTTAACCTACAGACCATTACCCAGCAAAATAAACGGTGCCCAATAGTAAGGCCGACTGTAGCGAGTCGGCTGATCGGGCATGACATCCGGTTGTAATCCCAGCGCAGAATAATCTCCGGTAATCAGCGCAATTTGCGCCTGACGCAGGGCTTCTGCTTTGGTGACGTTACCTCGGCGCAACGCGGCATAAAAGGCGGTCATCAACATCTGAGTGCCGTCGTCGTTGATCGACCAGAGAGACGCGATCGCTGCCCGTGCTCCGGTTCGCTGCACCTGATAGCCAAAACCGAGAATTTCTTCGCCATTGCTCAAGGCGCTCACGGCGGTTTTGCAGGCGCTTAAGACGACCAGATCGACGTTCGGTAAGCGCCAGGTGGCCACATCTCGCAATGTGACGCGATCGCCATTGCCAAACAGAATGAACGAGTTTTCGGGCTGACCGGAAACAAATTCTGCATGAGTCGCCAGGTGAACGATGTTGTAGCGGTTCATTTGAGGAATGGCGATCGCAGGGCTGAACTGTTGATTCAGCAATTCAGTCGTATCGGGCACTTCGGCGGCAATGTTCGACACCTCCTGTCCGGCGTAGGGCAAGCCAGAAAAGCTAAAGTCTAGATCACCGACTTTGAAGCTATAAACTCCTTCTGTAAAGGCACCCGCCAATACACGCAGGCGATCGGTATGTTGCGTTCCAAACGTGGTGAGCGATGCGGCTGTGATGTTATTTACGCGGAATCGTTGGATTAGCCACTGATTGCCGTCGTACAGCGCGGCTAGCGGAAGATAGCGCAACTGACCATCAGCGGCGTAGATGATGGTGGATACTCTGGCTTGAGTCAGTTCGGCTTCAACGGGTCGAATCAGCCAGTCATAAAGCTGTTGAGCGCTGGTGGTACTGGAGCGAGTTCGGGCAAACAGAGAGTCGCGAAATTGGGCGATCGCCTCATTCAACTGTTCGCGTTTAACGGGTACCGTTCGTCGAATCGGGGGGCGATCGGGTAACACCAGCACCAGTTCCAGGCGATCGTCTAACACGAGGGGATATAGCAGTGCCGCAGGTTGATCCAACTGCCGAAGATTGCCCTGTAGTTTTACTAATTGCTCAGGATTTAGGCTTTGACTACTAGCAGTACGCTTTAAGTTTTGGACTCGTGCAGTAATTTCAGAGCTATTCAGAAACGCTCTAAAATCTTGATTCTGATGCTGATCGTAATAGTCTAAAATCGCTTGCTCATCCGACAGATAAATCACACCTTTAGCAGTTTCAGTGTTGCCACGAATATCGCGCAAATAATCTTCTAATTCCTGTACTTTTAGTAAATCGAGAATTTGCTGTGCTTCTAGAACGCGATCTTGTTTCAGCAGCAGATCTGCGAGACGACGATAAATGTAGCTAATCCGTTCTGTATAGGATTGCTGTAAATCCTGCGGCAACACTTGAAATTCCTGGCGGAGTGCTTCAGTTAAGTTAATTGCGCGTTTATAAAAAACGATCGCCAGTTCTGGCTGATTCTGCTGCGCTAAGGAATTGCCTAAGTTGCCCAGAATTGCGATCTCTCCACTGCGATCGCCCACTTCTTTCAAAATCACTAACGACTGCTGATAAAAATTCGTTGCATTCGCATATTGACCCAACAGATCATACGTTTTGCCAATATTGCCTAACGTTGCTCCTTCTTCGGCGCGATTGCCCACCTGCCGCCGAATCGCCAGCGATTGTTGAAATAGCTCTAAGGCTTGACTGTATTGCGCTAAATCGTTGTACGCGGTGCCGATGTTATTGAGTACCGTTCCTTCTCCGGCGCGATCGCCCAACTCTCGTCGAATCACCAGCGATTGCTGAAAGGCGTCTAGCGCTTTCTTCGGGTCGGTTTCACTGTAGGCCAATCCCATGTTGTTGAGAATCACACCCTCGGCGCGGCGATCGCCCAGTTCTCGACTGACGGCCAGCGCTTGCTGAAATAGCTCTAACGCTTTGTCGTATTGCCCCAGATAAATATAAACCTGTCCGATGTTGTTCAATCCGCCGCTGACTCTGGGACGATTGCCCAATTGGTGATTGATCGCAACCGACTGTTGATAATAATCCAACGCTTGCGGATACTGACCCAACCTGCGATACACCGCACCAATGTTGTTCAGCGTGACTCCTTCCTCGGCCCGATTTCCCAACTCCCGATGAATCGCTAATGCCTGCTGATAAACGTCCAGCGCGTCTGAATAGCGGCCCAAATTGTCATAGGTCACGCCCAAATTTCCCAGAGTCGTTCCCACTCCAGTGCGATCGCCTGTCTGATTCGCTAACGCTAACGCCTGCTGATAAATGTCTAAGGAGCGGGAATATTGCCCCAGATGATCATAAATCTGCGCGATGTTGGTCAGCACCGTTCCCTCAGCCGCGCGATCGCTAATCTCTCTGGTAATCGGCAGCGATTGCTGATAGACCTCCAAGGCTTGAATATATTCGCCCAGCCCGTTATACGCCTGTCCCAGGCTATTGAGAATGGCCGCTTCTGCCCGTCGGATGCCAACGGTTCTCGCGATCGCCAATGCTTGCTGTAATCGATCCACGGCATCTCGATATTGGCCGACATCAATCAGTCGGTTGGCATCTCGAAACAGTTGATTGGCTTCGGCGGCACTGTTTGGGCTGGGGGCTGGACGCGCCAGGGCGGGTAGCGCAATGCTGAACCAGGGGAGAGACACAAAACCACCCAACCAAACATACACGGTAGCCACCGAAATGAAGATCCATTGCTTGTGACGGGGGAGGGGGCGATCGCACAACCGAAAACGCATACGTTAGTTGTCCAGAACAGGAAATGATGGTTACATCTGGTATAACCTTTTATTCCTCAGCACAAATTACAGTCCGACATACTTTGTAACGACGCTCATCCATTTTCCGGTCATCGGTTCCGGTTGCAGTGGACTCCATTCATCGGCAGTGGCAACGCCGCGCAGGTGCAGGGTATGGATCATACTGGTGACACCTTGACGTGAACTGACTACAATCAGCCGCACAGGTTCTCGGTTGGCTGGATGGTAGACGGATAGCGGATCGTCAAGAGAAGCGGCAAACGTGCGATCGCGCTGGAACTCTTCGGTCATAGCAACCTCCATTTGATGTCGTCATAAGTGTGACATCGCGAATCATAGCATGATGTATCCACAAGTGTGACATTTACTGAACGATCATCCTCTGACACGATTGGGGGCATGGGACGCGCAAGTCAGGCACTTAGGAAGGTTCTTGAAACCTATGACATTAGCCAGAATCGGCTCGCTGTGGCGATGAACATCAGTCGTGCTAATGTAGGGCGCTGGTTTCATGGACTTGATCCGAGTGCTGAAAATATTGCAGAGATTACCCAAGCGTTGAATCAAATCAACCCAGCAGCAGCTAAAGACTTTGTGCAGGAATATTTAGGAAATTTGATTGATGGCGATCGCCCAAAAGCGGATCACGAGTAAGGCCGCGTCACTACTACCCTCCCAACCGTCTCTGAAGTTGCTTATAGACCTTATCATCATTCCGCTTGCCAACCAAAATGACCTCTACCAGATCTGCATCAGCATCAAAGCGATAACAATGCGATATTCACCGCTGTCTACTCGGTAGTAACCTGGATAGCCAATCAGCGCTTTGGTGTCAGGTGGCAAAGGATCGACATTCAACGCCAAGACTTTTTTTGCAATCTGGGCAGCGATTTTAGGTTGCAAGCCTTTGAGGAAATCGAGAACGGTTTCCAAACCATCTAATTTTGCCATGCTACGGCTGGTTTGGCTCTAGCGACGCCAAACGATACAGTTCACGAGTAAATGTCTCTGAGCCAACCATGTGAGACGTTTGCAAAGCGGTTTCGGCAAGCTGTCCCAGCGCAGCATTTTCTAGCGCTTCTAGCCGTTCCAGCAGTTGTTGATAGCCTTGGATAGATAGGATCACATAGCTAGGTTCAGTGTCTTGGGTTAGCAAGATGGGTTCAACGGCTGCCTGCTCTAAAACCTGAGCTGGATGAGCTTGCATTTCAGCGATCGAAAAGAAATTCGTATTGTCCGTACCTATTTGGGTTTGATAATTGGTGCCACCGTAATTAATCTGGGTCATGCTGCTGTTGTCTTCAACCTGCATCAGCGTAATTTCGTGTGCCAACGCTTGAATGTGTTTGGCAAACTGCGGATCTTCGTCCATTGCTACCTGCAAGTAAGCCGCCACCTGATTAACCTGTGCCTGATCGGCTTTTGCCGTTTGTTCGATCGCAGCCTTGACCGTTTCAACTCTGGATCTGCCGCGCAATTTTGCCCAGATTTGCTGGCGCAGTTCATCCATTTTGGCAATTGCAGCTTCAGTAAACTTCTCAGCCGCTTTACCAGCGCTGCCTTCTAAAAACTTGGTAAACGCCAGCGTCGCGATCGCAGTTGCCGTCAGAGTAGCAGGGTCAGTCATAGGAGAGAAGGAGGGGTAACTGACTCAGTTTTAACCCAATCATCCTCCAGATACCCACAAAGATGGTCGATTTGCACTCAAACATTCAGTGTTGCAACTGCGATCGCCATTATTGCCTCTCAAGACTCAAATGTTCTCGGTTAGAAGGCGGTCGATTGCGCTCAGAAAGCGATCGTTCCTACATGGAACTCCATCATTCCATCCCAAACCTCAATCATTGACTCTTTGAACTCGAATGATCCCTCTTTGAACTCGAATAATTCCTCTTTGAACTCGAGCAATGCGTCTTTTTGTTCGAATAATGCGGTTTTTTGCTTGAACAATGTGTCTTTGAACTCGAACAATGCGTCTTTTTGCCTGAATGATCCCTCTTTGAACTCGAATAATGCGTTTTTTGGGTTGAACAATGTGTCTTTGAACTCGAATGATGCGTCTTTTACACTCGTTACCAAGTTCCAGCTTGGCAATGCAATGTGGGAAGTTCCATCTTTCCGTTGCGATCGCATCACCCATCAATCTTCCAATCGCTCTGTGCCAATGTTGAACAGGTTCTTATGACACTGGAAGCTGTAGCTTCCAGAAGTCATTACCAAGCTGGAGCTTGGTAACGAGAACAAGGACTCAAATTAAATCAAAGTCAATAAACACAATATTTATTTACAAAAGTAAATTGCCTGAGTGGGGGTGTTTCGTATGCGTCAATACGACATGCCTTCGTTGTTCCCAGCTAATAGTGGTATGAGTCGCATTTTGAGGGATGGCGATCGCAATCCTGACGCAATGGCTCAATGAACCATTGGAAAACCGATATGTGTCCGTTAAAGAGTACCGATAGCAAGGATTAGCCATGAGTGAACAGCGGATTTCGAATGAAGTGGCCCTCAGGATTGCGCTGGCAACGCGGGAATTAATGGGCGTTTCTATCCTCGAAATGATTGAGATTTTGCAGAACAATTTGGGCGATGACATTGATGAAGAGGGATTGAATCAAATCACCGTTACCAAACTGAAAACAGCGCTGGGTCAAACCTATGATCTGGATGGCGAAGAAGAGGGTGAAGATGCTAATGCTGAAGATATTGCAGCCCTCAAAAAAGCGGTCAGGATCTTGTGGGGAGAAGCCGATGAGGCCAACAAGCTGCCGTCCATTGAGCCATACCAGGATGGTGATTTACCCGGTTCTATTCGAGTTGCGGTAGCTTCTAATCATCAAGAACAACTAGACGCTCATTTTGGTTCTTGTTTGCGCTATTTGATTTATCAACTGTCTGCTACTGAAATGCGATTGGTGGATATTCGCTCTGCTCTGGAAGCCGATTTGTCAGATGATCGCAATGCGTTTCGCGTTAGCTTAATTCGCGATTGTCATATGGTTTACATCATTGCGATCGGTGGCCCTGCCGCTGCGAAAGTGGTGCAGGCAGGCATCTATCCCATGAAAAAAGAAGAAGGTGGTGCGGCGAGAGAAGTGCTTCAGGAATTGCAGCAGGCGATCGCTATCTCTCCTCCCCCCTGGCTGGCCAAAATTTTGGGTGTTGCAGCAGGCGATCGCGTCAAGAACTACAAATCATTGGTGTAGGTGAATCATCATGAGAATTTTAGGTGCAACGCAGTTTGATCAATGTGTGATCAATATGTCGCTGATCAACTTGTGCAATCAGGAAAGCTATGTGGGTCAGGAATTGCGCAAACTCTACCACATGCAGCAGGACGAAACTAACGAACCGATGACCACTCCGTGGTTAACACCACATTGGTTTACGATTTACGTTCCTCATCCCAATCAGGAATATGACGGGTTAACGCTAGAAGCGGGACTGACCAAGGGATACAACGTTGAAGTTAAACCGATCGAAAATCGCGCTCAGATTCCCTACGACATTCCATCCGGCGCGCATTTTGTGATTGTGCTGAAACAGAAAGCGCTGAACGATGGCTTTAATGTGGCGGCAACGGGAATCTTTGTGCGATCGCTTGCTGCGCTTAAGCTCGACATTATTGTGGACATCGATCAGGCCGAATGTCAGCCAATTCTCGTGAAACATCCTGTGATTCGCGATTATCCCAGCGGTTGGGACAGCAAGCTGCAACAGTTCCTAAGTCGGGAAATTCGCAGTGAAGCATTGCCCGATCTGGTGGGGTATGTAGACCAGGCGGTGAACCGCGACTACCGCCCGCCCTCCTGGCAAGAAGTTTCGCTGTCTGCCAAGGGATTTGCAGGGGTTTGAACGACGTGGATTCAACGAATGCGCAAAAAGTTGCCCCGCACGACACGCGGCTGAAATGGCGCAATCGAATTGCACCTTGAACGGGGCTTTACAAGCCGTTGCCGATCAGAATAAAGGGTGCCCAGTAGTACGGGCGACTAAAGATTTGGTGATTGCTGAGGAGTGCGCTCTGATCCAATCCCAGATTTGTATAGTCATCCGTAATTAACGCCATCTGAGCCTGACGCAGCGCTTCGGCTTTGCTGATATTGCCGCGCTGCAACGCCTTGTAGAAAGCGGTCATCAGCATTTGCGTCCCGCCATCATCCACCGACCAGAGTGAGGCGATCGCTGCGCGTGCTCCCGTCCGTTGAATTTGATAGCCAAAGCCGAGAATTTCTTCGCCGTTACCCAATTCCTCCCCCACGGCTGTTTTGCAGGCACTCAGCACGACCAGATCCACATGCGGCAGGTGCCAGGTGGCGACATCGCGGAGGGTAGCGCGATCGCCATTGCCAAACACGATAAAGGAATCTTCCGGCTGTCCAGAGACAAACTCGGCATGGGTGGCGAGATGGATGATGGTGTAGTTGTCTAAGCGAGATGAAACGGCAGCGAGGCTAAAGTTTTGGTTCAGCAATTCCGTGGTGGCGGGAATTTCAGACGCGATGTTTTGCACCTCGACACCAGCGGCGGGCAAGCCCGAAAAGCTAAATTGGCGATCGCCCACCTGAAATTGATAAACCTGAGCCGTATCGCTAAAAGCAGCCGCTAAGACTCGTGTATCCGTCTGTCTATCTACACCAAAATCGGTCAGCGAAGCCGCCGTGATGTAGTTAATCCGAAATCGCTGAATCAGCCACTTCTCACCGTCGTACAGCGCACCGAGTGGCACGTAGTGCAACTGACCATCGGCGGCATAGAGAATCGTTTCTGCACCCGCCTGCTGCAATTCCGGTTCAATTGGTTGAATCAGCCAGCGATACAGTTGTTGAGCGGCTGGACTGTACAGCAGTTGGCGGTTGGTGATTTGGGCACGAAACTGCGCGATCGCCTGATTAAACTGAGCTTCAGGGATAGGAACCGTCCGCCGGATGGGAGGCGAATTGGGCGTCACTAATACTAACTCTAGCCGATCAGGCAGCACGAGCGGGTAGAAGAGAACCGCATTGGGTAGGGATTTCAGACTGTTCTGTAGCTGAATCAGTTGGTTGGGATTGACGTTTTGCCCCTGCGCGATGCGCTGCATTTGCTCAATTTGGGCAGCTACGTCTGAACTGGCGAGAAAGTCAGCAAACGACTGGTCGGGCGATCGCTCAAATAGTGTAATCATCTGCTGCTCTGGCGGCCAGTATTCTAGTCCCGCTGCCGTTTGCGAATTGCCTTGGACATCCTGAAGGTAATCTTCTAATTCCTGCACTTTGAGCAAATCTAAAACCTGCTGCGCTTCCAGTACTCGATCCTGTTGCAGCAGCAAATCCCCTAACCGTCGATAGTTCTCCGACACTGTCGCCGTATAGGATTGCTGCAATTCCGGTGGCAGGGTTCGGATGTCCTGACGAATCGCCTCTGTCAGATTAACGGACTGTTTGTAAAACGCGATCGCCAACTCTGGCTGATTTTGTTTCGACAGCAGCAACGCCAAATTGCCCAACGTAGTGGCCTGTCCGTTGCGATCGCCCAAGTCTCGCAATATCGTCAACGCCTGCTTGTAGTGCTCCAATGCCTGATCGATCTGCCCCAGACGGTCATAGATCACGCCAAGATTGCCCAAAATCGTGCCTGTGGAACTGCGGTCATTCAAGTCCTGGCTGATGGTCAACGCCTGCTGATAGACCTCCAGCGCTTCCGGATAGCGTTCCTGATGGCTGTAGATGCTGCCGATGTTATTCAGGCTGGCTCCTTCTCCGGCGCGATCGCCCAATGCCTGCCGCAACTGCAAGGACTGTTGATAAAACGCTAACGCCTGCTCATCCTGGCCCAGCCTGTTGTAAATCAGCCCAATATTGTTCAGCGTTTTCGCCTCGCCGCTGCGGTTGCCCACCTCTCGCAAGAGTTCGATCGCTCGATTGTAATACTCCAGCGCTGGCGGATACTGTCCCAACGTGTCGTAAATGGAGCCGATGTTGTTGAGCAGGGTGGCTTCTCCAGCGCGATCGCCCGATCCCTGCCGAATCGCTAGCGATTGCTGATATGTTTCTAACGCTTGAGAATACTGGCCCTGAACCGTATACATGCGGCCAATGTTGTTGAGAATGACGCCCTCTCCCGCCCGATCGCCAGATGCCTTTGCGATCGCCAATGCCTGCTGGTAGTACTGCAACGCCTGCGGATAGTTGGACTGACGACTGTGAACAAAACCGATGTTGTTGAGCGTAATTTGCTCTCCGGCGCGATCGCCCAACTCCTGCCGAATCGTCAATGCCTGCTGATAAAATTGCAGCGCTTGAGTGTACTGCTCCTGATTGCTATACACGTCGCCAATGTTGTTGCGAATTTCCCCTTCGCGCTGGCGATCGCTCAAGGATTGCGCGATCGCTAATGCCTGCTCGTAGGTGTCCAACGCCTGCGGATACTGCTGTACGCTGATGTAAATCTGTCCGATGTTCGTCAGGGTGGCCGCTTCTCCGGCGCGATCGCCCGTTTGCCGGACGATCTGCAACACCTGCTGAAAAGCATTCAGCGCCGCGTCATACTGATACTGCTGATAAAGCTGAATCGCTTGCTGCGTTAATCGGCTCGCTTCAGATGCCGGACTTTGGGCCAATCCTGGTGCAGCGTGTAGCGGCAGATTCAGGATAATAGCGCTAACCAATGCCAGCCCAAACAACCCGATGGAACGCCACCTCCGACGCTGCTGAATTCGGTTGTAGCCATAGCCGTCTGGATTAGGACGGGGTGCAGGGGTGGAACCCCTGGCTGGGGACGAAGCCCCTACACCCCCTTTGGTTTTCGTTGTCCTAACCAACGTGGCTACAGCTACAATTGCCTGTTGGAGTGCAGCGATCTCAAGCGCAAACATCTGCATACTGCTGCCTCAAAACGCATCAAGAGATACCGTCTCAGGATCGCGAACAAATTATAGCCGTAGCCATCCAGATTAGGACGGGGTGCAGGGGTGAAACCCCTGGCTGGGGGCGAAGCCCCCATACCCCCTTTGGATTTCAATGTCCTAACCAACATGGCTACAGCTATAAAACCGAATTTTTAATTTTTGGGAGCGCAGCTCAGCCGCGCTTGCAAAAATTAAGTTTTGGGTTTTATTAAATCCACGATCCTTAATACGTTTTACATCAGGAAGTATGCGCTTTCAGGTGTGGTTTAGCGGAGTCCCGCTGGTTGTGTGGCCATCGTAGACAGTTCTGATGGATTGGGTGAAGGCACATTGCTCAAATACTGCCGTCTCAGGCTTTCGGCCTGTTGAGTTTGCCCCAATCCCGAATAGGCGTCCAAAATGCCGGGTAAAAAGCTATATCGAATGCCGGGATCATGAATTTGATCCGCGATCGCAAAACTTTGACGATACAGCTCAACCGCCTTCTGATATTGCCGCAGCCCCAGATAAGCGTCTCCCTGCCGTCCAAGCGCATTGGCTTCCGTCTGGCGATCGCCCACATCATGAGCAACTGACTGGGTTCTCTGGGCTGCTTCTAACATGGACTGATACTGACCAGAGGCACGATACACCTCAGAGAGCACATTCAGGGCATTCGCCTCGCCATCCTGCTGAAAACGGCGTTCTTCTCGCTCGTTGGCAGGCATTCGGTAAATGGACAACGCTTGTTGAATCAGCGCTCGCGACTGCTGAGACTGCTCCTCAATACCCAGCGTGCCGAGTTGAAAGGCTTGCAGCACATACCCTTCAGCCTGAGATTGCCGACTCACCCACTGGCGCAGCCGATCGGCTTCATCCATCTGGCCTAACGACGTGTAAACCCCAATGCGATCGCCCTGAAGGGCAAGCTGCAAATCCCGGTCGTGCGTCTCTTGGGCCGCCGATAAGCTTTTATCGTATTGCTCCAGCGCTTTGCGATACTGCCCCTCAGCCGCATAAACGGCTCCTACTGTCCGCAGGGCAACCGCCTCACGGTAGCGATCGCCAATGCTGTGCGCTAGAGAAATCGCCTGCTGCCCGACCTCCAGCGCTTCTTCAAATCGCCTGCCGACGCGATACAGATCGCTCAAACTCTGGAGTGCAGTAGCCCGCTCAAAGCGATCGCCCGTTTCGGGAAGGCTCACACTTTGCTGCAACGACTGGATCTGCTGCTGATATTCCACATAGGACAACTGCTGCCCATCGGGGAGGGCGATCGTCTGCAATAGCCCTGGCGAAAAAGCTTGTGGAGCTTCAGGCTGAACCTGAGCCAGCCCCGGAGCCATCGGCAGCGTGGCTAACGCACAGGGAACGGCATAAAAAATGGCCTGTCGAGAGACTTGACTCAACGTAATGCCTGACCTCATTAAACGCATCATACTCAGTTATTCGTTGCAGAAGATGGCACTACAGGTCAAAAAATTGCTTTCTATAGGGTTCTGGATAACAATGGCGCAAAAATGCATCCTGCTATTGTCCCGTCTTTCTGTAAAAAAATCTAAACTTTTCATTCAACAATTTTTGCTAAGAACTGTGAACTTCTACTAGAGCAGAGAGCCAGTGCTTGCTCATGGCTTTGCAGTCGCACCCTATGAAAGATTAGTATTCCCTAAGCGATCGCCCCGTCCCTATGGTTTGCTCCAGCTTCATCGATTTTTTGCAAACGATTAGGATCACGGATTAATTAAAACCAAAACTTAATTTTTGAAAGCGCGGCTCAGCCGCGCTTTCAAAAATTAAGTTTTGGTTTTATTGAATTTACGTTCCTTAGGTAGAAGCCAGGAGTTAGGAACCGGGAGTCAGGAGTATCTTGCTTCTGACTTCTCACTCCTGACTCCTAAGCCCTACCTCCCATTACCCTTTCACACAAACGACCTGCTTCAGCGTCGCTACCACTTCGACCAGGTCAGCTTGCTGAGCCATCACTTCGTCAATCGGCTTGTAGGCACCGGGAATCTCATCAATAATGCCTTCATCCTTGCGGCACTCCACGCCTTTGGTCTGGCGAACCAGATCATCCAGCGTGAAGGTATTTTTGGCCTTATTGCGAGACATCAGGCGGCCTGCCCCGTGACTGCACGAGCAATAGCTATGGGCATTGCCCTTGCCTTTCACAATGAACGACTTGGTGCCCATCGAGCCGGGGATAATGCCGTAATCTTCAGCCTGCGCTCGCACGGCACCCTTGCGAGTCACATAGACCTCTTCGCCAAAGTGGACTTCCTGTTCCGCATAGTTATGGTGGCAGTTGACTTGCAGCAAGGGCTTCATCGGCTTGCCGCCTGCCAGATGCCGTTCCACAATGCGCTGAAAGCGGGTCATCATCACATCCCGGTTAACGCGAGCGTAGTTTTGCGTCCACTGCAAGTCGCGCCAATACGCCGCGAATTCGGGCGTGCCTTTGACAAAATAAGCCAGATCCTTATCCGGCAGAGGGGTGTTGGCTAAGCGGGCCAGTTCCCGTGCGGTTTCGATGTGACGCTGGGCCAGCATATTACCGATATTGCGAGAACCGGAGTGTAGCATCAGCCAGACCTGATTCTCCGTATCGACACACACTTCGATGAAGTGGTTGCCGCCACCGAGCGATCCCATCTGTTTCATCGCTTTCGATTCCAGCTTTTGCACACCGGGATGCAAATCCTTAAACTGTCGCCAGCCTTGCCAGTTGGTAACAGTTTTGTCCACGTTTTTGTTGTCGTTAAATCCAACTGGAATAGCGGCTTCAATATCCAGCCGGATTTGCTTGAGCTTGCCCTCCAGTTGATCCGCTGCGTATGGCGTTTGAACGGCACACATGCCGCAGCCGATATCAACGCCGACCGCAGCCGGAACGATCGCATCTTTGGTGGCGACAACCGAGCCGACCAGCGCACCTTTGCCGAGATGCACGTTGGGCATGAGTGCCACATGCTTAAACACAAACGGCAGCGAAGCCACATTTTTAGCCATCTGGGTTTCTTCATATCCCAGGTCGTGATTGGCCCATGAAAGGATGGGCGCGGAAGTTTTGAGGTTTAAGGGTTCGTAGGGCATTTTTGGTGTTGGGTGTTGGGGTGGGGGATGGGGTGTGAGGGTGAGGGGATGGGGAGGATGGGGGAGATGGGGAGGATGGGGGAGATGGGGAGGATAGGGAGGATGGGGGAGATAGGAAGATTGCTGTTACTGTCTCATCTTCCCTACCTTCCCCACCTTCCCTACCTCCTCTATCTCCCTACCTAACATCCAACACCTAACCCCTCCGTCCCTTGCGCAGGGCTTTGTGGATTTGTTTCCAGCGTTCTTTTTCGGCGAGTTGCGATCGCTGATCTTGGCGTCTGGCCAGGTAAGCGACTTCTTTTTGGAGCTTTTGATAGTTGGCTAAGCGGTGGTGATCCAAACGGCCATCGTTCAGCGCTTGCTGGATGGCGCACCCCGGTTCGGTGGTATGACGACAATCGCGGAAACGGCATTGTTCAGCGATCGCCTCAATGTCGGCAAAGGTGTCTTGCAAACTGTCTTCCCCAGCCCAGATCTGGATTTCCCGCATACCGGGAGTATCCATAATCAGGCCACCGGAGGGGAGCAGCAGCAGTTCGCGGTGGGTGGTGGTATGTCTGCCGTGACTGTCACTGGTGCGAACCGATTGTACGGCCTGACGATCGGAACCCATCAGGGCATTGGTGATGGTTGATTTGCCAACTCCAGATGAGCCGAGCAAGGCAACCGTATCACCCGGTTTCAGGTAGGTTTTGAGCAGGTCGAATCCCTGATGATGCAGTGCACTGAGAGCAATGATCGGTACACCGGGGGCGATCGCCTCCACTTCAGCGATACAATCCTCTAGGTCATCACGCACATCGGCCTTGTTCAGCACCACGACTGGATTAGCACCACTCTCCCAGGTCAGCAGCAAATAGCGCTCGATGCGTCTGGGGTTGAAGTCGTGATCCAGACCCGACACCAGAAACACGGTATCGACATTAGCTGCGACGACCTGTTCCTCGGTTTTGCCACCCGCCACCTGACGCGAGAATTTGCTTTTTCTCGGCAAAATCCGGTGAATGGTGGCGCGGCGATCGCCCGTTCTGACCTCAAGCACCACCCAATCACCCACGGCGGGAAAATGATCCAGCCCTGTGGCTTGATGGCGCAATTTGCCTGAAACTTCGCCCGTTAGCTCTCCCTGTTCGGTATAGAGGGTATAGGCACCGCGATGCTCCAGCGCAACCCGACCGACGGTGTTATTGGGATGGCGATCACGCTCAAACGATTGGGCAAAAAATTCATTCCAGCCCAAGGTATGCAATTTCATGGGAATTCCTCAATGTGACTCTCAGGTTTGAGAGAGGTTCACAGAGGAAGATTAGTCAGCGTTCCAGACGGATCTCTGAATCAGTTCCTCTGCAACCTCTGTAAAGGTTGAAGCGTTGGGGTGAGAGTTGAAACCGACTCAGACATAGATCCTCCTTTTTGCATTTCATTGAAAAACCAAGGGGGTTTGGGGGCGAAGCCCCAGCCAGGGATGAAAACCCTGCACCCTGTCTTACTAGGGCTGTCTACGGCTGTAAATTAAACAGGCGCATACTACATTAATACTACAATTAAAAGGTAAATGACAACCTCTCCACAGCAATTCTCAGTATGCAATAAGGGCAGCGCAACGCTGCCCTTATTGCGAGTTTTGCGCGTCCGACGGGCGAGCAAAACCCGCAATGAGTTTCAAAACGAGAATTGATGACCTCTCCAAAACAAGCTTTCAGATAGGGTGGGTCATGCCTGTTCAAAATCAAATGGCACTTCCCCTAAGAGCGGTGGGCACTGCCCACCCCACAATACTGCCTCCTTGCTCCTGCCTCCTGCCTCCTGACTCCTGACTCCTGCCCCTCCCTTCCCCCAATAATTTTTCCTCATCGATTAAAGAACTGATTACACTTTGTAAAAGGTAGGCCATTGTCAATCCGGGTATGAGGTTATGGCAGTTCGGAAGGATACTTTATTTGAGCGGTTTTTAGCTCCTATCTTTCAGCACTTTCTAATTGACCGAGATAAGGTGCTGCAATACTACAAAAGCATTGATTGGGACGCAGAGCGCGATCGCCTGCAAGATTCCACTCTGGTTTACCCCGACTATTACGCCACGCAAAACTTTCACGGTATTGAGAAGGGCTATCTCAACGTGAATGCCGCTATTTCATACGATCCCATCACGCAGTACGTAATTCCACCCAATGAGACCTGGGTGCGCCAGGAGTTGATTGACCGAATTCAAACTCAACCCCGTCGAATTCTGGATTTAGGCTGCGGCACAGGTTCCACGACGTTGATGTTAAAACGTGCCTTTCCTGCGGCGGACGTGATTGGGCTAGACCTCTCTCCATATATGCTGATTGTGGCCGATGATAAAGCCCGTAAAGCTGGCCTGAACATTCAATTTCGTCACGCCAACGCAGAACATACCAAACTACCAGACGGCAGTTTTGACCTGATCACCGCGTCCCTTTTGTTTCATGAAACGCCTCCCGATATTACGGTACAAATCCTACGAGAAGCCTTCCGGCTGCTAACGGCGGGTGGACAGATGTTAATTTTGGATGGCAACCAGTTTGTCCTGCGTCACAACGATTGGATAACTGAGATTTTTGAGGAACCCTACGTCAAAGACTACGCGGCGGGCAGCGTGGATGCCTGGATGGGGGCGGCTGGATTCGAGGCCGTTCAGACCGATAGCGTTTGGGGACTGCACCAAATTACACGCGGTGTGAAACCGCTTCCGGGGCGATCGCTAGAGTGGGTAAGATATGAAGCGGTAGGTGAGGAACGATGGGCACTGGGGTAACGTATGCTCAAGGCAGTTTTGTTTGACTTTAATGGCGTCATTATTAACGATGAACCGTTGCATCAGCGGTTAATCGACCAGCTTCTAATTGAAGAAAACCTGCGGCCCAAGCCCGAAGAATACTGGCAGATTTGCCTAGGACGGAGCGATCGCGCCTGCCTGAATGATCTGTTGACTAATCGTGGGCGGGTCGTGACTGACAAACATTTGGATGAATTAGTCGCTCGCAAATCGCGTGCTTATCAGCAACAGCTTGCTGAAATTGAAAAACTGCCGATCTACCCTGGGTTAGCCGATTTTATTTTTCAGGTGCGATCGGCCCAGATCAAAATGGCAGTAGTGAGCGGTGCTGTACGGGCCGAAATTGACCTTGTTCTGGAACGAGCTAAACTGGCTCAGCACTTTTCAACCATTGTGTCTGCTGACGACATTACCCGCAGCAAACCTGATCCGGAAGGCTATCTCCTTGCCGTAAAACGCCTGAACCAACAATTTCCTGACTTGAATCTTCAACCGCAGGAGTGTCTGGCCATCGAAGATACCTTCCCTGGCCTACAAGCCGCTAAACAAGCCGGAATGCAGGTCGTTGGTGTTGCCAATACCTATCCCTTCCACATGATGCAGCGGCGATCGAACTGGACGGTCGATTTTCTGTCGGAATTGGAACTCGATCGCATTAAGGACGTATTTGCTGGCAAACGCTATCAACTAGCGGCTTCGTAATGCGCTCTATGCAGAAGAAACAAAACATTTTCTGCTAGAATATTCACACTATCCGGGGAGTTAGCTCAGTTGGTAGAGCGCTGCGATCGCACCGCAGAGGTCAGGGATTCGAGTTCCCTACTCTCCATTCTCATTATCGAATTCACGGTAATTTGGATTTTAGAACATTAACTTAAATCTTGCACCTTTCTCAACAAGCGGGTTTGGGCAGCG
>DATNPS010000203.1:0-21255 GCA_036703095.1 Crinalium sp. | reverse complement strand
GAAAAATTTAATTCAGGGTACAGCCCCATCAAAGAACCTGATCTTGATGATTTGATTCGTCAGGGATTGGATAGCGGCAAACTGAAGGCGGTTACGAATGGTGTTGACTACGTGCCCTGGGCTGATATGTCGCTGATTTGCGTCGGAACGCCCAGCGCACCCGATGGTAGCCCAGTGCTCAACTACATCTACAGCGTGGCACGCGATCTGGGACGTGGTCTCAAGAATAGCGATCGCTATCATGTCGTAGTGATGCGCAGCACAGTGTTTTCGGGGATCACTCGCAACAAGGTGCTGCCCATTCTGGAAGAGTATTCACAGAAGCGCGTCGGCGACGATTTCGGCTTGGCGATGAACCCCGAATTTCTGCGGGAAACCACCGCTGTCCGCGACTTCTATCATCCACCGCTGACCGTGATTGGTGAGTATGACACCCGCTCTGGTGATATGGTGGAAACTCTGTATGACGGCATTGATGCACCCCTGCATCGGATTGCGCTAGAAGATGCGGAAGTCCTGAAAGTTGTAAACAACGCCTTCCACGCGCTGAAAGTCGGCTTTGCCAACGAAATTGGTCGCCTGTGCGATTCCATCAACGTAGACAGCCACACGATCATGAGTCTGCTGTGCGCAGATACCAAACTCAATATCTCGCCCAAATACCTCAAACCGGGCTTTGCGTTTGGCGGTTCCTGTCTGCCGAAGGATCTGCGATCGATTGTGTTTAACGCGTCCCGCCTGGGCGAAAAAATGCCGATTATGGAATCCATTCTGCCCAGCAACCAGGTGCACATCGATACCGCTCGGCTGAAGGTGCATGATCTGGGTGTTCGCAGTGTGGCGATTCTCGGACTCAGCTTTAAGGCCGGAACCGATGACCTGCGCGAAAGCCCCGTGATCAACCTGATCAACCAGCTCTGGCAGGATGGCATCAAGATCGTGGTGCATGATGCCGATGTTGACCTGTATAACATGCTGGGCAGCAACCGCGATTATCTGGAGCGTCAGCTACCCCAGATTTATCAAATCTTTGAACCCGATTTGGATAAAGCCCTGCGGGAAACGGAAGCTGTTGTCCTGAGCCAGCATCGTCCAGAATTCACCGCTGCTCTGGAATCGCTGGATATTCCCAAACCCATCCTCGATTTGATGACCTGGCAAACGCAGCTTCCTCGCAAGGTAGAAGTTCTGCAAACGCCCGTCAAAGCGGCTTAGGAGAACACTATGGTATCGATTTGGTTACTCCAACTGTGGCGATCGCATTCTTCCCATAAAGAAAACTCCAGACCCCAGAAAGCTGGTGTAAAGTCCAGAACCCAGCATCCAAAGCCTGAAGCTCAGTGTCCAGAATCATAGGTCCGGTGTCCAGTAGTTGGACTCTAGATTCCAGAGTTTAGAGTCTAACGTATTTCTCCAGTCGTGTGCAGCACTATCCACAATCCTTAAGGATGCCCCCCAGCGGGTAGTGCTGCCTTTTAATCCTCACCTTTATAAGACTCTAAGGAGGCCCCATGTCTCAAGCGAAATCTCTTGCCCCCATTGCGATCGCTCCCGTTCCCACTGCCATCCCCCAAGGCGTAGCCGCCACAGAAATTCGTCCCTGGGGATCATTCACCGTTTTAGAAGAAGGCCGGGGCTACAAAATCAAGCGCATTGAAGTGAAGCCGGGGCACCGTCTCAGTTTCCAAATGCACCACCACCGCAGCGAACATTGGATCGTGGTATCCGGTACAGCACGGGTCTATTGCGGCGACGCGATCAATCTGCTTTCGGCGAATCAATCTACCTACGTGCCCGCTTGCACCAACCATCGCTTAGAAAATCCTGGCATTTTGCCACTGGTGATTATCGAAGTGCAAAACGGCGAGTATCTCGGAGAAGACGACATCGTTCGCCTTCAGGATGACTACGCCCGCGCCGCGCAGAAGTGAAGCCCCTTTACCGAGATCACTCGTCATGACTCAATCTGTTGTCTCGAATGTTTGGCAACGGCTGATTCTTAATTTGAATCAGATCCTGGTATGGCTGCTGGCCGCGTTTGGGCTATTTGCGCTGTGTTCCCTGCGCGATCCCGCACGGCTAGCGGTCTTGGGCTGGTCTGGTGTGATTACGCTGGGTGTGATTGGCATCTGGCGATGGCTGTGGCTGGGCTTGCACCTCTGTCGCTCCTGGATTTATCAGAATATCGTGTTTAAACGCTGGCGCAAGCGAGCCAATGCGATTCCGGTTGAGCAATTGCCTCCGATTTGTCTGCTGGTGCCGACCTACAAGGAAAAATCCTGGGTGACAAAGCAGGTCTTTCGCGCCGTTGCAGAAGAAGCCAAGACCTTTAACCGTCCTATCACGCTCGTCACCGTCAGCAGTGGGCCAGAGGAAGACGCGGCCATTGTCAAAGCGCTGCAATTGGCTGATCCCGAATTAGCCCATGTGCAGGTACATCACGTGCCCGATCCGGGGCAAGGCAAACGTCAAGCACTGGCGGATGGCTTGCGCAAGATTGCCACCCTTGGCTTATCCCACGATACCATCGTGGCTCTGATGGATGGGGATTCAGTCATGGCTCCCGGCACCCTGCGCCGCTGCTTACCCTTCTTTGTACTGTTCCCCAAGTTGGGCGCACTCACAACGGATGAAGTGCCCGTCGTATCTGGGTCTTACATCTTTTCCGAATGGTTTCACTTGCGGTTTTCGCAACGTCACTACCAGATGTGCTCGGTTTCACTGTCGAGAAAGGTGCTGTGTTTAACGGGACGATTTTCGCTCTTTCGGGGAGAAGCTGCGCTGCATCCCGACTTTGCGAATCAGCTCGAAACCGACATGCTCAACGACTGGCTGTGGGGACAATTTAAGTTCTTATCCGGCGACGACAAAACCACCTGGTATTGGCTATTGCGCCACCGCAATTACGATTTGCTCTACATTCCAGATGCGATCGTTTATTCAATTGAAACAGTTTCAGGATCGTTATTCCAACGCATGTATCAAAACATGCGACGCTGGTTTGGCAACATGTTGCGAAACGGCAATCGGGCGCTAGCTCTCGGCCCCAGACGCACCGGATTGTTTGTCTGGCTGTGCTTACTCGATCAGCGCTTGAGCATGTGGACCTGTTTGATTTCACCAGGTTTTCTACTCGTTGCGCTGTTAGCCAGAGAATGGCGAGTGGTTGGTGTCCTGTTGTCCTGGTTATTATTCAGTCGATCGATTACACTCACGTTGATCTTTTGGAATCGTGAATCTCGCTTAAAGCCTGTTCACATTCCGCTCTTGCTGCTGTCTCAATGGGCATCTGCCGGAATCAAGATCTGGACGTTGATGAACCTGGCCCAACAGCGCTGGTTTAATCGAGGCGATCGCAAACTCTCCGCCAGTGGTAATGCGCGATCGGTGCAATTGGCTCAAGCCACATCCAAGTTTTTGCTGGCGACTCAAGTCTTTTGTTTCGGTGTGGTCTTGTTCTGGGTACTGGGTGCTCTCAGTCCGGTTCACGATGCTGTCGCACTCTGGAAAAGCCAGCAATATACAGCACCCACCATTCAATTTGTTGATGCCGCGAACTACGGTGTGAAACCAGGGGATGACAAGGATGATGCGGCCCCTCTGCAAGCGTTAATTGATGGCTTACATCAAACAAAAGGCATGGTGCAGATTAACCTGCCGATTGGCGAACTGATGTTGGCGAAACCCCTTACCATTCACCGTGGACAGGTCTCACTGGCGGGTCAAGGCATCGATCGCACTGTATTCACCGCGCAGTTTGATCATCAGGCTGATACTAAAGCTATTTTGGCGATCGCCCCATCGTCTAAAACGGCGTCCTCTCCACTTCAGGATGTGCATCTCAGAGGATTTACCTTACGTTCTAATCCCTCAACCCAAGCTTCCGCAACCCGTGATGGCATCTTGCTGAATGACGTAGCTCAATCTTCACTAAAAAACCTGCGATTAGAGCGTGGACAAGGTCGAGGCGTGGTATTGGAGCGAACCAAAGATGTGGTGGTGGAATACGTCACCGTAGACGGCTATCCCCGTGGGGAAGAAGTGGTCTTAATGGACACCATCAACACCAACGTCAGAGGAGCATCACCAACCCAGGAACCTCTGGAGGCACGGTTGGTTAACTAGCTGGCCCAGACCACCGGGTGTCTTTGAGACACCCGGTGTCTAAAACCTCGGTGCTCAACAAAATGTGTGTGTAGAACGGCTTTTGGACTCTTGTATGAACCCATTACAGTCAGGCGGCTGATAGGCCAGCCTGCGTAACCTTTTCCACATCCGGAGCAAATAGAATATGGCAGATTTTGCAATCAATACCCGTCCTCAAGACAAACAGCCCAACCCAGCCGTTGCTGCGCTACCCGACGGAGGGTTTATCGCAACTTGGCAATCGGAATATCAAGATGGGATGGACTGGGGTATCTTTGCTCAACGCTTTAACGCGAATGGCGCGGCTGTTGGCCCAGAGTTCCAAATCAACGTCACCACAAAAGACACGCAAGACACACCCGCGATCGCCACAGCGGCAGACGGCAGTTTCATTGTCACCTGGCAATCGCGCGACTTTGGCGGCACCGAGAATGATGTCTTTGCCCGTCGCTATGATGCGGCTGGTAATCCGATTGGCAGTGAATTTAAGGTCAACACCGTTGTTGCAAACTGGCAGCAAAATTCAGCGATCGCCATTCTTCCCAACGGCAACTTTGTGATTACCTGGGAATCTGCCCAGCAAGATGTACCATCAGAAGGCGATGGTTATGGTGTATTCGCCCGCCAGTTTCGCGCTGATGGGACTCCCATTGGCAGTGAATTTAAGGTCAACACTTTTACGCAAGGCAACCAGAACAAACCTGCCATCACAACCCTGAAGACGGGAGGCTTTGTCATCACCTGGCAATCAGAGCTTCAGGA
The DNA here is from genome assembly GCA_036703095.1 of Crinalium sp. Taxonomy (GTDB): domain Bacteria; phylum Cyanobacteriota; class Cyanobacteriia; order Elainellales; family Elainellaceae; genus DATNPS01. Next base: position 16,347 of record DATNPS010000203.1, on the reverse strand, counting down.
TGGCAGTGAGTATGGCATTTACGGACAAACCTATAACGCTGATGGCGTTCCACTGGGCAGCGAATTTCGCATTAACACCTATGGCACCACCTCGCAAAATCGTCCTGCTGTTGCGCCCTTAAACGATGGTGGATTTGTCGCAACCTGGACATCCTATGGTCAGGATGGGGATAACTATGGCATTATCGCCAAGCGGTTTAGTGCCACTGGTACTCCAGTTGGTGATGAATTTGTGGTGAACTCCCAAACGGCTGGAGAGCAAATTACTCCCCAGATCACAGAATTAAGCAATGGCGGATTTGTGGTCACCTGGCGATCGCAATCCACGTTTGGGGGAGATTATGGCGTGTTTGCCCGTCAGTATGGAGCCAATGGTCAGCCTGTCGGTAATGAGGTGCAAGTCAACACCTTTGCCACACAGGATAAAGGCAAAGCCGCGATCACAGCCTTGAATAACGGCGGCTACGCGGTAGTCTGGCATTCGGCTGACCCAACAGGCGCAAGCTATCGCACGTATGAACGACGCTATGATGCAGCCGGAAATCCGGCTAGCGATCCGGTGCAGGTCAATACATATGTCGCGCAAGTGTCACGCATTACGCCTGTTAATCCACCCGCCGGAGTGGATAGCACGATTGTCATTGCCGCCAGTGATACCGATCCCATCAGCGCTGCACAGGCAACCTATCGCGCTACAGGCGTGAATGATCACCTGATTATTAACAAGGCGATCGCTGAAGCTTATGCCACCGGAAAGGGAACCGTTGTGCTGTTGCCCGGAGTATTTAACATCTCAAACAACATCTTATTAAGAAGCAATGTCACCTTAAAAGGATCGGGATGGCGCACGAAGCTTCGTTTGGAAGACAATGCGAATTTAGACGATGCTGGAATCATCCGAACGCAGGGACCAACCAACAAAAGCTCAGATGTAGAAGCGTACAACACACGCATTGCCGATCTGCAAATTGACGGTAATAAAGATCGTCAGAGCAGCGATAAGAACAAGTATGGTATTTACGGCGTTTATGCGAACAGTTCCTTTGAAAATATCTACGTTCGCAACACATCGTCTTATGGATTTGATCCCCACGAAAATTCCATTAACGGGACACCCAGCACCAACATCACGATTCGCAACAACATTGTTGAGAATGCAGGGAAAGACGGTATCACTCTGGATAAAGTTGTGGATTCGCTGGTTGAAAACAATATTACGGTTAACAACCATCGTCATGGATTCAACGTTGTTACCGAAGCAACCAATACCACGATCAAAAACAATGTCGCGATCGGCAATGGCAGCAATGGCATCACGATTCAAACGGGTAGCCGTAATTTATCGATTCTAAACAATCAGATTGCTTTAAACAAAGCAAATGGAATTTATGTTGATGGAGAAGGTGGAAACCGAATTGACAGCAACGTGATTGAACGGAATGGACGATATGGTGTTGCACTTTTAGCGTCTTCTGGAAATACTGTTTCTAACAACCTGGTGTTCAGCAATTCTCAATCTAAGAATGCCGGATACAGTGAAATTGAACTGTATGACGACGGCATTAACTACTCAACGTACAACACCATTCGCAACAATGATATTGAAAGTGCGTTAGATATTCGTGCTAGTTATAGCGTGCGGGAGCGATCGCCCGGAGACAACTACAACACGATCGAAAATAACATTGCAGTTGGTGCGCTGAGAAAACCGTACTTGATTAAGGGAAAGAATTCCGTTCTAGTGCCTCAACCCACTCAGCGCATGGGTGGCACGAGCCAAATCGATACCCTAACCGGAACAAAAGCAGATAATGTCATTGCAGGTAAGCAACAGTCTGACATTCTCTCCGGCGTAGCGGGTGACGACGTGTTAATGGGCGGAGCCGGAAACGATCGCATCAACGGTGGCACAGGCAACGATGGACTCTGGGGGCAAAGCGGCAGCGATTACTTGAGAGGACTCACGGGCAATGACCAGATGAATGGTGGCACCGGAAATGACAAGATGCTCGGCGATCAAGGGAATGATGTCATGCTGGGCGGCTCCGGTAAGGATTACTTGCAAGCGGGTCTGGGCAATGACTATCTATATGGTGGCTCCCAAAACGATTCGCTATACGGTCGCGGAGGCAATGACTATCTCTATGGCGACATCGGGAACGATGGGCTACGCGGTGAAAACGGCAATGACTACCTCGACGGTGGCGATGGCAGTGACCAACTGAACGGCGGAGCCGGAAACGATGTGCTGGATGGCGGTACAGGTAGCGACATTCTAAATGGAGATATCGGTGATGATTTCCTGAAAGGCGGCACTGAGAACGATCGTTTGCTAGGCGCAGCAGGCAATGATTACCTGGACGGCGGTAAAGGTGATGACAACCTCGATGGTGGCGATAATGATGACTTGCTAGAGGGAGACGATGGTAACGATGTCCTCCAGGGCGGGAATGGCAACGATATTCTCAAAGGGAACGCTGGGGTCGATACGCTGACGGGTGGCTCTGGTTCGGACACGCTGGTCGGCGGTGTAGGTAATGATGTGATGTCGTTAGGGGCAGATAGCGATCGCGATTTAGTGCTTTACAACCGAGGAGATGGTAGTGATACCGTTCGGCAGTTTCGATTAGGGCAAGACCAGTTTGCGATCGTGGGTATTGCGCAAGTGGATGTTGTTAAAAGCGGCAGCAATACCCAGCTTCGCGCATCCAGCACCAGCGGTTTTGGCACAGGTCAGGTTCTTATGACGTTTGAAGGCGTTACTGGCGTGAATGCCAATACCATTACGGCATCTGTCGGCGCGATCAACGCCGCAACATTTGTATTTGGTTAACCCCCAAATATTCCCTGTATTTGGTTAACCAACCAATACCCCAGTAGAGACGTGCCAGTGGCACGTCTCTACCCCATTTCCGCAACACAACAACCATCCTGCCTAAATGCGCGATCGCTACGTCCCTAAACCATTCCCATGACGCTGAAATTTTCACAGATACGCGATCGCTATGTCTTTCAAGACGGTATACATTACAGTAATTGCTCAAAATAAATGTGTTTCAGATGAATATACGGCCAATAACCCAGTTGAGACGTGCCAGTGGTACGTCTCAACTGGGTTAACATTTTGTATTTTTGCTTTGTTCAATCCGAATTATTCTACAGGTGGATTCATCCTTAATCGCAACGTGAAAAAATTAGCGTAGCGATAGTGTGGATGAACTCCATGAATTTCAATTTTTCCGATCTTTTTTGGGTCTTTCTGGTCTTTACATCACTTCAGCCGATTTGGCGACGACAACGGCTTGAGGCTCAGCGAGTACAAGCCATTAAAGAATTTGAACGACAGCGCAACAGTCGGGTAATTTTGCTCATCCATCGGCAGGAATCGATCAGCTTGCTCGGCATTCCCCTCAGCCGCTACATCAGCATTGAAGATTCCGAACAAATTCTCCGCGCCATTCGCCTTACTCCACCCGGAGTACCCATTGATCTCATTCTTCATACTCCAGGTGGACTGGTACTAGCCACTTCCCAAATTGCGCGAGCGTTAATTCGGCACCCCGCTAAAGTGACGGTCTTTGTTCCCCACTACGCGATGAGCGGCGGCACCATGCTGGCACTCGCCGCTGATGAAATTGTGATGGATGAAAATGCCGTTCTTGGCCCGGTCGATCCGCAGTTAGGGAATTCTCCTGCCGCCAGCATCATGAAAGTCATACAGGAAAAACCGATTAGCGAAATCGATGATCAAACGTTAATCATGGCCGACCTGGCTCAAAAGGCTCAGTATCAGGTGCAGCAGTTTGTGCGGACGCTGCTGGAAGACGAAATTCCCAAACGGAAAATTGATCCGGCCAAAGTTGATTCCATTATCGAAGCACTCACCACCGGACGAGTCACGCACGACTATCCCATTACCGTCGAAGAAGCAACTTCATTGGGGTTGCCCATTACGCCCGGTTTACCCAAAGCAATCTATAACCTGATGGATCTCTATCCTCAGCCGCAAAGCGGTCGGCTTCCCAGCGTGCAATATATTCCACTTCCCTACGATCGCCGTCCTACACTTCCCCAACCCGTCGATCGCCCCGCTGCGAATTCATAATCCAAGAGCCTTACGGCTACACCTTTGGGCAATTTAGGGGAGGGAATCTCCACGACGCGGGGATTCCCTCCCCCAAATTGTTCTCATCTACAGGTGTAGCGCTCTATCAAACAGCTACCAACCCTTTTTCAGACAGCCAGTCTGGATTAAACAATCGCGACTGATAGCGAGCACCGCCATCACACAAAACCGTGACAATCGTGTGACCTGGGCCTAACTGTTTGGCGATCGCCACTGCGGCTCCCACATTAATGCCCACCGAGCCACCCATAAACAGCCCATCTTTTCGCAAAAGCTGGTAGATGATCCGTAGGGCTTCCTGATCGTCAATCCGAATCGCATCATCAATGGGGACATTCTCCATGTTGGCCGTCACCCGACTGTTTCCGATTCCTTCAGTAACCGAGCTTCCCTCAAGCTGAATGTCACCCGTTTTAGCATAGCTATACAGCCCGCTGCCATGGGGATCGGCCAGAATGCACTTCACGTTGGGATTCTTGTCTTTTAAAAAGAGGGCAACCCCGGCATAGGTTCCGCCCGTCCCGGTCGCAGCTACCCACACATCAACCTTGCCATCCGTTTGTTCCCAGATTTCCGGCCCCGTCGTTTCATAATGCGCCTGACGATTGGCCAAATTGTCGAACTGGTTGGCCCAAATCGCGTTTTCCATTTCAGCCGCGATTCGTCCCGACAGCTTCACATAGTTGTTGGGATCACGATAGGGTACTGCTGGAACCGTGCGGACTTCTGCCCCTAATGTCCGCAGCAAATCAATCTTTTCCTGCGACTGCGTATCTGGGATGATAATCAAGCACTTATAGCCTTTGGCATTGCAAATATGGGCTAGCCCGATTCCCGTATTGCCTGCTGTGCCTTCTACAACCGTCCCGCCCGGTTTTAACAATCCTTTCCGTTCAGCATCTTCAATAATATAGAGCGCAGCCCGGTCCTTCACCGACCCACCCGGATTCAAAAATTCTGCCTTCCCCAGGATTTCGCATCCCGTTTCGTCACTCAAGCTATCGAGCCGGATTAGCGGTGTGTTGCCAACGGAGCCGACAAATCCATCTTTAATATCCATGCCACTGTCCTAGTTCGTTTCCTCAAAAAATTCTAAAGCGAAGTTACTAGCGTTTTACTTCTGTGGTTAGTTGGTTCTGAGGGGGCGGAGTGCCCTCTCAGAACCAACTAACCACAGGTTTAACGAAGTCAAGGGGATAATAAAAGTACACGGCTTACGGATTGGGTAACTATGACTACTCTCATTCCAACAGATCCATCCGCTGACCTTCTCTACCCTAACTCTGATGGTGAACCTGTGGCAGAAAAACGTATGTTCATCTCTATGCCCTGCTAGTGACGTTAGAGGTGCTGAGACAATGTCGTAGCGAACCGCTGCAACTGCGACTGGAAGTAGACGGTCAGCTCATCGCCTTTTATAGCACTACGCATTCACGTTAGGACAAAGGGGGTGTGGGGGCTGCGCCCCCAGCCAGGGGTTCCCCCCCTGCACCCCGTCTTAACCTTTATCAGTACTGCTATATCGCGAAGACACGGGACAAAGGCTGTTGATCCCCAGTGAACTCGCTGAAGCCTTGCGGGAAGAAACGCTAGCCCGACAACAAGCTGAAGCACGAGCCGAAGAAGCAGAACGCCAGGCTGAGCAACTGAAAGAAAGATTGCGATCGCTCGGCCTTGATCCCCAAACTCTTTCACCTGAAGCCTAAAAACTAAAAAAGGGGGTAGTGCATCGCACTAGACCCCCTTCAGGAGACTCACACGAATTACTTGTTCGGCTGAGGAGTCATCCGCAGATATGGCTTAACTTCCGTCAAACCTTTTGGAAACTTCTGCTTCGCTTCTTCAGTAGGAATCGAAGGCACAACCACAACATCATCACCATCTTTCCAGTTGACTGGAGTGGCGACGCTATAGTTGTCCGTCAGTTGCAGAGAGTCAATCACCCGCAAAATTTCTTCGAAGTTGCGGCCTGTGCTGGGTGGGTAAGTGATGGTCAGACGCAGCTTTTTACTGGGGTCAATCACGAACACTGTCCGCACCGTCACCTTGGCATTGGCATTGGGGTGAATCATGTCATACAGTTCTGACACCTTCTTGTCCGCATCCGCCAGGATGGGATAGTTAACGGTAGTGTTTTGGGTTTCGTTGATGTCAGAAATCCAGCCCTGATGGGAATCAGCATCATCAACGCTCAGCGCGATGACCTTTGCATTGCGCTTATCGAATTCGGGCTTGAGCCGAGCCACTTCGCCCAGTTCTGTAGTGCAAACGGGCGTATAGTCAGCGGGATGAGAAAACAAAACAACCCAGCTATCTCCAGCCCAGTCGTAGAAGTTAATGTCTCCCTCACTGGAGGCTTGGGTAAAATTAGGAACGGTATCACCGAGTTGAAGTGCCATGAATGAGATCCTGTATTATAGAAAACAGATTTCGGGGTTACTTTAAACATCATCCCACACAACCCCACTAACCCACTCGGAGTTTAGATCTTTTTCAACCTTGGGGTTTGGGTTTGCTGACTCGCTGGCCCAACGCGATCGCCCAAGACCCTAAGACTACAAAAATAGCACCCAAAATTCCCAACCCTGTAATCGGTTCTGATTCGACAAAGGAGGGAGCAATCGCCGCCCCCACTCCAACGATAATCAGCGTGATGATCGGCGTCAGAGATAGAACCGCACTGACTCGCGATGCATCCCAATGATCGAGCGCTTCCGCAAATGACCCATAGGCCAGAAATGTATTGAACCCGCTAAACAGCAACATGCCCCATTGAGTTGGCGTGAGTTGTAACAATGTTTCAGGAGAAGCCGCAGGGGCAAACAGCAGAGCACTTCCCCCATAAATCACCAGCATGATCACCTGAGACGAGAGATGCTGCAAAAGTTGCTTTTGGGCCAGAGCATAGAACGCCCAAACTAGACCCGCCAGCACCAGCAACCCGCTACCGATCACATACTGATTAGAGGTTGTTACGAGGAGCCGCAGCTTATCTTCAAAGAAAAGGCTCAGACCCAGGGTGAGCAGTCCCATGCCAATCCACTGTTTCAACGTATACCGTTCTTTAAAGATAAAGATGGCTCCCAGCGCCAGAAAAATTGGAGCAAGCTGAATAATCACCTGCGAATTGGTGGGCGACGTCTGATGCAGCCCTTGCATAAACAGCAAGTAGTTGAGCGCGAGACCGAGGGTGGCGATCGCTAGCAGCTCTAACCGTGCCGTTCGCAATTTTTGCAGTTCTGATAGCCGACCTCTAGCGGCCAGAAATGCAATTAACAAGCTGAACGAAATCAGAAAGCGAAACCAGGTTACGGTATAAACGTCTACCGCTTGCAGCACAAGCTTCAGTGCGATCGGCAGCACTCCCCACAGAGATGCAGTAAATAGAGCTAACGAAAGTCCTAACTGCCAACGACCTGAACTGTGGTGAAGCGTCATTACATCCTCAAACTAAGCCAATAGAGCCAGCCATTCTCATTTTGCAACCGATTTACATCATGAGAATGCACTCTTACAGAAGACTACAGTCAAAAAGAACACAATGCTTCCTCCGGGAGAATCACCCGACCAGAGGATGGCGGGATCTGTCTATCGACTGTGGAGATACATTGCAAAATCTAGATAAATTGATGGCATTGGGTCTACCGTGATTCAATGCTTCTCCTCACGCACTGGGATTGGTCAACCGCTATTATGCAAATTCTCTACGCTTTCGTTCACTGGCTGATTTGGGTCATTCAGCCGATTGTGGTGCCGCTGTGTTTTGTGTTGGCCTGGGTTCTAGTGGGCCTGACCGCCTGGAGTTCCTGGACAGCCGTGCGAGATGGTGTTAGCAAAGCGAAACAGATGCACCAGATTCCCTGCGCAAACTGTCAGTTTTTTACGGGAGATTATCGGTTGAAATGTCCTGTCAGACCTGTGATTGCACTTTCTGAAGACGCGATCAACTGTTCTGATTATGAACCGATTCGCTAAGCGTTAAACTATGAGGAATGAAGTCTATCCTGATTGGGTTAATTCGGGCATACCGTACCTTCATTTCGCCGCTTTATCCTCCGGTTTGCCGCTTCCAGCCAACTTGCTCTCAATACGCCATTGAGGCGATCGCGCAACATGGTCCCCTCAAAGGTTCCTGGCTGGCCGTCCGGCGAATTTTGCGCTGTCACCCGTTTCATCCGGGTGGGTATGATCCTGTTCCCCCGGTTCACACCTCTAAGGATGATGGATAATTAAAACCAAATTTTTAATTTATGAAAGCGCGGCTCTGCTGCGCTTTCATAAATTAAGTTTCAGGTTTTATTAAATTCACGATCCTAAGGATGATGGATAAATTAAAACCGAAATTTCATTTTGGAACGTGCGGCTCAGCCGCACGTTCCAAAATGAAATTTCGGTTTTGATAAAGCACGTTTCTACTCGGCTGCCTGGCTCTCAACTGGCTCAGGAGGCCCGGTGACGATGTTTTCCTCATCTTCCCCGTCTTCGTCTTGATCTTCCGGATCGCCAACCATACCGGGACTGATGAGCGTAATGTCAAACTCATCGGGCGGAACGGTAGCAACCGCATCACGCTTGAGCAAGTAGTAAACGGCATGAACCTGGGGGCCAAAGACAATTTTGTCTTCGTCTTCTAAGTCATGGGCCTGCAACTTGCGGCCATTGATCAATAGACCATTGGCGCTGGGTTTTCCCTTCAGGTTTCCATCCACAATCCGGTAATAGTAGGTGCCATCCTCATTGGGAAGCTGAACCAACGTGGCATGACGGCGGGAAACAAACTGAGAAATTAAGCGAATATCGCACTTTGGATCTCTGCCAATCGAGTACACCGGACTGTCAAGGACAAATTCACGCCGTCCCTTGTTGTCCTCAATAATTAGCAAATGGTTTTGGTGCGGTTCTGTATGTGCCATTAATAATTAACTGATCGTGCGAGCACTAGAAACAACGGTTTCAAACAGGGAACTGAAATGGCTTTACGGCATTCGTGGCAGTTTTGTGCAGCCTGAGAACTAATCTACTCCAATTATTAACTCAATTTAGCGGATTGGTTTAACTCAACTCGGGTGTCAAGCGATAGATGGCCCAATCAGCAGACAGTTCCGAAAGCGTAACCACGGCCCCAAGGGACATACGTTGATATCCTTCAGACTTATCTTAATTATGCCAACATGCCAATTGACAACCTGACCTAATTAGTTTGTCTCCGCCAGAAAGGTTTCGAAGTGGCTCCGGGAGTAAGACTGCCGGGTATTACACAAAGTTCCGTTTTTCTCTGTCAAAAATTATTTCGTTTCGAGAAAGCATATCGCAGCAACAAAGAGTTTGTTACTACGCTAACGGAACTAAACGCCATAAATGCACCTGCGGTAGCAGGACTCAAAATGATTCCCTGTGTGGGCAAGAGCAACCCTGCTGCAACTGGGACACCTAAGACGTTATATGCAAAGGCCCAGAATAAATTTTGCCGAATCTTGTTAAAGGTAGCACGACTTAAACGAATAGATTCTACGATATCGGTCAGGCGATCGCGCATCAGAATAATTTCGGCTGTTTCCATCGCGACTTCTGTACTGGAGTGCATGGAAATACTGACATTGGCCTGTGCCAACGCAGGCGCGTCATTAATCCCGTCGCCAATCATGGCAACCGACTGTCCGTCTTGCTGGAGTTGAGCAATCACTTGAGCTTTGGCATCAGGGCGCACGTTGGCCAGCACGTCTTGACTGGATAAGCCGAGAAGTTGGGCGATCGCCTGAGCCGATGTTGGTTGATCACCCGTCATCAGCATGACCCGCAACCCCATGTGGCGGAGGGTATCAATGGTGGGCTTAGCATCTTCCCGGAGAGTATCGCGCACCCCAATCAAGCCAACCAGTGTTCCATCAAGCGCGACACACGCGACCGATTTGCCCGCCTCAGCGAGGGTCGCTATTTGCGCGTGAGCCGCATCTGAAATGACGACTCCACGCTCGGTTAACCATTGTGAGGTGCCTAGGATCACAGTTTGTTGGTTAACCTGAGCAGACACCCCCAGTCCCGACGCGGTATAAAACGCCTGAGCGGGCAAAAGGGCGATTTCTGCTTGAGCAGCTTCCTGACAAATCGCTTCTGCCAAAGGATGACGCGTGCCGCTTTCGACGGTCGCTGCCAGTTGCAGCAGGACATTCGAGGAAAGATCCGGTACCAGCGGTAAACAGTCCGTCACAATCGGATGCCCCGTGGTCAAGGTTCCCGTTTTATCGAAGACAACCGTTTGCAGTCGGTGTACATTTTCCAAGACATCTCCCCCCCGGATCAGCAATCCCCGCTCTGCCCCGATCCCAGAACCGACCAGAATAGCCGTTGGGGTAGCTAACCCTAATGCACAGGGACAGGCAATGACGAGAACGGCGATCGCCAATTTCAGACTCAGCAACAGTGGCGTTGGATGAGGGGGTTGCTGCATATGCATCACCATCTGCCCATGCCCAATGCTGGCGAGGCCGTGACTTAAAATCTGGTCAGACCATAGCGGAACGCCAATGAAATACCAGAACAGGAAGGTCAAGAGTGCGATCGTCATTACGCCATACGTGAAGTAACCCGCAACCGTATCAGCCAAACGCTGAATGGGTGCTTTACGGGTTTGGGCCGTTTCAACCAGGCGAATAATTTGGGCCAGCGTGGTATTTTTGCCCGTATGAGTCGCCCGCAGAGCGATCGCCCCGGTTTGATTCAACGTTCCGGCAGAGACGCGATCGCCGACCTGTTTGGGAACGGGGATCGACTCACCTGTGAGCATTGATTCATCAACGGTCGTCTGACCAATGACGACATCGCCATCTACCGGAATTTTCTCCCCAGGCAATACCTGAAGCCACTGGCCAACCTGAACCTGCTCTGCCGGAATTTCGATGGTGGTCGATGGCAGCAGACTGAGGGAAGCAGCCTCATCAAACGCGGATGGTACATGGCTGTCTTCTTTAATTAATCGAGCTAATGCAGGTTGGAGGGCAATCAGCGATTGCATAGCTGCCGCTGCTCGATTTTTCGCCTGCTGTTCTAAGGTGCGTCCCAATAAGATGAAACCCACCAGCATCACAGGTTCATCAAAGAAACACTCCCACCCCAGATTAGGAAAGAGGAGGGCAACCAGACTGGTGGTGTACGCGGTCAGCGTGCCCAAGCTGACGAGGGTGTTCATGTTGGGCGCATTGCGCCGTAAGCCCCGCCACCCGTCAATCAACATAAAGCGCCCAGGCCCAACCAGGGCCAGAGTGGCTAATCCACAGTGAAACCAGATATTGTTTAAGACGGGAATTCGCCAGCCAAAGTGATCCAGATGGCCGATCGCCGAAAAGAGGAGAAGAAGACCTGCGATCGCCACCCGCCACATCTGTTGACGCGTTTCTATCCGATGGCGCTCTACCGGGCTGACGTAATTCGTCGTTGTAGCCTCATCGTCTGTAGTGGGGTCTGACGAGGGGCGTAACTGGCTCGGAAATCCAGCTTCCGTTAATTTATGGGCCAGGTCTAGCGGGTCAATCGAGTTAGGCAGGCATTCTACCAGCGCCACTTCCGTCACTAGATTTACGGTGGCCGAAATCACGCCCGCCTGCTGAGTTAATTCATCCTCAACCGCTTTGACGCATCCTGCACATTTCATGCCACCCACATCTAGAGTAAAGGTCTGAACAGACGGGGTAGACGTGGCTTTCTCTGGAATAACCTGCATAAACCTGGCAATAGGAGGACAATTCACGTTAGCTCTACTTTAGAGCGTAGGCGAAGGACTGTCTGATTGACCAGAACATGCAGGTTGATTTAACGTGAGTCTCCAACAAGGGGGTAGTAGTGCGCTGCACTACTACCCCCTTGGGAAAACGAAAAGAAAACACGTTTTCTTAGGAATTCGATGAACGGGCTTTTGCGCATTCGTTGAATTCACGTCATTTAATTCTCATTCTCTAGGTGATCTACCGTGTCGGGAAGACGGCCATTCCAGCGGAGGTAGAGGACATACAGGAGGGCCGCAACCTGTAGCGGAATCACGGCAATATATCCCTTCAAAAAGAAATTAATATCTAGCTGAGAAAAGGTGCTGAAGTATCCGGCACCTATAATCGCAAATAGAGCAATGACCGCTGTCTTTTTATGTTTCATTAGTAGCACTAGAAGAGGGTCTGTTTCTTAAAAGCAAATGTCGCGTTTTGGATCGCATATTTGATAAGAGGATGTTTAACAAATATCTTAATGCCCCTGTAAGGGCACGGCATTCGGGCAACCGTTCTCTGTCACGACCGAGATATAGCAACCAAATGCCACGCCCCTACAGCTATTGGGTGGCAAATCAAACCTTTGCAGCATCCTCTAGCGCGTCTCTTGTAACACGGCTTCTGCCAAATTCTGACGAGTAGGATGGGCAGTGTCCACCCTATTTGAGATCCATGATCACGTTTTTTGGATCGGCCCCTTAGGATTGGGATTCAATTAAACCCAAAACTTAATTTTTGAAAGCGTGACAGAGCCGCGCCTTCAAAAGTAAAAACTTGGTTTTAATTTATTTGCGATCCTTAGAATATACTGCTCTGGGAGAATAGCAGATGGCCTAGAGGCGATCGCACCATACTTTGATACAGTTCTCCCGAATGGGACAAAAGATAAAGTCGATAGGTGTGATAGCTCAAGGCAATCAGCAGAGCCATCAACTGAACGCTTCGTTTACCCAGCAAGGAGCTATAGAAGGTTTGAATGCGCCGATTTTGCAATAATTCAAGGATTAGATGGGCTGTGATAACCAGAAAAATGGCAAAGACGGCAGGGCCAAGCAGGTGATAGCGGATGGCCTGAGGAAGATTACCACGAGCGATCGCCATAAACGAGCGGGTCATGCCGCAGGTAGGACACGGTATCCCGGTTAAATGTAAAACGGGACAGCCCAAAAACGGGATCTGATAGCCCTGGTTGTAAAAATAAGCACCGATGATTGGGGCTGACGCCAAGCCCAAGAACCCCCAACGGACTCGTTTACCAAAGGTCGATAAAGATTGTTGAGATGTAACAACCATCGTTTAAAGGCCAACTCTGAACAAGACTCAGAATTTTTTAGAACCAACCCTTCTTGTTGTTGATGTAAGTGCTAACGAATTCTTCGTCTGATTTCGTGAGATAGGTAATGCCTTCAACCAGGCCGATGATGCTCATTACGGGAGCACCCAGACCGCAGGTTAGGAAGGTGATTAATAGGGTAATAATGCCTTCAGTGCTATAGCCTAACAGGAATTTATGGACACCTAAAGCGCCTAATAAAATTGCGCAAACGCCAGCGGGAACTTTCTTGTCAGCGCCTGGAATAGGGGAGGGGCCGGTCATTACAGATGAACTCCTATGAAGGTAAAGATGGTTACAGAGGGTTTTGAACCCGCAGTCAGTATACCCAGCTTGAGTTGTGGATACACACGATGTTCAAGAACGGTAACTTAATCTGCGGTTCTTCATACTTAAGAGAGATGCGGGAAATAGCTCTCTCCACCATTACTGCACCTGCTGTTGAACTACAGGATTTTTTACAAATATTTCGGATAGGGCTAGTTCTTATCCGATGGGCTACGGTAGGCGCGATATTGTGGGCACAATGTGCACGCACCATCGCGCCATTAAAAGCACCATTAAAAAAGGAGTTGTGCGACGCACAACTCCCCTTAACGCGAATTGGGCGATCGAGCTTTTGGAAGTTGCGCGACGCGCAATTCCCAAAAGCCCGATGTTGCGTGCACGACGCGCACGCAACATCGGGCTATCGAGTTCACGTCCCCTTGATGACCGTTGGCCCAATTCACAAATTAGTAGGTCGCCTGGAGACGACTCAGGAGATATGCCCCGGCGGTAATCGGCGGATATAGCGGCGGCTGTTCTGGACTCTGACAACTCTCCAAGCAGGCGATCGCAGTTTCTGGGTTGGGTTCGCAAAAGAATGCCACGGAATAGCGCGACTGGTGCGATCGCCCGGCGTCAGGGATCAGCACCCGATGTTTCGTAGACCGAAAGACATGATTTGTCCAGCGTTCCATCAAGTCACCCAAATTCACCAGGATGGTATCCGCGATGGGTAGGGCAGCAATCCAGTCACCGCCAACCGTCTGTACTTCTAGGCCACCAACGCTGTCTTGAAAGAGGAGCGTCAGGCTCCCATAATCCGAATGTTCGCCCGCTCGGACTTGATCATTAAGGAGATCGGCAGGCAGGGGTGGGTAATGGAGCAACCGAAGCGTGTGCTGCTGTTCATCGTGGCGGAGGGTAAAGAAATCGCTGGGTAGCTGGAGGGCGATCGCCATTGCCGTCAGGATTTGATTAGCGAGATGAGTGCAGGCATCGTAAAACTCCAGGGCAGTCGATTTAAAGTCAGGTAATTCTGACACCCAGCGGTTTGTCGCTGTTACGGAGATGGGGCGATCGGATGATGGCTCTCGGCCAATATTAAATGCTTCTTTGAGGTCTCCCGGTCGAGTCGGGTTTAGCCGTTCACGAGCTACACCCACATACCCCCGATTGCTCTCTGCTGCCGACCAGGCATACCGTTCCTTAACATCCCCTGGTAATGCAAATAGCGCGTGGGATTGAGCCAACACTCGCTCAATTAGATTGGCAGAAATGCCGTGATGACTCAGATAAAGGAAGCCAATTTCTCTAAATGCCTGATAGATTTCTGAAGCGATCGCCATCTGGTCAGAGCTGCTACCTGTTATGAAGCGACCGAAATTGATTACTGGGATTTGAGGCATCTGAGGTGTTTGGGTATGGCGTGCGTGGTATGGCATGTGGGGGAAGGCTTGACTTCCCCATCTCCCCTCTCTTCCCTATCTCCCTTGTCCCCTTATCTCCCCTCTCCCTTATCTTCCTAGTACCTAACACCCAACTCCCTTTCCCCCTGCCCTCTGCCTCTACCTGTGATATAACCTTATTCTGGCTACAACGAGGCAGGGAGAATGGATGTTATTCCAGCAATTGATTTGCTAGAGGGACGCTGTGTGCGTCTATATCAAGGAGATTATGCGCAGTCGCAGGTGTTTAATGAAAATCCTGTAGAGGTGGCGCAGCAGTGGGTTGAGCAGGGCGCTCCCCGACTGCATTTGGTGGATTTGGACGGGGCGAAAGTGGGACATCCGGTGAATGGGGATGCGATCGCCGCCATTGTACAAGCGGTGAATGTGCCTGTGCAGGTTGGAGGCGGGTTGCGCGATCGCCAGAGTGTAGCCGCATTGCTGGAGTTAGGGGTACATCAGGTGATTTTGGGAACGGTAGCCGTAGAACAGCCTGACTTGGTAGCCCAACTGTGTCAGGAGTTTCCTGGCAAGATTATAGTGGGCATTGATGCCCGTAACGGCAAAGTCGCCACACGGGGATGGCTGGAAACCTCGGAAGTAGAGGCGATCGCGCTGGCTCAACAGATGGCGACTTTGGGGGTATCGGCTATTATCTATACCGATATTCACCGGGATGGTACGCTGCAAGGGCCAAACAGAACGGCATTGAGAGAACTGGCAGACGCGATTTCTATCCCTATCATTGCGTCGGGCGGTATGAGCACGGTTAGCGATTTGGTCGGGCTGATCGCACTTGAACCATTGGGAGTCACTGGGGCGATCGTGGGACGGGCGCTTTATACGGGAGCTATTTCCCTTAAGGAAGCGATTCGAGCGGTTGGGAATGGACGATGGCAGGATGTACCGCCTGACCTGGGTTCATCAGCCTTTGCCTGACGTGAATTTAATAGTGCCCTTTTAGCCACGCGTCACGCGGCTGAAAGGGCGTAAAAACGTGCGCGATCGCCTTGAGATATGAGAAAGGGAGGCACATGCAGCAACGCATGGCCTCCCTTTGCAAATTATCAACTGGACTAAGTACTGCTATTTATAGAAAAGGATCTGAAATAAAACCAGGGTAATATGGGGGGCTTTGCCCCCAGCCAGGGGTTCCACCCCTGCACCCCGAATTCCTACCCTTATCTATGCCAGTTGTACTAAGCGCTGATAGTAGGCTGGTACATCAGCTTACGAGCTTCGACCATGCTTTCCACCAGGTGATCCATTTCCTCGCGGGTATGCAGCGAGTTGACGGTGATGCGCATCCGGGGTTTGGCAATGAACCAGATAGGAGAAACCCAAATCCCGTGGTCATTCATCAACGTTCTAGCATAAAGCTTAGGATTGATATCGGACGGCAAAATGACCGGAACCACG
>DATNPS010000194.1:0-42776 GCA_036703095.1 Crinalium sp. | reverse complement strand
TTATTGACCGCAGTAAAGGTAAGGTTAACGGCTCCACCCGTGGCAGCGTAGCCCGTACCATCGGACGCGTTCCAGTTAAACGTGACGCTGCCGTTATAGTTGGCCGCCGGAGTGAAGGTGAGCGTTCCCAGAGCCGCCGCTGAAATTTCCTGATTCAGCGTAACGGCAGTGCCGCCCAGACTAAGTGTTCCGTTGGAAGGCAGCGACGTAATCTGGATTTTAGCCAGGGCATCGCCATCCACATCGGCGAAAGCTGCCGAAAAGTCAGTCGCAGCGAAATTAACGGGTACATCTTCCGCACTGGTTTTGCTGATATTGCTGACGGTCGGCAGATCGTTCACTGCCGCGATGTTGATACTGACCGTTCCAGCCGATGCGGCGTAGGTCGTGCCATCTGACGCATTCCAGCCAAAGCTGATTGCGCCGTTGGCATTGGCCGCTGGGGCAAAGGTGAGTGTTCCCAGTTGAGCCAGCGGAATCTCTTGATTCACGGTGACAGCAGTGCCGCCCAGCAGCAGCGTTCCACCAGTTGGCAAGGAGGTAATTTGAATCTTGGCGAGTGGATCATTATCCACATCGCTAAAGGCCGTGGTGAAATCGGTAGAAGAGAAGGCGATCGCCCCTCCATCCTCGGTTCCCGTTTTGCTCACCGTACCCACAGTCGGTGCATCATTGACGGCTGTAAAAGTCAGATTAACCACGCCTCCGGTCGTGGCATACCCCGTACCGTCCGAGCCGTTCCAGTTAAAACTGACATTGCCGTTATAGTTTGCAGCGGGGGTAAAGGTCAGAGTGCCGATCGCCGCCGCCAGAATTTCCTGGTTCAGCGTGACGGGGGTGCCACCCAGGCTGAGCGTTCCGTTGGAGGGCAGAGACGTAATTTGGATTTTGGCGAGCGGGTCGTTATCGACATCGCTAAAGACGCTACTGAAATCGGTGGCCGAGAAGGGAATCGGCGTATCTTCCGCCACCGTTTTGCTGACGGTGCCAACGGTGGGCAGATCATTCACCCCTGTAATCGTCAGGTCAACCGTTCCAGCGGCGGCGGCGTAGGTAATGCCATCAAATCCATTCCAGTTAAAGCTAAGGTTGCCGTTAAAGTTTGCGGCGGGTGTGAAGCTGAGGTTCGCTAGATTGGCCGCTGTGATCTCTTGATTGATGATGACGGGCGTGCCGTTTAAGCTGAGCACCCCGCTGGCTGGCAGGGAGGTAATTTGGATCTTGATCAGCGGGTCATTGTCGCCATCGCTGAAGGCATTGGTGAAGTCCGTGGCGGTGAAGGCGATCGCTCCACCATCTTCAACCCCCGTTTTGCTGACCGTTCCTAAGGTGGGCGTGCTGTTGATGGGAGTGTAGGTCAGATCAATGGAGCCAGGCGTTAGCGAGTAACCTGTACCATCTGAGCCATTCCAGCCAATGCTGAGGTTGCCGTTAAATCCGGCGGCTGGAGTAAAGCTGAGGGCACTCAGATTCGATAACGGAATGTCTTGATTGACCGTTACTGGAACGCCGCTCAGATTCAGCACTCCACTCGCTGGCAGCGATGTAATTCGAACATTGACCAGAGCGTCGCCATCGACATCGGTGAATGCAGCCAGGAAGTCTGCTGCTGAGAAGCTAATCACCCCGTCTTCAGCGCTGGTGCGGCTGATCGTGCCAATCGTGGGCAGATCGTTTACGGACGTGAGGGTGAGATTCACCTTGCCGCCCGTGGTAGCGTAGGTGATACCATCCGAGCCGTTCCAGTCAAAGCTCACCGGGCCGTTGTAGTTGGCACTGGGAACAAAACTGAGATTACCGATCTGAGCTGCTGCAATCTCCTGGTCGGCGGTCACTTCGACCCCGCTCAGATACAGAACACCATTGCTGGGCAGCGACTTAATTTGAATTTTGTTGAGCGGGTCGCTGTCGCCATCGCTAAAGGCAGCCGTGAAATCGGTAGCCGTGAAGGCGATCGCCCCGTCTTCAGGCCCACTCTTACTGATATTGCTAACCGTCGGCGCACTGTTAACCGCTGTAAAGGTTAGATTGACGGAGCCATCGCTGACCGCATAGATTGTTCCGTCCGACGCTTTCCAGTTAAAGCTGAGCGGGCCATTAAATCCAGCCGCCGGAGTGAAGGCCAAGTTTCCCAGCAAGGCAGCGGAGATTTCCTGTCCGACCGTAACGGCAGCTCCGCTCAACGTGAGGGTACCGCTGGCCGGGAGAGAAGTGAATTGAATCTTGGCGAGGGGCGTGCCTTCCACATCGCTATAGGCCGCCGTGAAATCAGTCGCGGTGAAGGCGATCGCCACATCTTCCGTACTGGTTTTGCTAACCGTGCTGACCGTTGGCGCATCGTTCACTGCTGTCAGCGTCAGGTTAACTGTCGCATCCGATGCGGCATACAGAGTGCCATCCGAGCCATTCCAACTGAAGCTAACTGGCCCGTTAAAGTTGGCCGCAGGAACAAAGCTGAGGCTACCCAGGTTGGCAACATTAATTTCCTGATTAGCCGTTACTGCCGTGCCTGCCAACAGCAGGGTGCCGCTGCTGGGCAGTGCCGTAATTTGAATTTTGCTGAGGGTATTCCCATCAATATCGCTAAAGGCATTGGTGAAATCAGTAGAAGTGAAGGCGATCGCCACATCTTCTGTACCCGCTTTGCCGATCGCGCTGACGGTCGGCGCATCATTGACAGCATTGACGGTGATGTTTACAGGCGCGTCTGCCACGGCATACACGGTGCCGTCAAACCCGTTCCAGTTAAAGCTGACCGTGCCGTTAAAGTTAGCTGTGGGCGTAAACGCCAGCGTTCCCAGTGACGCCGTTGGAATGTCCTGATTGAGGGTGACAGGCGTTCCACCCAGGCTTAAGATGCCATTGCTGGGTAGAGACGTAATCCTGATTTGGCTGAGGTTGTTGCCATCAATATCACTGAAGGCCGCTGCGAAATCGCTGGCGGCAAAGGTGATGACTGTATCTTCATTGCCACCTTTGTTTACCGGGCTGACTACGGGGGCATCATTGACGCCCCCCACGTCTACGTTGGCGATCGCCCCGGTCGCGGCATACACCGTACCGTCAAAGCCATTCCAGCCAAAGCTGACGTTGCCGTTGAAGGCGGGGGCTGGCGTAAAGGTGAGGGTGTTGAGATCCCCAACGATAATTTCCTGGTTCAGCGTGACGGGTGTACCGCCTAGCGTCAGACTACCGCTGGTGGGCAGAGAGGTAATCTTGATTTTGGTGAGGCTGTCGCTATCTACGTCGCTAAAAACCGCGATAAAGTCGCTGGACTGGAACGTCACAGGCGTATTTTCCGTGCCGATCTTGGTGACGTTTAGCAGAGTTGGCTGGTCATTTACAGGCGTAATGGTCAGATCAACCGATGCTCCGGTTGCGGCGTAACTGGTGCCATCCGAGCCATTCCAGCCAAAGCTCAATGGGCCATTCACATTGGCAGCGGGGAAGAAGAGAAGACTGCCAATGTCAGCCGCCAGGATCTCTTGATTGAGTGTGACATCCGTGCCGTTCAGCTTCAACGTGCCGCTGGTGGGCAGCGACGTGATTTTAATCTTCGTTAGCGGGTCATTGTCGCTATCGCTAAAGGCATTGGCAAAATCGCTGAGCAAAAAGCCCAGCGTGGCATCTTCATCGCTCGTCTTGCTGACGGTGCTCACCGTGGGTACGTCATTGACAGCGCTGATGTCTAAGTTGACGGTAGCTCCCGTTGCAGCATAGGTGGTGCCATCGGAGCCATTCCAGCTAAAGCTAATTGCACCGTTAACGTTGGCATTGGGGATAAAGACCAGCGCGTTTAGATCGGTGGCGTTGATCTCTTGATTCAGCCCGATGACCGATCCATTGACCTGTAAAACGCCATTGGAGGGCAGCGATGTGATTTGAATCTTGCTGAGGCTATCGTTGTCAATGTCGGTAAAGGCTGTTGTAAAATCGCTCAGCGCAAAGGCGATCGGGCTGTCCTCTGTTCCGGTTTTATCGATATTGACAACGGTTGGAGGATCATTAACTGCTGCGATGTTAATATCTACGGCTGCACCCTGACTGGCGTAAAGCAGCCCATCTGAACCATTCCAGCCAAAACTGATCTGGCCGTTAATATTCGCATCCGGGATAAAGGTGAGGTTGCCTAAATTAGAGGCTGAGATGGTCTGACCGACAGTAACATTAGAGCCTCCCAGTTTTAACTGTCCGTTGGAAGGCAGAGAGGTAATTTGAATTTCGCCCAGGCTGTTGCCGTCCACATCCGCGAAATGAGGCGAGAAGTCACTGGATGAAAAGGTGACAGGGGTATCTTCGGTTCCCGCTTTACTAACGTTAGAAACGGTGGGTGCATTGTTAACGGCGGTGACGGTCAGATTCGCTGTTGTGCCTGTTGTCGCATAGGTAGTGCCGTCAAAGCCATTCCAACCAAACGTATCGACTCCGTTGTAGTTTAGAGCCGGAGTGTATTTCAGATTAGCCAGGCTGGCCGTGGGAATTTCTTGATTAACGGTGACCGCCACCCCATTCAGCAGCAACACCCCGTGGGTGGGCAGCGATGTGATGATGATTTTGTTGAGAAGGTCTGCATCAGCGTCGCTGTATGCGCCTATAAAGTCGCCGCTGGAGAAAATGATGTCTGTATCTTCAGCAACGGTTTTGTTAATCGTGGTAACGACTGGTGCGTCGTTGATTGCAGTGTAGGTTAGCGTGACGGTGGATGGAGCAGTTGCATAAACCGTGCCGTCGAATCCATTCCAGTCAAACGTCACTGCACCGTTAAAGTTCGGTTTTGGCGTAAAGGTCAGGTTGGCAATCTCAGCCGTGCTAATCTCCTGATCTGCCACAACGGGGGTGCCGTTGAGAGTCAACGTGCCGCTGAGGGTATTTGGCAGGGTCGTGATCTTAATTTTATTTAGTGCGTCACCATCAACATCGCTGAAGACGCTGGTGAAGTCGGTTAAGACAAAGTTGACTGGCGTATCTTCGTCAACGGTTTGGGCGATCGCCCCCACCAGCGGAGCATCATTCACCGGGGTAATTGAGACACCTACCAGGGCATCACTGCCCGCGAAGGCAAGGCCATCTGAGCCATTCCACTTAAAGCTATCTCCCCCATTTAAGTTCTCGGTGGGTGTATAAACTAGGTTTCCTAACTCGCTCGTCAAAATCTGCTGATTCAGAACGATATCAACCCCATTCAGCTTGAGCGTTCCTTTTGTAGGGAGTGTGGTGATTTTGATGCGGTTGAGACTGCTGCCGTCTGGATCGCTAAAGGCGGCTGTAAAATCAGTGGCGGCAAACGTGAGTGGCGTATCTTCGGCGATCGCCTTATTGACATTAGTCACCGTCGGCGCATTGTTCGGAATGGCTGCAAACTGTTTGGCGTATACGCCATAACTGCCATTTACATCTGTATCACTAGTCCAGGCAACCACAAAATTGCCGCTAGCATCCATCCCAACTGGGGAGAACTGCTGATTTCCAGCGATGGTGTCATTCACCAGAAATTCGGTGCCTTGAGGCAATCCATTCAGGTCATAGCGCTGACCGAATACACCCCAACTGGAGCCAAAATCCTGTGTACTGCCTGACCAGGTAATGACGAATCCGCCATTGTCATCCATCGCCACATAGGGACGGCGCTGCTGGTTCGTGGTGTAGGTATTAACCTTAAATTCACTGCCAACCGCATTTCCAGCAGAATCATAGCGTTGGGCATAGATACCATAGCTGCTGCTATCCTGTCCATTGTCTGTCCAGGTAACCACAAAGTCGCCATCCGCATCCATCGCGACTTTGGATTCATCCTGAGAACCAGTAGTTCTTGTGTTGACTCTAAATTGGTTACCTAGCGGCGTACCATCAGCACTAAAGCGACGGGCATAGATGTCTGCCGCTCCCGTCTCCATGCTCGTCCAGGTGATGACAAAATCACCGTTCGCCTCCATGGCGATACTGGAGTGGCGCTGATCATTGGTCGTGGTCTGGTTAACCTGAATTTCATTTCCCCAGGTGCCAGTCGCTTTGTTGTAGCGACGCATCATCACAGCAGTACCAGAACCATCAATGAACTGGCTAGTCCATGTCACGACCAAATCGCCGTCAGCATCCATCGCGACCGCAGAATATCGCTGTTCTAGAAGTGTGGTCGTGTTAACTTGAAATTCACTACCGACAGCCGCACCATCTGCACCATACCTCTGGCCAAATACACCCCCATTACTACCATCCCCAGGCTGGTTAAGGCTGGTCCAGGTAATCGCAAATTCCCCGGTCGTGTCTGCCATAGACACGCTGGGCATGAGTTGGTCTCCCGATGTGTAGGTATTGACCTTAAACTCTCCACCCAATTTGGTACCGTTGGCCGCAAACCGTTGAGCATAGATTCCCCAGCCACTACCGTCCTGGCTGTAGCTTGACCAGGCAATGACATAATTGCCATTAGAATCGACGCCGACCGATTGAGAGGTATAAATCGGCGTAGGAGCAGAAGAAATGAAGGTGCTCTGCTCGTCGGTGGTAAAGGTATTGACCTGGAATTCTGCTGACATAGGGATTATGGGTGGATGCCTTTAAGAGAAGGCTACCCATTTAGATCAAGACATCTAGCAGGTTATGGTATGCAGAAAGCTAAATCTAAATGGACAGATTTATAACGTTGAAATGTAGATGGTCTGATTAACTGGTGTAGCAATTGAAAACGATTAGAAGAGCAATACAGAATTATCCGTATAACGTCTCTGAATCATTTGCAGCGCAAACCAGGTAGATCGTCGTAATGAGACAAGCTAAAGCTCTGCCGCCCACGGTGAAGTGGGGCAGGGCTAAAGATTGCAGGTGATTTAGATGCCGTTACTGATTCAGATGAATTTCAGAACTGGGCCGCAACCAGTATGCAAGATCTGGTGCAACAAATGCTTGCCTGACCGCAGGTTTTTCGACATTGAGAATAGTAGGTCGGTGAATATTGGACAAAAATTCAACATCATAAAGTTCCTGGCAGCCGTTTGTAAACTCCAATAGTCCTACCAATGCACCTGTTGTAAGATTAACCAGAGCTACTCCACACAGCAGGTTCTTAAACCGCTCCTGAACCGGAAGCCCCCCGAAAATATGACGTTCGCGAATTTGACACAACCCGATTAGGGCATGATTGCCCACACAGTATAATCCCCGTAAAAAGCCCGGTAAGGCGCATACCACATCATGCTCGCCCGTTTGGGGATTGACTCGCCAGAGTTCACCAGCACCCGAATTGAGTAACCAAAGCTGCTCATCATGCCAGTAGGGTGAATGGGGCATGGACAACCCTCGAAGCACCACTTCATTAGCGTCTACATCCATTAAGATGCCACCTGTGGCTTTGGCAGGCCGCCAGCCACCCACCTCGTTGGTTTCACCCAGTGCCGTCACAAATTTTGGACGTCCCCCAATCATAACCAATCCATTCAGGTGACACCGATCTTCGGGGGCCAGTTCAGAAATGAAGTGGGGCTGCCAGCGCGGTACAAAGTTGAAGTCAGCACTGAGGGAGGCCAGACAGGAAAACCGAGTATTCACAACCCACAGGCCATCATCTCCAAAGGCCAAATCATGAATATTCAAATCGCCTGTGAAGTAGGCTACACGCGGAAGATACAGAGCGTCATACTGACCGGGCTGCTGCTCCAAGTAGCTGGGCGCTAATTGGGGAGCATTGGCAAACAGCCAGATTTCGTGCTGGGTTGCTAATGCCAGTCTTGCACCTTGCTGGGCCAGTCCCATTGGCTTGAGGAATTGTCGCAGCAGGACGTTGATTGTCTGACCATCGGAACTGATCAGAGCTACTTTCCCTGATTGGTATGTGGTAATCGCCAGGGTGCCACTCGCATGAGCCAGCCAGCTTTGAAATGAATCAGAGGCGTGGCACTGGACGAGCAACGGTTGGGGGGGAGAGAAGAGGCTATTCACAAGGGGGATCTCCACAGATGCAAGATGGCTGAAGTCAGCTTCATCTTAGTGAAGGGATGGCGAACTCTAACACCGAAACTCTTCGTACTTTTTGCGGAGTAATTTGCGTAGTTTTCTTGATGACTCTGTAGATGTACGCAGAGCGATCGCCCCATCAACGGTTCTACCCATGTAAACATACTCAGGCTCCGTCTATCTCACAACTTCGCATTACATACGTTTACGCATTCGTCAATGATGTAAAAACGGCTGGAAACCTTCTCAGTCGTTTGCATGATGCAAATCGGTGGCAGTACAGGTTGACCGCAGACGAGCTTGTACTGCCACCGATTGCGAGTTTTGCATGCCCGTCGGACGCAAAACTCGCAATCGGTTTCAACTTGAGAACAGCTGGAACATTCTACTTATGAAACTGTCTTTCAACTATGTGCATTCGTTCCCTGGGGGAATGGTTGAAATGTTATTTCCAAATGGTTGGCGGTCTAAAACCGCATTAACGATGGTGTTGGGGTTAACATCGACAGCGATGTTGCCCGTGGTGTTGGCTAACCGTGCGATCGCTTCAGAACCCACGGTTATTGCGCAGGTATTTTCACAGCCCGCTTCACGAGTTGGTGTTCCTGCCGGAACGATCATTCCAGTCAATTACGACAAAGAAAAGATTGTGGTGACGCCAGACGAGACATCGGATGTCACGCTAACGGTTGCGGCAGATGTGCGATCGTCTAGAGGAACGGTGATCATTCCGGCGGGTAGCAAAGTTGAAGGACAACTTGAGCCTGCGGATGGCGGTACGCAGTTTGTGGCACGGCAGGTGGTGCTGCCCAGTGGTCGCAGCTATCCGATCAGCGCCAAATCAGGTGTGGTGAATCGTCGGGAGACGATTTCGAAGCGCAGTAATCCTGATGTTTTGCGGGGAGCGGCGATCGGTGCTGCGGCAGGGGCAATTTTAGCGGAGATTTTTGGTGATATTGACCTGGGTGAGGTGCTGGCGGGAGCTGGTTTGGGAGCGCTGGCGTCTGTGTTGATCCGGGGACGTCATGAGGTAGAAGTTGTCGTTGTGTATCCTGAGCAGGATTTGGATTTGACGTTGGATTCTGATTTTGTTTTAACGTCGAGTTTGCTGCGTTAACGTGAATCTCCAACAAGGGGGGTAGTAGTGCGCTGCACTACTACCCCCCTTGGGAAAACACAAAGAAAACGTGTTTTCTTAGGAATTTGATAGCCCAATTTTGCAGGTGTGATGCGCCTGCAAAATTGGGCTTTTTGGGTTAGTTTGCTGCGTTGATTAGTCTGGCTGGGGGATTGCCCCCAGACCCCCATTGGGGAGCGAGCGGCGCTCCCCAAACCCCTTCCGCAAGGGGTTGATGGTAAGTCAGATGGAGCGCTTCGCATGGCCTCAATGCGGGTGTTTACGCATAGGCAGCCGTAGCCGTTGGCATTTGGATGGGATGCAGGGGTGGAAACCCCGGCTGAGGGCTTTGCCCTCACAGCCTTTTGGTTTTTCAATGTCCTGGTGGATACGGCGACAGTAAGAGGTGGGCAATGCTCACCTCTTACTGAAGTAAAGCGTCCAGTAGAGGATCGGCGTCGAACCGGATGACGTCGGTGCAGGGAAGTCCTGTTTCGATTTGGACTTGTTCGATCGCTTGATGAGCATCTGCTTCGCTGAGGTGAAAGGTGTTTAGGGCGATCGCCGCTACTTTCGCTGGGGCAAATGAACCACCCGCTTCAGTGACCGTTTCATACACCTGGATCACCTTTTGCAGTGGCGGGATCGAGATGTGGGAGAAACTTTGGATTTGGGTTTGTCCGGCTCGATGTACGAGCACTAGATGCGTTGGCTGGGTGCCGCGCAGGAGGGGCAGTGTGGCGGTTGAAGCGGGGTTCATGAGCGAACCCTGGCCTTCTACAAACAAAATGTCGTAATCGGGGCCGTAACGCATCACCAGTTGTTCGACGGCTCCGGCAGCAAAGTCTACCCGCACGGCATCTAGAGCTACCCCGTCATGCCCTAACATCAGTCCGGTCTGTCCGGTGGCGATAAAGCGCGATCGCCATCCTCGTTTTTGGGCGGCTCGATTGAGTTCCAGGCTGGCTGACATTTTGCCAACGCTCATGTCTGTTCCGACGGTGAGAACGCGGAGGCAGGAGAGCGATCGCGCCTTGGCACTGCCGACTGTTAAGCCCAGCGGTTCCCGTCGCACATCCCAGATCCACTGGCCTTCTCGCAACAGGGAACTGAAGCTTGGATCAGTTGCCATTGAAGTATGCAGGCCATTGACGACCGATAGACCTGCGGCAACCCCCTGCTTAATTTCCTGCTGCCATGCATCGGGCAAGATGCCGCCAGAGGGTGCGATGCCAATACTCAGGACAGTTGGACTGTAGGCCAGCGCGTCCATGACGGAAGCCACGATGGGCACATCCCGGTCAATGCCCGTTAGCTCGAACAATGACTTTCCGGTAGATTCCTGGTCAATCACCGCCACGATGGGAATATCGCTGTAGCGCAGCAGGGAGATTCCGGTTTTGCCGCCGGAATGCTGCAATCCATCATGAAGCAAAATCGCAACCCGATCACGGCTGGTTAACACGCTGCACCCCCAATCCTGGCAACTCGTTTGGTATCAAACATCCATTGTGCAGGTCTGCGCCATGAAATGGGTCATCCCTTAAGTTCAAATGGCTGTCTAAATCCAGATGGTCGGCCCAGGGAGACAGATGCGCGGCGGCGGTATTGGAGAGTGCGCTATCGGAGTAGCAGCCAAACATCACCTGTAAGCCACAGGCGCGAGCGGTATCGATCATGCGTTTGGCTTCGGTCAAGCCACCGGATTTCATCAGCTTGATATTAATGCCGTGAACGCGATCGCTCAGTTTGGGAATATCGCGGCTGGTAAAACAGCTTTCATCCACAAAAATGGGCAGGGGCGACTGTCGGTAAAGTGCGGGTAAATCGTCCTCCTGACCTTCTGGCAGCGGCTGTTCAATGTAGGTAATCCCCTGATCGGCTAGCCAGTGAGACATGGCGATCGCATCCTCCAAACTCCATCCTCCATTCGCATCTACGCTCAGCTTGGCACCGGAAGGTGTTTCGGTGAGAACGGCTTTGAGCATAGCCTGATCGGCGACAATGCCATCGGGGCTGCCTAACTTCACCTTAATCGCTTGAAATGGAGCAATTTGAAGCCAGCCTCGCACGCGCTGCTGGGCCGCTTCTGGAGAACTGATGCCAATCGTGGCAGAAGTGGGGCCAATGTTGCGACGATCGCCTCCCCACAGTTGCCAGAGGGGCAACCCCACTCGCTTACCCAACCAATCGTGAAGGGCCAGATCAAGGGCTGTACGAGCGGCAGAGGGTACCTGAAGCTGATGTAAGGTTTGCTCGATCGCCTGCTGATCAAAGGGCGTCAAGCCGTCCAGCTTGGGAATAAGTTTGTTTAGCGTTTGGGCGATCGCCTCGGTCGGCTGCGGGAGATGTCCGACGGAGAAAGGAGACGCTTCGCCCCATCCTTCAATGCCATCGTGCTCGATGACCACCCAGATATTGGTGGATTGAGCAGTTGTGCCCCGGCTAATGGTCAGCGGAATCCGTTTATTAACGGTGAACCTGTGCACCCGAATTTGCATAGTAGCGATCGCCGTTTATTTTGCGGTCAGCGGTTCAATCGGTAGCTCAATCACAAACTCGGTGCCGTCACCGGGCGTCGAGAGACAGTGAATTTGGCCCCCGTGCCTTTCTACCACAATTTGATGGCTGATCGACATCCCCAATCCGGTACCTTTGCCGATGTCTTTGGTGGTAAAGAAGGGGTCAAACACACTTTGCTTCACTGACTCGGGCATTCCCGGCCCGTTGTCAATAATGTGAATGGCAATCCACTGATCATCACGCTGTTTCGTTTGAATGGTGATGACGGGTTGGGTTTTATGTTTACGGGTTGAGTTGGCTGTTTGCAGCGTTGCCGTAGACGAATTGGGATCAGATGACAGCAGCGCTGAGTGTTCCGATTCCTCAAGAGTGATCATGTCAGCCGCAGATCCCGGTTTGCGGAAAACCTCTTCTAATGCATCGATCGCATTACTAAAGATATTCATAAAGACCTGATTGAGCTGCCCTGCGTGGCCTTTGACTAGCGGTAAGGAGCCATATTCTTTAATGATCTGAATGGCGGGACAGCCTGCATCCGGTTTGAGCCGATGCTGCAAGATCATCAGCGTGTTATCGATGCCCTCGTGGACATCAAATGCTTTTAGCTCGATTTCATCCACGCGGGAGAAACTTTGGAGCGATCGCACAATCTCGCAGATTCGCTCAGCCCCGACTCGCATGGATGCCATCAGGCGGGGCAGATCGGTGAAGATAAAGTCGAGATCCATCGCTTCCCGTTTGCCCTGGATCTCTGGCGTACCGTCGGGTAAGGCGTGCTGATACAGATCGATCAGTTCCAGCAGATCCTTGGCATAGCGATTGGCGTAGGCCAGGTTGCCGTAGATAAAGTTAACCGGATTATTGATCTCGTGCGCTACCCCAGCCACCAGTTGCCCCAAACTGGACATTTTTTCACTCTGTACCAGTTGTGCCTGCGCTTGCTGCAATTCTTTCAGCGTGCGGGCCAATTGCTGCGATCGCTCCCGTTCCTTCGCCTCCGATTGCCGCAATGCTTCTTCAGCCTGTCTGCGCTTGGTGGTATCTTCTACCGTTCCTTCGTAATACAGCAGATTGCCAGTGGCATCACGAACCGCACGGGCATTTTCAGACGTCCAGATAATGCTGCCATCTTTGCGATACACCTGCGCTTCAAAGTTGAAGATCGATCCGTGTTCTTCTAACAGCGCGACAAACTGCGATCGCCGTTCAGGATCAACATAAAGCTGCTGCTCAATGTTGGTGATATGGTCGATCATTTCTTCAGCAGAAGAGTAACCATACATGCGGATCAGAGCCGGATTAGCACTGAGATAGCGCCCATCGGGCGTGGTCTGGAAAATGCCCTCCGCCGCATTTTCAAAGATGCTGCGGTATTTCTCCTCAGCCCGTTTCAAGGCTTCTTCGGATTCCTTGCGCTGCGTAATATCCCGCGCGACCCAAATAACGCTGTTATCGGGCAGTGGCGAAACATTAGCGGCAAACCACCGAACCTCAGAAGGCTCCTCGTTGTTAGAATTGGGCTTGCTAACGGGCAAATAATATTCCAGCGTTACCGTTTTGCCTGTCGTGAGAGCACTCTGAATATTTTTAAAGAACAGATTGGCCTGCGGCAGCGGCAAAACGTCATATACGGTCTTGCCAATCCGATTCACCTCAGGTCGATACAGCGTTTCAGAATTGGTAGCGATCGTCTTCAGGTAGTGACCCTTGCAGTCAAACACGGTGATTACATCCGTCATAGCGGCAAACAGCGCCCGCAGTTCGGCTTCTGAGTTACGCAGGGCCGCCTCGGCCCGTTGACGTTCGGCAATCTCGATCACCATGCGGCGATTTAGTTCTTTGAGGGCGGTCGTTCGCTCTTCCACCCGAACTTCCAATTCCTCATTTAGCCGTTGCAGTGCTTCCTTAGCCCGTCGGCGTTCTGTAATGTCCTCAACCGTACCTTCGTAATACGAGAGCTTGCCATCGTTGTCGTAAACAGCTTTGGCATTTTCAGAAATCCAGATGAGCGCTCCGCTCCGGTGATATACCTGCGACTCAAACCCTTGCACAAAACCATTTTCGTTGAGTAGACGGACAAATTCACTGCGCCGATGGGGATCGACATAAAGCTGTTGCTGAACGCTGGTCAGATTGTCAACCAGATCGGCGGGAGAGTCGTAGCCATAAATGCGCGCCAGGGCTGGATTGGCGCTGAGGTAATGTCCATCCGGCGTGGTTTGAAAGATGCCTTCAACCGCATTTTCGAAGATGGTGCGATATTTTGCCTCCGCTTGCCGTAGCGCTCCTTCTGCCCGATGGCGCTCCGTAATATCAATCCCAACGGCGATCGCCGCCCGCCCCTGATCGTACTTTTTCATAACGATCAAGAAGTTGCGGGGTGTGCCCTGCACCGTCGCAGAGACTTCCCGAAAGGCATCCTGATTTGGCCCTTTAAAGAAAGCTCGGACATATTCGGTAAAGTCAGAGCTGGATTGAAGAAATCCAATGTCTTGCCCTACAAAGGCTTCGGGTGGCAGTCCATAGATATTGGCGAGGTATCGGTTGACTCCCAAATAGCACAAATCTGAGCTAATCCATGAAACGATGCCAGGAATCGCTTCTAGCACCGCTTGCAGTCGATCTTGCGTGGCTCGCAATACCTCCTGCACCTGACATAGCTCGGCCACCTCCTGAACCAGCTTGGCATTCGTGCCGTTCAAAGTCGCTGTTCGCTCAGCGACTTGGCTTTCCAGTTCTGCTCGAATCAGCTGCAATTCATGTTCCGTATGCTGGCGATCGCCAACCAGAATCTCTAGCTCTGCCACTCTGCTTCTCAGAGCCTTCAATTCACTGATCAACTCGTCTTGGGACTTGTCCTCGTCTTTCATGGGCAACGGTTTTCTACCTATGGAGAAATAAGCGTTCGATTTCCCCTGCTTCCTTTAGTGGTGACTGACTGCTGTATTTTTCTTGAAAAAGAAATATTTGATCTGAAAACAACCTGGTAGAAAACCCCCGAACCGCTCTGATAAATGCAGCCACAATATACCAGCAGCAACCAGTATAAGTCAGTTAATCGCTGATTGTTGTTGTCTTCAGTACTATTTTGCTAGCGATCAGAGGGTAACACGTGAGCGAATCAGTCAAGGATGGGGAAAAACGGGCGATCGTCTTTGAGTATAAGGGTAACAGGTAGAAAAATAGAAAGATAGGGGAAACCCCTCAGCAAGTCTCACGATGCAAATCGGTTTCAAAATGAGACTTGCTGGAAACTCCTCAGTTCGGTATTCTCATGACGCAAATTGGCTGCATCCAACAGTTATGGCAACCGTTGAGATATCTAGGGCAAGAGGGTGTGGGGGCTTTGCCCCCAGCCAGGGGTTCCACCCCTGCACCCCGTCCTAACTAACCCTTCGATTGCTATAGGAGATCGAACCTGGGAACTGAATTCGTGGCTATCCAAACGAAGTCCGCCTTCGTGGACTAGGGCATTGAAAATTGCGATCGCAGATTTAGTTTGAGTAGCGGCGGTTTCAACTGCCACACTCCCCCGACTAATTTCCATCAGGGTCGATACCCAATTCGCGCAACTTAGCGGCCAATGCGTCTGCACGATTGCGTTCCTGTTCTGCACGCTCGCGTTCCTGTTCTGCACGATTGCGTTCTTGTTCTGCACGATTGCGTTCCTGTTCTGCTTGTTCCGCACTCCATAACAGGAGATTGCCAGCCTCATCCCACCATCGCAGCCAGTTCATTGTTTGGCGCAACCGCTCGCCTACCCAAATTCCCAAAAACAGATTTAATTCTGGAATCCAGATCTGTCCCTGAGCATTTGCAGTCTGCAAAACATAGCGTCCACTCTGCAAACAGCGCACCTCTAAATTCGGTTCGTAGGGATCATAGGTGACATAGGTCGGCACCGCTAAAATCCGCTCGTAAAAGTAGAGTTTGCCGTAGGGGGGAGTCGATCGCACTGACAGTTCTCCTCCCTCTTCTTGAGACAGAAACTCCATGACAACTGCGACAGGAGCACCTTCTAAATGGGGGGTATAGCTGCGACGAATCGTGCCCTCTGCAACGGGATAAACCTGTGGCACGTAAAGCCAGTCAGGTGCTTTGACCACAATCTTTTTATTGACCGTCGCCACCAATCCAAAGTTTGAGCCAATCAGCATGTCGGGTTGGATCAGCCCATTGGCACCCAGTGCATCGGTTAAAGCGGCGGCGAGGGAAGGTTGTTGAATATTTTCCACAGGATCGTCGGGTAGCACGAAGTCGGACGGCAACGCGTCCCAGGTGATGGTTGGTTCTGTTCTGGACGGTGGGATTTGAAGAACCATTGATGTATCCGCAGAGAAATGGTCTTTGCGCTAATCGTAGCAAATGTGTAGCCGTAGCCACTGGTAGTGAAACGGGATGCAGGGAGAACTCCTGTCTGGGGGCAAAGCCCCCATGCCCCCTTGTTTTTCAATGTCTTTGCGCTAGCCGTGGCCACTGTGTAGCTGTAGCTACTGGTAGTGAAACGGGGTGCAGGGGTGGAACACCTGGGCGGGGGCGAAGCCCCCACTCCCCTTTGGTTTTTCAATGTCCTAATGCATAAGCTCACTTGGGTGTGCGTTGTACGTTCACCTCTTATGGCGACAGCTTAAATTCGATTCAAGGGACAGGACAACTGACCGGAATCAACCCCGGTTGAGACGGAGTGACGGAATTGGCATAGGCGGCCAGCAAAACTTGTCCATCTGGGTTTACCTGCCACCCCTGAGCCTCAATGATCGGTGCAGGTGATGATTCTATCGAAGGTTCCGATACAGGGAAACCCGTAGAGGTGACAGCCCCAGAGGATTCTGGAGAATGGTTTAAAGCGACCCAGTTGCTTAACACTGCATTAGGGTTCAACGGCTCTTCGGGGCTGATGGGTAGCCCTCCTCGACCCGTTAAGACAAATTCGCTTTGCTGACGGTTGGCGATCGCCCCTCCCCGTCCCGAACACCCTTGCGCAATTAGCCGAGACGCATCTCCCACATCGGTAGGCAGTTCAACCAGACCACGACTGGGATCAACATCTGGTGTATTGATAATGATCTCGCCATTAATCCCAAAGGCAGAGCTGGCATTAATTTCGCTAAGGGGCACCAGCGATCCGGTAATGGGCACCAGGCCAAAAATTCCTTGAGTGGTGATATTGATATTGCCACCCGTACCACGGTTGGCTCTGGCAATAATGTCACTGTTTTCAGCCGGAATCGCCACCAAAAAGCCTTGACTGGCATCAATATCAATGTTGCCGCCATTGGCATTGTTAGACGCCTGGGCTGAGATGCGACTGCGATCGCGCATCAGTAATTGATTCAAGCCTAACAGCCGTATGTTTGCCCCCTGGCCCTCGCCACTGGTCGCCGTTTCAGCAGTAAGCGTGCCCCGATTCAGGGCGATCGCGCTGGCCTGGACGGTTAAATTTCCCGCGCGTCCCTGTTCACTGCGAACGCTCACCTGCGCTCCACGTTGCACCGACAGGCGTCGGGCCGTGATGAAGAGGTTACCAGCCGACCCACTACCGCTCGCTCCAGCCGATAATTCGCCTGTGTCGCTGAGCGCAATCTGGCCTCCATTTGCATTGATGCGCAGCGATCCACCCGTACCGCTGACGGTTGACGCTGTGATGCGGCTATTGTTGAGTTCTAGAGAATTGAGTCCATTCAGATTTACGTCGCCGCCGATTCCGCTCTGGGTGGAGGCTGAGATTAAGCTGTCATTTTGAAGCCGCAATGCATTCGCGATTTGCAGTTGAATGTTGCCGCCTCTGCCAGCTTCTGTTTCAGCCGTTAATGCCGCCCGGTTGTTCAACCATACCGTTCGCGCCGACATCACCAGCGCACCAGCTGTCCCGCTTCCCGTACTGCTAACCGTGGCTCGGCTATTGGTTTGGGCTGTAAAGCGGTCTGTCTCAATTCGCAAGTTGCCTGCACTGCCGCCACGGGTGGCTCCTACTGATAATTGACCCGAACGGTTTAATTCAACGGCATTACGGGCGTTAATGAACACACTTCCAGCCTGTCCCGACTGGGTTGAGGCAGAAATTTGGCCGTTGGTATTGACCCGCAACACATCCAGATCGGCCAGGCGAATGTTGCCGACATTGGGCGTGGTAGATGACACATTAGAGGCCGCGATACGCGCCCCATTCTGAACGGTGACGGTTCGAGCAATCACGGTTAGATTACCTGCCGAGCCACGTCCAGTAGCTTCAACCGACAGGCCATTGGGGCCGTTGAGCAGAACTGTACCACCTGCGGCCTGAATATCGAGAGAGCCACCTTCACCATCCACTGTAGATGCAGCAATCTCGCTATTGTTAACCTGAAGCGATCGCACCCCATTCAAACGAATATTGCCGCCACTGCTGGCGATCGTTCCGGCCCCGATTCTGGCGCGATCGTTTAGTTGAATCGTCGGAACCGTGATTTCTAAATTTCCGGCTCTACCCGTTCCTTCGCTGCTGACGGTCAATTCACCTGCGTGTTGCAAAATTAGGCGATCGCCTCGAATGGTAATATTCCCTCCCTGCCCAGAGGTTACAGGCAGCGTAGAGGCGGCGACCTGCGCTCCATTTTCGACTTGTAGGAGGGGAGCGTTGATATTCAAATTTCCTGCTGACCCGCTCGCCCTGATGGTTCTGGCAAATAAGCCACTAGGAGACCCATCCGTGACGATCACGAGGTCGATGGAGGGGATAATACCCAGTCGAAGCCGTCTCAGAGCCTCCAGAATATCTGCATCAAAATCAGGATCATTGCCTGACAGCAATACCCTATCAGCCGCGTTAACCGTGATATTTCCTGCATTGCCGCTGCTGTAAGCGGTCGTGACAATTTGCCCACCGCTTAATAATTCCACTCGGTTTGCATTGATGGTGATATTTCCTCCTGTCGAACTACTTTCAGTGCGAGCGCTAACCACAGCCCCATCTAAAACGCTCAGCGTTCCCGTGTTGATCAACGTGTTGCCACCGTGTCCCGTTGCCTCCGACGAGGCAGCAGCAGAAATACTGCTCCTAAACTGGCGATCGCGATCTAACCCAGCCAGCGATACCGATTCTGAAGCATTGATGCGGATAGTGCCGCCATTGCTCGCTGCATTAGTATTGGCTTGAATAAATCCACCATCTGTCAACGATACGGTGCGGGCGTTGATGATGATGTTGCCTTCCCTGCTGTTGCCCGGTAATGTCTGGTTGCCATTATCAATATTGCTGGTCATTCGGCCACTTCTGGAAAGACTCACCGAATCAGCCGTTACGGAGATGTCACCAGCGCTGCCAGTCCCTTCAGAACCCGCGGTAATTCTACCTGCGTTAAAAAGCGACAGAGTGTGAGCGGAAATTTGAATATTTCCGGCATTACCAACCACGAAAACGCGGTTTTGATCCGGTTCTTTTACTTCACTTTCAATTCTGCCCCGATTGCTGAGAGAGACAGATTCCCGCACGTTAACCGTGATATCGCCACCATTGCCAATGCCTTGAGTATTAGCCTGTAGCCCTGCTCCATCCCCGGTAAGTTGGGGTGGGTTCGTAATATTTAGTGTTCTAGCGCGAACAATGATGTTGCCTGCATTACAAGGATGATTGAAACAATCAGGCTGCTGGCTAGAGGTGACGGTTCTAATTTGAGTCCGCCGTCCTGTCATGGATACGGCATCTGCTTCAACTACGATGTTGCCACCACTCCCGATCGAAGTACGTCCCACTTCACTGGAGATTTCGCTGTTTCCATCCAAGGTTAATAGACTGGTCGCATTGAGCAGAATATCTCCTCCACGACTATTGATGGAGCCTTGTCCGTCAGCAATTCCTGCTGCCACCTGGCTGTTAGAGATTTTGACATTCTTGCCATATAGAGCAATATTGCCGCCATTGCTCGCCGTCACGCTTAGATTGCTGCGGTTGATCAATATATCGGCGCGTGCAGCATTATCTGGAATGTTAAGGCGCAGGTCATTACCCGATGCGTCTCTCTCTAAGCCAACTCTCGTGGGGCCAGATACGGCCCCCAGTTCGATTCTGCCGCCGTCAGCATTCAGATTAGCCCGATTGAAGTTAATTGCTCCCCCAACTAGGAGGACACTTTGGCCTGGATTGGACAACGTAACTTGAGAATTCGCAGTTCGCTCAACTGATATCGGACTGGCCTGGGAGAACTGTTGGCTAAACAGCAGCGCAGATGGATCGATCGTTAGCAGAGCAGGATTTGTGCCTGCTGTGGTAAGTGCGCTAAAGCTACCCTGATTGCCGAATTCAATCTCGTTGGCCGTTGTCGCTACAAATGCTCCACTGATATTCAATCTGGCTCCACTGCCAAAGATAATACCATTGGGATTGAGTAAAAACAGATTGGCAGGCCCTTCCACGCCCAGCGTGCCTAGAATATCGGAGGGGTCGCTTCCCGTCACTCGACTGAGGATATTGCGCACGCCCGACGGATTGGCAAACAGGACACTGCGGCCCGTATTGACGTTAAATTCAGTAAAACTGTGAAACAGATTGGCTCCATTCTGTGATGGAGTGCCGCCCGTCACCACATCGACCTGGGGCGATCGCGGTTGAACCGTAGTGCCTAAACTGCTGTCTGGAATGAGATTTAATTGAGCCAACCCTGGCGCAGGAAAGAAAGCGACCGCCCCTCCCAAAATTAACCCACCAATCGTGCCTAACAGCCCGTCACCCTGATTCTGAGTCATGTGATTTGATTGATGATTGAAGAATTACGCCAGCACTATAGGAAATTGCTCAACACGATATCATGAGGCCCTTCGGAAGTGATAAGAACGGCGACATTTCTTTATCACATTTTGATGTTTGGCAGAAGCCAGAAGTAGGAAGCCAGAAGTAGAAGAAAGCCACCTCCTGACTCCTGACTCCTGACTCCTAATTTCTGTCTCCTGAACACAATTCCTCCCATCTCTTCCCAGAGTACGGTTAAGCTTTAATAGGCTCCGAGTTACAATACATTCTCTGGCAGGAGGCATCAGAACTACTGATGACAGATTGTGATGAGAGAGGCAAATGGAGCATCGGCTCGTGGCATTGTAGATGTAGAGGTCAAGCGATCGCTAACTTTGGGCGAATTTGCACACGATATTATTGCTGAACAATATCGTCGGTTTTCGAAACAAGAAAAAAAAGTATTGGCTGATAAAGACCCGGAACATTTGCATCAGATGCGGGTAGCGATTCGCCGATTACGGACGGCGTTGCGCATCTTTGCAGCGGCGATCGATTTACCAAAAGCGGCTGGTGATAAGCGCCTGCGCCATATTGCTCGTGAGCTAGGCCAACTGCGCGATTTGGATGTGCAGATCGCCACTCTCAAAGATGACTATCGGCCTCGACTCAGCAAGTCTGAAAAGCATTTACTGGAAGAGGGATTAGACGCGTTACACCAAAAGCGACGCAAAGCATTTTCTAGCGTTGCAAAATTGCTAGACCACTCATCATATCACCACTTAAAAACAGCGTATGAAACCTGGTTAGAGTGTCCCTCTTATCAGCTACAGGCGCAGTTTCCGTTAAGCTCTATTCTTCCTGATTTACTCAATCCAATCGTGTCTAATCTGCTGTTGCATCCCGGTTGGTTTGTTTCTGTTGATCCGCTTTCGCCTGACAATGCTCCTACACTGCATGACTTACGCAAGGTGTTTAAGCAGGCACGCTACCAGGCTGAGTTTTTTGCGTCATGCTATGGTGATTCCTTTAAAGCCTGGATTGAAGAAATGAAGACGCTACAGGATAGCCTGGGCAAATTTCAAGACGGCCAGGTTTTACTGGATTTGATGGCTGACACCTTACCTCACAAGGCAAAATTACCGGAGCTACACGCCATCATTCAGCAGGAGCAGGATGCGGCTTTGAGTGACTGGGAAACAGTTCGACAGAAGTACCTCAGTTCTGATTATCGCTATAAGCTCCATCGTTTCATTCTAGAACCGGATATCGAGTTCTAATTGGGTTCTCTGATCAACCTAATTCTGGTATGACTTCAACTGACGAAACGCTCTGTCATCTGGTTGATCGATTCAAATCGGCTGTAGAGGATTTGTATTACAGCAGTGAATCTGATTATCCGTTTGAGGTTTCAGTTATACAACATCCATTCGATTCACTCTCGCCGGGGAATTTACTGAAAGAGTTCAAGCTCTCTGATTCCGCGTCTGTTAATCTTCAAACGATAGATCAGTTTTTCAGGCCATTAATTCAAATACAAGATTGGCATGGAGAGCCAGAAATAGCGATCGCCCAGCGGTTTCAAGCCCTGCTCAATCTGATTCAAGACACTCTAGCCGATATTAAAGTCTATCAAGTTGGAACTGTAGAAATCGATATTTACATTGTTGGAAAAGTGAAGGAGGCGATCGCGCATCCCAATTCTGCCCCTTGGATCGTACTATCCACCAAAGCAATAGAAACCTAATTCTACGTGAGTCTCCAACAAAGGGGGTAGTCGTGCAGCGCATGACTACCCCCCTTGGAAAAACGAAAAGAAAACACGTTGTCTTAGGAATTCGATGGCTCGATTTTGAGGGTGCATTGTGCCCTCAAGATCGGGCTTTTTCAACTCCATAACTTTCCTTAACTTTTAGACATCGCGCATTTCTAGGCCACTGCGTAGAGTGAAAGTGTGCTGAAGAAACACCTCAAACGAATCTTCAGTAACGGCAAATTACGTACCTCACACAACTATGACAACTTCCGTATCAATCAGACCTGAGGTTTTTAACACTGAAGATATTCTCCCTCTTTTAACTCGTTATCAAATGCTGCCGCAGTTGCATCGAGAGCAGATGATTGACCGAGCGATCGCTCCCTTCGCCTGCACCGAATCAGACATTGAAATGGCCTGTGAGCAATTCTTTCAGCAGCGACAGTTAATGTCAGCGCAAGAGCGTCAAACCTGGTTGGCTCAACGGGGAATGACGGTTGAGGATGTGGAAGCGATCGCCTCCCGTCTACTCAGAATTGAGATGTTTAAGCAAGCGACTTGGGGACACAAAGTAGAATCCTATTTCCTCAAGCGCAAAAGCGATTTGGATGAAGTCGTTTATTCGCTCATTCGCACAACTGATGCAAATCTGATCCAAGAGTTATTCTTTCGCATTCAAGACGGTGAGCAGTCTTTCTCTGACCTGGCCCGCCGCTACTCACAAGGGTTAGAAGCCTATACAGGCGGGATTCATGGCCCGATTGAACTGGGCCTGATTGAACCAAACCTGGCTCAACTGTTACGAACCAGTCGCCCCGGCCAACTGCATTTTCCCATTCGCATTGAGACTTGTTTTGTGATGGTTCGGCTAGAAGCGCTTATACCGCAACGGCTTGATCAAGCTATGCGTCAGCGCTTGCTACAAGAGCTATTTGAACAGTGGTTGCAAGACCAGCTTCGCTAACAAGATTTTTCCTAATTCAAGTAATGTCCCCATTCGTACAAAGTCCAAAGGGTGACAGTTACACCCTATAGAAAAACTCGCACCCTTGGGACTTTGTTTGTCCATTAATTGATTCAAAAACACATCAACCAACCTAAACGGAGAATACGTATGTCTACATGGAATGGTTCTATCTTTGATGACACGATCTATAGCTCAACCTGGCCCTACTACGATACGGTTTATGGCAATGATGGCAATGATAAAATTTACGGTTCGTACAAAGATGACTATCTGCGCGGTGGCAATGGCAATGACGATGTGCGGGGTGACACTGGCAATGATTCCCTGTTTGGCGATGATGGTGATGACCTGATTTACGGTGGTACTGGCAATGACTATTTAGACGGTGGATATGGCGCTGACCGCATGTATGGTGAAAGCGGAGACGATATCTACATTGTGGATAACGTAAATGATGTCGTGGGTGAAAGCGCTAACAATGGCACAGATACTGTTCTAGCCTATGTCAACTACAGCTTGTCAGCCGACGTAGAGAACTTGTCCCTACAAGGAACAGGCGATATTTACGGAATCGGCAATAATTTGAACAATGCTATTCAAGGCAATAATGGCAGCAACTATATCAACGGCGGCGCAGGCAATGATGTGATTCGCAGTGGTGGCGGCAACGATTACCTGATGGGTGGCACTGGTACGAATACGATCGATGGAGGCACTGGTACCGATACCCTGATTGATTATACGGATGGTTATGCCTATCTATCGGATACAGCTTTAACGGTCTATGATGCGAACTGGAGTGTGGTCGAGTCTGACACACTCTCTAATATTGAGCAGGCCATCCTCGGCAGCAGTGGTGGCAGCAACAATCAGGTCTTATATGCCTGGAACTACAGCAAAGGTTCTGTTAGCCTGTATGGTGGTTCTGGTAACGATGCCCTCTATGGTGGCTTAGGCAACGATACGCTCAGTGGTGGTTCTGGCAATGACTATATGCTGGGTGGAGGGGGCGATGACACTTACACCGTTGATAGCACAAGAGATACGGTTACTGAATTTGCAGACCAGGGAACCGACTTAGTTTACTCGTCTGTTAGTTACACATTGACAGATAACGTAGAGAACTTAACTCTTTATGGCAGCACAGATCTGACGGGTAATGGCAACAGCCTCAATAACCGCGTTATTGGTAGCAATGGCAATGACACTCTGAATGGTGGTGCCGGGGATGATGTCTTGAGTGGTGGTGCTGGAACGAATACGTTAACGGGTGGAGATGGCAACGATACGTTTCAGCTTGATCTGGTGTCTTCCAATGGGTTGCAAGTTATCAAAGACTTCAAGCGTGGCGCAGATCATATTGATGTTCAAGGAGCACAGGTTAGTAATATTGCATTTAGTTTCCAAGACGGCAGCACAAATGTGATTGTAGGAAATCAGGTGCGGGCAAAGGTGACAGGATGGGTCGATAGCAGCGATTTAACCAACGTGTCTGGAACGGTCTTTAATCCTCCCACCATTTCCACCGAATATCTGACCGACATTCCCAAAATTATCAACAACTGGGCAAAAGACTATGCGGCATCGATTGGCGACACATTGAACAGTGATGTCGTTGTGCCCTCAGGTGATTTCAAAGCTGGAGCACCCGTATATACTTCAAACACCACAGCCGTTCCAATTGATAGCCTGCAAACGGCAACCATGACATTCAGAAATAGTTCTACATCGGATCAATCCACGACCTTTACGTTTGGTAGTGAGAAAAACCTGGAGTATTCCAACACGATTACTCAAGACTGGCGGATTGGAGCCTCTGTCACCGCGACCATTGGTGCTGAGGTAGAAGCTGGATTTTTAGGAACGGGTGCGAAAGCGACTGCATCTCTTGGGATTACGGTTTCGGGCGAGTATGGGCAGTCTATCTCTAACCAGGTGACGAATGGCCAAACTCAGATGAATCAAACTAGCGCAACGTTTAATGCTCCTGCGAATGCCGTAACAACAGCGGGTGTCACCATCAGTGGTCGAACCTTTGAGTCAGACTATAACCTGCCGATCGATATTTCTGGAAGCGTGCATGTTGATTTAGCCAAAGGGCAAGATT
The DNA here is from genome assembly GCA_036703095.1 of Crinalium sp. Lineage (GTDB taxonomy): Bacteria > Cyanobacteriota > Cyanobacteriia > Elainellales > Elainellaceae > DATNPS01. The sequence goes on along the minus strand of DATNPS010000194.1, from coordinate 17,652 downwards.
TCGATATCCCGATTAACGCGATTTTGCAACACTATAATCCTTCTCTATTCCAGGGCAAAAATCCAAACGATACGCAGTTCTTCAAGCTTGGCAATAGTTATATGGTGTATAACCCAATTACAACAGCGGTTGTAAAGGGACACATTAAAGAAGCCATTTTGTTGGATGCGCAAGCGTCACTCACCTCGGTATATGAGCGTGAAGTGTCTGGCACGTCACCCGATGCATTTAACCTGGTTGGAACGGTGAATAAGGAACGGTTTTGGTTAGGTAGAGGAGCATTACCCGCTACCACTCGTCCGATTCAAATCCAATCGTTTAACCTGGTGGATGATCAGGTTGCGGTAGCGGTGAATGGCATTAATGGTTATGCCAAAGTCGCACCATCGGATTTAACATCGGGCAACCTGCCTACAACGGCCCTCTTGCTAGATAACCGAACCGACACAACGCCAGATGGATTTACTCAAACGGTGGGTGAGATTCGAATCGCCAGTGGTAGCGGTGCAGCTCAAACCACACGGGTGGTTGCTGAACTGCCAGGGGTTGATGTAAACACATTGGGTGCTGGAAACTTCCGCTTTAATACAACTGGCACGCTATTTGATACAGGTCTCAATACGGCAGGTCATAGCTACACGAATTTAGTGTCAATCTTACCTAAATAATCTGAGTTGTAGCATCATTCGTGCCAAACCATAAAGGCATCGTGTTTCTATAGGAACACGATGCCTTTATGGTTTGATCATGTCTTTTTCAGATAGGGTTGCTGAGTTGAGTGTTTTCTGGGGGGCTTCCCCCAGACCCCCATTGGGGAGCGAGCGGCGCTCCCCAAACCCCTTCCGCAAAGGGTTGATGGTTAGTTTCATAGGGCGCTTCGCATTGCTTGTGTTAAGTAGGTAGTAGAATTTTGGGAACTGATACTACTGGGTATCCTGTTTTGCCTCAAGTTTGTCTTGAGTGGACTTAGGAAGTTTCGTCAAAAAATCATATCCGGTTAGCGTTTCAATTTTGTCTATCGTAGTTCTAAACTGTCTCCAATCATCGTCTTTAATGCCCTGCTGATTTGGTATGACGACTGCGATCGCCCGCGTTGCAGGTGTAATATCTGACAGCGTGGAATCAGGATGATCGAGAACCATAATGATTTTCCAGGTTGCGGCTGGAACGGCGACATTTCCGTGACCAATGGTGGTTTGCTTACCGCGTTCTCCAACTCCACCTGATCCGGTTCCTCCGGCTATGATATAAAGTTCTTTACCCTGTCTTGCCAGATCTCTACAGTAGCTTTCCAGTTTCTCCCAGGGGCCACGATTGTTGTCGGGTGCTTGTGGCAGAATGTTGGTCATCAAAAATACAGCCTGGGCGTCTGCCGAGGTGCGATCGCGATCGGCTGCCGGAACCAGATGTCCCCGGTCAAAGCCACTGCGCGTATAGTCGTTTGGTTGAACCGCATACCAATCGGACGGTAGGGACGGATCGGGTTCAAACGATTGGCGAGGTAATGATCCTAACCACGATTCGTTAAGCTGCCAGCTTGCCCAATTCGCAATGCCCTTGTCACGGTTGTAAGACAGCACGTACTGAGGTCTGACGATCAGATAATTATTGGTATTGGATAAATTAGCGGTTGCATTGGTCGGATTTCCCAGCAGCAGATTTGGGTTGCCCTGAACATCCGTTCCAGGAGGAGACCAGAAGCGAACACAGGCAACGCCGAGCAGCAAGATAATGAGCAGTGCCCAAAACCGCGATTTTTGTCGAGTGGTCTGTCGCGATCGCCCCTGAGATCGTCCCTGATTTTTCCGTCGCTTCGGCATGATCAATCCTATACGTTCTATTCCAGGATGGCACTGCGATTGAGTGAAATTAACTCTCTAAAGGCGTCATTATCCAACTCGGTTAACCACGATTCATCTGCCCCAACGATTGATCCGGCCAGCTTTTTCTTATCTTCAATCATTTGGTCAATCCGCTCTTCCAGAGTGCCGATCGCCACAAATTTATGGACAAACACATTTTTCTTTTGCCCGATTCGAAAAGCGCGATCGGTGGCCTGATCCTCAACGGCTGGATTCCACCAGCGATCGAAGTGAAAAACGTGATTGGCTTTTGTCAGCGTAATCCCTACACCACCTGCTTTAAGCGATAGCACAAAGATCGATGGTTCCGTTTCTGGATCTTGAAATTCCGAGATCATCTGTTCTCGTTTTTTGCGACTGGTGCCACCGTGCAAGTAGTAGGTGTTGTAGTGACAGGTGTGTTTCAGATACTTTTCTAAGGCTTCCGTAATGTCTGTAAATTGACTGAAGACTAGCAAACTTTCACCTTCAGCCATCACTTCTTCGATCATTTCAAATAGGCGACTGAGCTTGTGCGATCGCTCGGCTGAAAATTCGCTACCATCTTGCAAAAACTGCATGGGATGATTGCAAATCTGCTTCAGTTTCATCAACGTAGACAGAATTAGTCCCTTTCGCTGAATGCCCTCTGCCTCTGCCAGTTGCTTTTCAACATCTTTCACCACCGCTTCGTACAGCGACGCCTGTTCTTTGGTCAGGTTGCAGTACAGCTTTTGTTCTACTTTGTCAGGCAGATCTTTAATGATGGATTGATCGGTTTTAACGCGTCGTAGAATAAACGGTTCAACTAGCTTTTTTAATGTAGTCGATCGCATCCGATCGTTGTCTTTCTGAATCGGTAACTCAAACGATTTGCGAAATTGGGCTTCTTTACCGAGATAGCCCGGATTCAAAAAGTTGAAAATCGACCACAAATCCAACAGCCGATTTTCGACCGGAGTTCCAGTCAACGCTAACCGATGACGCGCGGGTAACTTCAAAATTGCTTTGGTTTGAGCCGTTTTGGGATTCTTAATGTTCTGCGCTTCATCCACCACGACTCGATGCCAATCCACGCTGCTCAACAGCTTTTCGTCTTTTCGCGCCAGCGTGAAGGACGTAATTAACACATCACAGGCTTCATACGCCGCCTGAAAACTGGACTCATCTTTGGAGCGATCGCCACCATGATGAATCACCGTCCGCAACTGCGGTGCAAACTTCTCGATTTCCTTGTACCAGTTGCCCACCACCGACGTCGGCACAATTAAAAGGGTCGGCGGCACAGATGATTTCTCACTGCGCTCCTGCACCAGTCGGGCAATCACCTGAATGGTTTTACCCAGGCCCATGTCGTCAGCCAGACAGCCATTCAAGCCCAACTGCTCCAGATAACTCAGCCAGGACACACCCCGTTTTTGATACTCTCGCAGTGTTCCCTGCAAATGCGGTAAATCGGCGATCGGTTCCATGCGGCTTTTGTCATTCAATTTGGCTAGCATGTCCGCCAGTGCATCATCCCGGTCTACATCCAGTTCAACGCCATCATCTCCTTCCGCACTCAAACGCATCACGTCCAACAAACTCAGATCAGGCTTTTCTTCCTGATGCGTTTGCCAAAATTCCAGCATGTCTTTGAGCTTATCCTGGTCTAACTCAACCCACTCACCGCGAAACTTCACCAGTGGCGTCTTTGCATTCACCAACTGTTGCCATTCCTTTTCGCTAACACGCTCACCGCCAATCGACAGCTCATATTCATACTGCACCAGTGTGTCTAGCGATAAGTAACTCTTGCTCTTCTTACTGCCGCTTCCCTTGCGGCTGGCCTTAAGCCGGATTCTAGCCCGTCTGCGACCCTGCGGCGTATACCAGGACGGCACAATTACCTTATAGCCCGCATCTTCCAGCACCCAGGCGGCTTCCTTCAAAAACTCAAACGCCTCTGTCAGGTTGAGCGGCAAACCCGTAGGCTGATCGGTCTCCAATCCATCCCAAAGTTTGGGATAAATGCGAGCGGCATATCCCAAATTCAGCAGCAGATTGTGCTCAAAGTTAGGGCCATAATGTTTCTGGGCTTCCTTCAGCGCACGGGAACCCAAGCACCAATAATCCCCTAAAGCCAGCTTCAATGATGGATCTTGTTTGGATGTCACCTGAAACTGAAGCTGCCATGCTTCGTTTTCCTTTTCCGGTGACGAAAGCTGAAAACCCAGATAAAACGGAGTCGCGGACTGAGTGCGGCTAATTTTCTCGCGCCACACTAGCCACTGATGATATTGGGTTAGTGCTGCTTGCCCCGTTTCGGGCTGATAACTGGGACGAAAGCAACTTTGCAAAATAGAATCGGCAATTCGCTTATCAAATTCATTACTTGAAATCGTGTGCGTGACGATTTCGGTTAGTACGCATTCCGAGAAATGACGTAAGAGAGATTCTTTATCAAAATACGCGATCGCATCTCTAGCATGTGTAAAACCAGAGACGCAAATCGTTGGCATGTATTCACTGTAGCGCTGAATATTAACCTCATATTTCTCAGAAATGACTTCCCAACCTGCGTAAATTTCAGCGGTTGGCGACGATTTCTCTTTTTTACGTTTGCTTTTTGAAGGGGACTCAATTTCTCGATACTTCAGAGCAGGAATATATTGATCTTTGAGAATAATTTCTTTAAATGCTTGAGTATAGTGATACCAAAACAACAGATCCGATCCGAGCTGCACATCCACCAAACTGTGAAGCGCCAGAAAATGCAAATCGTTTAAGAATTTGATAGCGTTAGTCACATCTGAATGACTATACGTACTGCTTTTAACATAGGCCGTGGTTTGATAGCAGTCAACCTGCCAGTATTGCAACTCAAACTCGTCTGGCACCTCTGCTTCTAAGTAGCGGGCCAGTTCCAGCGAGGGAAGCGGCTGATCGTCTACCGTGGGCAGGAGGAAAAACTTGGGAGCGATCGCCTCTTCAAACTTCCGATACGGGTTTCCCTTAATTCCCAACTCCTTGGTTAAAAATGCTGCCAATTCATCCGTTGCCAACTGACGCGGATGCACCTGATTCGCCTGCTTGCGCCGCTTTTTAGGCTCCGTCGTTTCTATCCAAAGGTAAAAGCCGCCCTTCTGGACAAATCCTTCATTGTCATCTGGAATCCAAGTGCCATGCAGAACTCTCATGGGCCTCTCTCAATAAAGCGCTTGCTCTCACTTTATCAAAAGGCTTTGAAAAGAGTTAATTTAGTGCGCTTCAATATGACAAAATTGTGCCCCGGACGACCCCCAAGGCACAATTTCTTTCCCTCCCAATTCCAGGTATGGCAACCGTTGCGACGGTTAGATAAGGGGATATGGGGTTATGCCCTCAGTCAGGGGTTCCACCCTGCACCCCGTCCAGATGTTAATGGTTACGGCTGTCCATACATAAACACCCGCATCGAGGCAATGCGAAGCGCTTCATAAAACTAACCGTTAACCCTTTGCGGAAGGGGTTTGGGGAGCGCCGCTCGCTCCCCAATGGGGGTCTGGGGGAAGCCCCCAGAAAAACCTGCAACTCAGTACAGATCGTTACCTGAACCTCATAATCTGTGGCTACCGCCCAGATGGTGGTGTTATGCTATTTTGAAATATTGCCGGGATGTATGCTGTTTTAAGACGTGCCAATGGCACGTCTCTACGGGGCTATCTGTCGTGGCTAAAATCTAAATTCAGATTACGAACCTATGGGCTGACGAGGCGATCGCCATCCACCCGGCGAATTGCAATCACGCTGGGCTTCGGTGGCGCATTGCGCTCCTTCCCAGGCCAATTAGACCCAATCGGCACCTCGCGCGTTTGCATAAACTCCTGACCTGTGGTGGTCTTGAGTGAAAAACGCCGCGTCTCAGCCGCCAGATTCTCACGACGACCATTTACCTCACCGGGATGCTGAGCCGAAATAAACAGCGTTTGCTGATCCTGCGTAAAGAAAGGCCCTGTCATCTCTGCATCCATCGGGCCAAAGCCAAACAGATACGCATCTCCCGTATTTGGGCCAGAGGTTGGGATAAACCAGATCGAGTTATTGCCATAAATGGCGCGTAGATCAGACTGGCTCACTGCTGAACCATCCGCCTTCGTTCGACTGGTGAGTTCAAGATTCAGCTTTTCGCTCGACATGTCCGTCACAACCCAGAGGTTACCGCTGCCATCAAAGGCGAGGTTATCCGGATTCGCAAACCCTAAACCACCATCCGCAGGTTCACCACCCGTCGCAAATGTTTCCCACTTGAATGTCGTCGCCGCCGGATCGTTGCCATCCTCTACCACCTTCATCACCCAGCCGTACTCATAAGACGCTTCACCATTGGGGCCTTTGAAGATTTCCTTGTTGGGACTGCCGTCACTGCTGCTGGGTGCACCCGACGTAAACGCAATAAACAGCGCACCATCCGCATTCAATTCAGTATCTTCGGGACGGGCGGTGCAGGTTGCTCCAGCCGCATTTGCCGCAAAGTGAGCGTCGATTAGGATCGCGCCCTGCTGCTCCTGCTCCGTGCCGACATACAGATTGCCGAGGGTAGAATATTGCTGCTTAAAGGCTTGAGCTGCCGCATCGTCCGTCACTTTAACAATTCCGCCTTCAGGCCGTTTGGGTAGGGTAATCATGCCACCTGCGTGAACGCTGGGCATGTCAGGATTCACTGGCGTATTCGGTGCCAGCGGAATCCAGCGACCCGTACCATCGGGGTTAAATTTAGCGGCGTAGAGCGTGCCATTCTGCAACAAGCGAGAATTGGTTTTGGATTGAGGATTAATCACCGTATCGCGACTGACAAACTTGTAAACGTGACCACCCCGGCGATCGCATCCCGAATACACTGCCAGTTGCTTCCCTTGAGCCGCATGAATCGCCACCGCTTCATGGCGAAACCGACCCAGCCAGGTGTGCTTGGTGCCATAGTCGTTAGGGTTTGCGGGATCAATCTCGACCATCCAGCCATACTTATTGCCCGCCAACCCAAATACATTACTGGGGCCGGATAATTCGTCTTCGCTCAACGAAAAGGGCTTTTTGCTAGGTGGCAGAGAGGTTCCATCGGCGTTCACAGGCTCCGGTACGAAATCCTGAAAGTTTTCTTCAGCGCTGAAAACCGTGCCCCAAGGCGAGGTGCCACCTGCGCAGTTGTTGAAGGTGCCAATGATGCGATCGCCCAAGCCATCGATGTACCCAATTCCGCGCTGTTTGCGGAATATAGCCACCGCTGGGCCAGTTGCCTTGAGATATTTACCATCCTCCAGGCCAGAAATCCCGGTAATGCGGCGATCGGCACTCGAATTTGTGCGTTCCCAACGACCATTCGCTGCTTTGCGAATCGCAATCACGCTTAAGCCCAGCTCATACTGAGCCGCTTTGGAAATTTCTTTAATTTTGGCCTTGAGCGGGTCATCATCTGACAAATCGAAGGCGTCAATTTCTTCTTCTGGAGCCGCTTTAACGGCGGTCATTACCTCGTCAAACGGCAGTGACTTTCCCAGCACTTCAGAATAAGTCTGCATCCAGGGTTTCGGGCTAATGTACTCATGATTAACCGTTAAATAGCCTTCACCGGGAGCCGTTTCGATAAACGAGAGATAGTCGTTGTTATAGCCAAAGTGATCGTTCGCACCGATCGCATCACCCCAGGAAGCAATCACATCGTAGGTAAAGCCTTCGGGCAAAACAACATCATCGGCGATCGCAAATTGGCTGTAGTCATTGAGCTGTTTATCCAGCGATACCCCATCCGTTTCGAGTGGCATAGGGCCTTTGATCGGGAGGAAGCTCAAGCCATTAGGAGCATTTTGAGCCAGTGCCGCATCAGCCTGAAAGGGCATCGATAAAGATTGCCCCTTTTGCATCAAGGGCTGTAGGGCCAGAGATCCTGCACCCGCGCCCAAGAACATTAAAAAGTGTCTACGTTTGAGTGCCATAACGCCTGCTGTGTGTTGTGCTTCTCTCGTCCAGATTGCCTGTCAAATTGCCTGTCAAATTGATACACGCAAAATATCCACAGAGTGACTCTACACAGGCTGGTTTAAGGCGGAGTAATGTCAAGATTAAGCTATTCAAAAAGAATTAGGTTTCACCTGAAATGGCTGAAACAATGACAGCAGAACTGCGATCGCGTTACTTCTATCCCCCTTCACAAACATGCTAAGAGCAAAATTATTGGCTGGCTTAGGATTCATCGGTTTGATTTGTGTTAGCCTTGCACCTCCGGCGATCGCAGGACGCTATGTGCTCAATCAAACGCCTCAAACGGTTGAGCGCTACTTTGGACGCTATTGGACTCGGTTAACCACAACGGATGCCAATGGTAACTCAGTCGCAACGTACACCTACTCTCCCCAGCAAGCGCGACGATTATTTTCGGGGACTGAAAACGGCACTTTAAAGATTCGATTTGTGAACAATCGCGTTCAACAAATTACGTTCGATAATCTGACCACGATGGATTTTGATCTATCGGATGCCGCCCGTTTTTTTGCATACGTGTTTGGCTATCAACCGCCGCAATCGCAATATCGAGATTTAGGACTGGAGAACACGATGGAAGGATATGGGGAATATGTCGTGTGTTTAGGAGACGGTGTTGTCACGCGCTACAACGGCTCCGGCGCAGGTCTCACCTTTTTTGTCACGTTGTCGTATGATCCGCGCTGCGATCCGTCCGTGCCTCAACCGAGTCATAGTCCATAACGCCATCGGTTTTGTCCGACACGCAGGACGATAGTTGGCTCCTACAGACGTAGCACAACGGATAAGTTGTTTACCAATTACGGTTGTTGAAGTCTTGACTGGTAATGACTCTACCAACTGAATTACCCTAAGCGCTGAATTCTTCGTGCGTTGCTTAAACGACTGCTCATCCACACCCCATATTCCAACTCCATAACCACCAACATCCCCATCCACCTCCCCCACATCCCAATCCAAAATCCAAAATCCAAAATGCAACCAATTGTTAACATATGTAAAAGGAACCTTTATGTTTACCCCTACTGGTTATTGGCATGTTAATCGAAGAGCGCGTCCAAACCTCCCAACCGAATGAACTGCCTGCGGGTGGGCCTGATCCGTCCCGATTTGACTGGAAAGAAGTTTGGTATCCCGTTTTTTATATTGACGATTTAGATAAATCCACTCCGGCCCGGTTTACCTTACTGGAGCGCGATCTGGTGATCTGGTGGGATCGTCAGGCTAGCTGCTGGCGTGCCTTTGATGACCAGTGCCCCCACCGTCTCGCGCCGCTTTCAGAAGGTCGAATTGCCGAGGATGGGCTGCTGGAATGTCCCTATCACGGGTGGGCGTTTACGGGAGAGGGAGCGTGCGATCGCATCCCTCAACAAAGCGCAGACGGAACAGCGCACACCTCCAAGCGAGCCTGCGTTGCGTCGCTACCGACTGCCGTTCAGCAAGGCTTGCTGTTTGTCTATGCGGGTCAGCCTGAGAATGCGACAAAGGTAAAGCTGCCGATCGTTGATCTGCTGGAGGATGGTGTGGATGAATGGGTTTGCCTGAATACCTTTCGCGATTTGCCCTACGATGCGCTGACTCTGTTGGAAAACGTGCTGGATGCCAGCCATGTGCCGTTCACCCATCATCGCTCGGTCGGCAATCGCTCGAACGCCTCCACGGTAGACCTGGAAGTTGTGGAAGCTACTCGTCAGGGCTTTACCGGACTCTGGGAAGAAGGGCCGCGCAAAGGAACGTTGGGACGACAGCACACCACCTTTATTGCACCTGCCCTGATGTGGCACGATCTGACCTCCAAGCAGTTTGGTCGCACGCTTACCGTTGTGTATGCGACTCCTGTACGGAAAGGGGAATGCCGTTTGTTTGCGCGATTCCCGTTCAAGTTTCCGTCGAAGCTGCCAGGATTCATTATTCAGCGCACGCCCCGCTGGTATTCTCACCTCGGGCAAAATGGCGTGCTGGAAGACGATCAGATTTTCCTGCATTTTCAGGAACGCTACCTGGCCAATAAAGGTGGCAGTACCAATTTCGCCAAGGCGTTTTACTTACCCACACGGGCCGATAGCTTTGTCTCTGAATTGCGAAAGTGGGTGAATGCCTACGAGGCCGATCCGTTTCCAGGTGAACCACTGCCACCTCGACTCTCAACGGAAGCGTTGTGCGATCGCTACCATTCCCACACTGAAAAATGCGCTAGCTGTCGGGGAGCGCTGACCAACATCAAGCGGTTACGGTTGGGACTGGCTATAGGAGGGGCGATCGCCTGGTCTAGCGTCCCACTGCTGAGTCTGCTGCTGGGTCAACCGTCTCTGCTGCTGACGATTCTGGCGGCAGGTATCCCGATTCTTGCGGGTGGAGCGTGGTTAGCGTTAGGCCGATTGGAACGCCAGTTCTACGAAGGCCGCCGGATTCCACCCCGAAATTTGCCGGAACGCCGTTAGGATTGGGGTGGACAACGAAATATCGGGTAGAGACGTCCCATTGGGACGTCTCCATAGGGTGACAGAATTTACCGGAACGCCGTTAGGATTAGCGTGGGTAACGAAATATTGGGTAGAGACGTCCCAATGGGACGTCTCTACGGAATAACGGTTGCGCCACAGGGGGGCATACCCGATCGCCAACAAACCTACCAGGGATTCCCAATCATCGTGAAGGCCGCCCAATACAGCGGATACGGTAGATTGGGGGCATTCTGTCCGGTCAGCGTGGCTGGTAGCGCAATGTTACGTCCACTGGATGTTGTTAGTATGCCGTTGCTAATTCGAACCTGACCTCGCAGCATCGCCACCTGAGCGCGACGAAGTGCTTCCGAACGGGTTGGGGCCGTGCGCAACTGTTCGTAAAATTCGCTCATCAGAGCCAGCGTGCCAACATCGCTGACTGACCAGAGGCTCGCCAGCACCGATCGCACTCCAGCCTGCACTGCAAATCCGGCAAAGCCCAATTCCGCATCTTCATTACCAAGGGCTGTCCGACAGGCGCTCAGCACCAGCAGTTCTACTGGAGGATTGTTCAGCCCAAGCTGCCGGATTTGATCCAGTCCTAATTGCTGATTCCAGAATTGGATGTACGAGTTTTGCGGTGCGCCCCGATTGAATTCGGCATGAGTCGCCAGGTGGACAATGCCAAAGGGCCGCTGTTCTCGCTGAAGTTTGAGATTGCTAGGCGTGAAAGCCGAATTCAGCAGTGCCTCGCCCTGCCAGATGGAATTAATTTCAGACAGTTCAACCGGAACGGCGGGTAAGGGAAGCTGATTGGTAAATTGGGATGCACCCATCGCTAAAACCTGAGCGTTGCGTAAATCAACTCGGCGTGTGTCGGTCAATCCCAGACTGGGCATAAGTCCCACGCTGTATTTCTCAACAAGAAACTGTTGCCCATCATAGAGCGTGGCGATCGGCACAAATCGCAATCCAGCATCCATAATGAACGATAAATTGCTGATCTTTTCACGCTGTAAATCTGCTTCGATGGGTGTGATCAGCCACTCATACAGTTGTTGTGCCGGACGTAAATAAGCCGTTGAATTTTCTTTAGAACGATCGGTGATTTGTCCCAACAGTTGACGCGTGACGCGCTGAATATCGCCGCGCGTGACCCCATCCACCGATCGCCGAATCGGTTCTCCAGAGGACGTGACAATCACAATTTCGAGGCGATCGCTCTCCTTTGGCTTAAATAAAACACTCAAACCATCTGAACTGCCAGACCGACCGAGATAGCGTTCAACTTGCTGCGTCGAGGTAGCTTCGCGCTGTTCAAACCCAATATCAATCGAGCTTTGAGCGGGCACAAATCCCACATAAATCAGCGCAGGCTGAACACCCGTTTGTTCAAGAACGCGCTGAAGTGTGGTTTGGGCTTCTACAAACGAGATATTTGGTAATGGTGCGGGGGGCGGTGGGGGCGGTGGGGGTGGACATTGCAGCACACAGTTAGTTGCACTGGTGGTGATTTGAATATCGCCCAGCGTCACATCGCCCTCAATGGATTGCGTGGGAGCTAAGGTGTAGTTGCCCGTCGTGATCGCGCCCAGAGTACCATTTTGCGTGTTGGCTCCAACCACAAACGGAATATCACCGTTGCCGCCGTGACGGATGAAGATATTGCCACCACCCTGTCCACCCGCAGTCGAAATGCTGGTGAGCGGAGCCAGTTCGGGAATGGTGCTGACTGCCCGAAAATATTGTCCCGCCACGACCGTTACGTTTCCGCCCCGGCCATTGCTGCCGCCGCGCGCATCGATCGCATCCACCTGCACATCACTTCGTGGGTCGAGCAACACGTTACCACCACTGCCATTGGCAGAACTGGAGTTGATCTGCCGAGTCGTGATACTGTTCGTGGCGCGAACCGTGATGGCACCGCCCTGTGTGGGACTGGACGAGTTCAAATTTTGCGTGACGGCTGCATCGCCACTGGTGAGCGCAATATCGCCACCGGATGAGCTAATATCTCCCAGTACGTTGATGTTGCCGTCACTGGTTAGGGTGACATTGCCACCCTGAGATGTAATACTGCCCGTACTGATATTAGAATCACCCGTTACCGTAATCGCCTGACGAGCCGTTAAATTACGCGTCGTCACGTTGGCATCACTATTCAATAAAATGCCACCACCTAACGCTGTGATGTCCTGCACGGTAATGGGGCCATTTGCGCGGAGCGTAACCGATGAATTGTCCAATCCGGTCATCGGCTGAGAAATGGCGATCGCCCCCGTTCTCGCTTCAATCCCAGCGTTATTAAACACACTCACCGGACTATCTATGCGAATCGTGTTGCTGGTGTTGAGGTTGGCTCTGACTTCGGTTGATGCTGCGCTATCAATCTGCAATCCTCTCAATGGTGAAACACTACCCACCAATCCCCTAAAGCGAATGGTGCCCAGTCCGGCGCGGAGGGTAAGGAGGCGATCGCCCTCCACAGTGCCACCAAACACAATATTGTTGCCGCCCGATGCGGTGTCCAGTGTGATGTCATTGCGCAACTCCACATCGTGATTAAAGACGAGCGAATTGCCTTGCGTCGTGATGTCTCGTCGCAGCACGATCGGGCTGCTGCTATCGAAGGTGATCGATGTGCCGATGGGTAGCGTCACATCCCCGTCATAGAAGATGGAGCCGTTCGCTGTCCGCACGGTGAGCGGCGAACGAAAGGTTGCGGTATTCAGAAAAATATCGCCGCTTCCGGTGGGCTGTTCGATGGTGATGGTACTAAATCCATCGGCCAGAGCAGCCAGGTCGGTTGGGGTTAGGTTTAATGCCGTTGGATCAGCGATCGCCACATTCCCCACCTGAATGGGTTGGTCTGTATTGCCCTGACGGAGCGTCAGATCGCCAGAACCGCTCACCGAATTCTCACCCCCCAGCAGGTTAATTTCTCCACCCGCCAGCGTCACGTCGTTCGAACCTGCGGTCAGGGTATTGTTGAAGGTCAGCGTACTTCGTCCAGCACTGATCACAGCGCGATCCAGCAAATCGACCGGACTGTTAAACGTGATGTTGCCAGCCGTATTGATATCGTTGCCAATTTCAGTTTGTTGCGCGTTCACGCTAAGTCGGCCCAGTGGGGTTGCATCCCCGATCGCCCCATTAAACCGCACCAATCCAGTCGAAGCATTCAGCGTCAAGCTGTTGTCACCCGAACTCACGCCATCGATCGTGCTGCCGAAGAGAATCGAGCCACCATCCCCTGCCGTGATGCTAATTCCCGATGCCGCTGGATCGGTGTTGCTGCCAATCTGGGTAGGGCTATTAAAGAAAACACTTTGGCTGGCCGTGCTGACATCAGCATTCATCTGCGTTGTCCCGACAAAGCGGAGAGACGCATCCCCCAGCCCCGTTACCGCCCCGTTAACTGTAATAGATTGATTGCGAAGGATCGTCGGATCAGAGAAGGTAACGGTATTGACGGTTGTTTCAGCCATTCCATCCGGGCGGCCAATGGTGATGGAGCTAAAGCCATCTTGCAAAGCGTTGATGTCGCTACTCGATAGGTTGAGCGTGTCGGGAACATCGACCGTTCCACCAATTCGAATCGGCTGACTGCGGGTGAAGGGGCGTAGCGTCAGCGCTCCCGTTCCCGATACGGGATCCGCAAAGTTAAGTTCATCGGCGGTGAGTATTGCATTTCCGGCGATCGCGATCACATCATTATAGGTTTGTCCTGCCGTTCCCGATGTTGTCACATTGCCATTGAGAATGGTATTCCCTCCGGTGTTGGTGGTCAGACTCGCCGCATCCACCGAGCTATTGAATTGAGTCGTGCCACTGCTATTGATGACCAAATTATTTAAGGGAGCCAGAACCCCGACGCTATTCGTGAAAACGACGTTCCCCGCTCCAGCGTCAACCGTTAAGGTGTGATTACCGTTAACCAAACCGTTCAAAGTGACATCACTGCCCGCACCAAATCCACGAATGGCGATATCGCGATCGAGCGTCAACGCTCCGTTAAACGTAATTGGGCTATCTTTGCTGTTGATGTTGCCTGTTGTAATGTTGCTCGTTGCATTAAAGGTAATAATGCCAGTACGAGCATCAAGCGGCCCTAACCCGCTTAAGCCGTTATTGTTGAGATCGCCTGTAGAGATATTGCTACCGCTAATAACAATGTCGCCACCCTGCCCACGGCTACGGTTAGCGTAACTGTCGATACTACCTGTCGTAACGGTGCCACCATTGGCATTGATATTAATATCACCACCTGAGTTGAAGTCAAATGTCAGTGTCCAGATACGCCCTGTTGTAATAGATCCGTTGCTACCGTTGAGAGTGAGGTCAAGATTGCCTCCACTGCCGCCATTGACCCAGGTATCAATATCCCCTGTTTGAATGCGGTTAAATGCTTGTAAATTAACCGCACCGCCAACCCCATTGGTCAAGTGAGTCGTGATGTTGCCTGTCGTAATGTCACCATTGGTACTGGTTACCGTGATGGCGCGACCGGGATTGGTTAACGTATCAGTGACAATGCTTTGACTGGCGAGCAAGTTGAGTGTGGCATTGTCGCTTCCAATAATGCCAAAACCATTGGTATTAATCGAGCCTGCTCCGGCTGGTGCTTGCAACGTAACAGGATCGTTGAAGGTGATATCGCTGCCTAAGGTAATCGATCCACTACTATCAGCTCGACCAATGGTGATGGAGGCAAAGCCGTTTTGCAGGGTTTGCAGTTCTTCCAGATCGAGAAAATTAGAATTGGTGCCTGTGCCGCCTAGCGTAATAGGAGTAGTTGCATTCGCGGGTTGTATTACTAAATTGCCACTGCCACTGATCGTGCTGCCAAGGCTACCGATAATATCAGGTGCATCACCTGTAATCGTGAGATTGCCAGTGCCAGCGTTAATGGAGCCACCTGTCAATAACAGGCTTCTATCAGCACTATTAGGGGTTTGGATTCCCGTGATCGTGATGTCTCCACCACCGGATGCTACGGATGCTCCTGCTCCAGGCAGTGAAACAGCTCGAACCCCTGTCCCATTAATGGCGATCGACCCACCCCCTGAATTCACCGCTCCCTGGAGCTGAAGCCCAACGGAACTGCTCGTCCCGTTAATGGCGATCGACCCACTACCCGAATTAATGCTTTCCCCCGTATTCAGAAAAATCCCGAAATTCGCCCCGGTTCCATTCAGGATAATATTGCCGCCATTCGAAGTGAGCGAACCAAACAGATCGATGCCATCCGCTGCACTATTGGTAGCGGTGAGTTCAATATTGCCTCCCGTGGTTGTAATCGGAGCGTTGACCTGAATTTGGTTTGCAGTTGCGGATAGACCTATTCCAGTGGTGGCGATCGCCACTGGAGCACTAAACGTAATCGTATTGGTGGCCTGCAATACAACATTGGCAGTTGCCGCATCAATGGTGCCGTTGTTAACCGTGCTCGCGCCACCCGGATTGTCGCCAAACAACAGTTGCGTACCCCCACCAGACGGTAAATCAGGCGGGTTAATCCCCCCAGCCACAACATCGATACTGCTTGGATCAAGCAATAACGTCCCGGTTTGCCCTTGCGGACTGGTGAGGTTCACGGAGCCATCAAACTCAAGGACATTTGCGCCAGAAATCTCTGCGAATCCGCCCTGCCCGACGCCATGTCCACGCGCACTCAATGTCCCGTAAAACTGGGTGGCGTCATCCGCCCAAACAATCGCTCTCCCCCCAGCACCACTACTCAACGCATCCGCAGAAATGGCAGAATCGCGGCTGACATAGGTGCGGGAGGCATTAAATACACTCCCCTGTCCCTGATAGTCGCCGCCAATGCGGATCGTGCCACCCCCATTGGAACCAGAGGCGTCGAGCGTGCTGGAGAGGAGAGCGACGCGATCGCCCAGGACGTTGATTTGGGAGATGGGGGAGGTGGGAGAGATGGAGGAGGTGGTGAGGGTGCCGGAGGCGATCGCAGTACCGGAGGTTGTGGGAATAGCGATATTGGAGCCTGTGAGGCTGATGGTGCCGTCTGGATTGGCGTGAATTGTGCTGGCGTTGTCCAGATTGCCGCCTGTGAGTAGCTGCGGTAGAGTGAATGGCGTAAAGGGGAGAGATTCAGACGCCTGTGCCAATCCTTGCAGTTGCAGGCTGAGCAGCAGTCCTTCCTGACTCACACGAACGGCATTTTGACCGGGAATCGCGGCGATCGTAATTTGTCCACCCGGAGCGCTGAGGGTGCCTGTGTTCACGACCGTGCCGCCCAAAAGCGTCAGGCTTTCACCCGGATTGACAGCTAGAGTTCCTAAGTTGGCGATCGCCCCCGGTTCGCTCGTTGCAAACACAAATTCGTTAGGAGTGCCGACCAGATTGGCGTAATCGCTGGGCGAAATGGCATTAAAGCGGGAACCACCAAAGCCAATTCCCGTGGCTGTTGTGGCGGTAAATGATGCGGGAAGATCCAGACGGGCATTGGGGCCAAACAGAATTCCGGCTGGGTTCATCAAGTACAGGTTGGAATGCCCACCCGTTACTTGCAGCAACCCGTCGATCACCGACGCATCGCCACCCGTAATCCGACCGAGGATATTTTGAATCTGCGGATTCGATAAGAACGTGGCCGTTTCTCTAGCGCTTAAACCAAATCGCTCGAAGCTATGAAACAAATTTTGCTGGTTGCGCGATAGCGTGCCGCCTTGAATGGTGATGCGATCGCCTTCTCGTCTGACCTCAGTTCCCGTGCCATCGGGTGCGGCTGTAATTTGAGCCAGCGTTGGCGGAGTGTAGAGTCCGTCAATCAAGGCAACCAAGCTAAACAAAACACCAACACGCAGCAACACACGAGTCATACTAGCCAACCTTGCAGTTATCTTCGATCAGCAGCACCAATCAGGGCACAACCCCGTTTGGATTGGAAGTAGAGCCGATTGCACCAGCTATTCTTAGAAATAGCTAGGTCTTCATCCATTTATGCAAGATTCTTCAGTAGAACCCGGTATAGTTGGAGACTTCAATCCGCTTCACGAAGAAATTTACTGGGTTTTAGAACGGCTGTCTATCTTTATACCTTCGCTACTGCGATCGCAAATCCGCTAGCAGCAAATTAATCCGTTCAGCCACATCGGCTCGTCCTTCCGGGTCAGCATCGCGCAGAAAAATATCCAGAATGAACCAGCGACACACCTCTGGGTCTACCTGCACGAGATTAAGAATGACACCATTCAATACTTCCGTCATCAAATGATTGGGCAGTCGATGTAGCTCATCGCGAATGCTGAGGGCATCGTCTACATCTTGACTTTGATTGGCGGCCAGAATCGCTTTGACAACAGCATCCACAAGGGTATTGAGGTTGGTATCCAGGTTGTTCATAA
>DATNPS010000173.1:0-12704 GCA_036703095.1 Crinalium sp. | reverse complement strand
CGCGAAACTTCCGATTACTGGACATCCGGCCAGTCCATGCAAACTATCCAGCATGGCAGAACCACCCTGCACCCATTGGGGATCAACCCAAACTGGACGGCCCTCTTGAAAGACCTGCGTGTGCGATCGCCATTCCCCCTGTAAAAATTGTTCTCCTCTGGCGCTGCGTCCCAACCGCGTAATTTCCCATCCCATCCACAATGCTCCCTCCGCCAAATCAACGCGAAGATTTTGGCGGTAGTTGGCTCCATCAAAAATAATAGTTTCCTGCGGCAACCACTCTAAACAGGCTCCTTCCGCAACGTGAACCTGGATGGTTTGCTGGGCCTCACTGCCGTTGCTGCGATACACTTTTCCGGCAGCGGCGGTTGTGACTAACGCATGAGCTTGAGGTTGGAGCGTGAGATTGAGTGAGAGGCGATCGCCTCCCACGATTCCACCTGCGGTATGCAGGGCAACGGTATGACAAACTTCTGGCCCTTCGGGGTAAAAAGGCCGCTGTACCTTCAAAGGGGCCTGTACGTGAGTGTGAATCAGTTGGGTGCCGTCCTGACGACGAGCAAACTCTAACTCCAATTTGCCCTGCCAGCTTGTTGCAGGATGAGCAGATGCGTCAGAACACAGAGGATTCATGCGGATTAACGCTGGGAACGACTCAATTCACTATACGTGAATTCAACGAACGCGCAAAAACTTGCCCTGTGCGACGCACAGGGCAAGTTTGCGCCATTTCAGGCAGAAATAACGTTTGGGCGATCGCCTACCCGACAACCGCTACAGGTTTAGCGGCGGCAAAGTAAGCATCTTGCTCGGCTCTCAGCTTGTCGCACAGACGGCCTTCGGGTAACTCCACGTCGTCATACGTGAGCACCTGGTCTTTGGGAATATCGCGCTTTAAGCGACAGCCTTCTGCCAGACCCATCGGCAACAGACGCTCAGCCTGCGTAATCTCAGATGTTTCGCACTGTCCGTAGGTATCGTAGCCACCAATGCCGTCTAAGGTTTGACCCGCTTGCAGGTCATGTTTGGCCGTGGTGATGACATCTACTTTGGGAGCGCCCAGCGGAGCCAGTACGGCATCGCCAAACAGCACTACGCGAGCCACCGACAGCGGCACTTCAAAGTGGCACAGATGGTACGGCGTGTAGAAGCTATAGAGTGGCCCTTCGCCGAGCTTGTACAGGTTGAGATAGTGCTGCTGTTTCGGGTCATCATGGGTGCCGAAGACAAACACACCGGGGCCGGGTTTGGTGCCGACCACGTAGTCCACAATGCCGCCTTTTTCCTTCAGCTGGTCAACGTCGTACATCTTGGTCATTTCGTCAATATGACCTGTGTAGTCGTATCCCAACATGCCCCGCTTGGCGACACTCATGCCAGTGGCATTGGCCACGATCGCCTGTTCAAACGAGATCTTCGTACCGTCTGCGAAGCTCGTTACCATGTGAACATTTTGTCCCCACTTCTTCGCGAACCCTTCTTGTGTGGTCGGGTTGCGATAGGGGTCTTGCAGACCTTTGATGTTGCCGCAGAGCAGAGGTGTCACACCAATGCTTTTGACAAAGCGATAGAGGTTCATCTGCACACCGGGCTGATCGCCATCACAGGCTGACAGAATTACACCCGCTTTGTCGGCATAGACTTTGAGAATGGGGCCGATGGTACCATCCAATTCCGCATTCATCAGAACGATGTGCTTTTTATGGGCGATCGCCTCCAGCACGACATGGGCACCAAACTCGGTGGTTCCGGTGACTTCGATCAAGGCATCAATGCCTTCTGCGCGACAGAGCAGCATGGCGTCATCGGTAACGGCATATTGGCCCTGGGCGATCGCTTCTTCCAGATCACCAACCGTTTTCACCACGCGAACATTCTCAATACCCGCTTCGGTGTAGGCCCGTTTTGCATTATCCAGATTGCGGTTAAAAATGGCGACCAGTTCCATACCCGGAACAGAATTGGCAATCTGGTTGGCAATGCCACGACCCATGAAACCCGCTCCGATCATGCCGACTCGAACCGGATTGCCTGCTTCAGCACGGGCTTTCAGCGCTGTATCCACAATAATCATGCTTAAACTCCTACTGCAACAGGTTCAAACGGGGGCCACGACTGATCTTTTTCAGACATGACCGTGACGGGAATCGGCCAGGCGATCGCAAACGTAGGATCGTCATAGCGAATGCCGCGCTCATAGCCGGGGGTGTAGAATTCACCCACCTGATACACCACTTCTGCATCATCAGTCAGCGCTTGATACCCGTGAGCAAACATCTCAGGAACGTAAAGCGCGCGACGATTATCGGCGGTTAGCTCGACGCCAAAATGTTGCAGATAGGTGGGCGAATCAGGACGCAGATCGATGATCACGTCATAAATGGCACCTTTTGTGCAGCGCACCAGCTTTGTCTCAGCGGCGGGCGGAATTTGATAGTGCATTCCGCGCAGCGTACCAGCTTTGTAGTTAAACGACAGGTTGCACTGCGCTACGGAAGGCTTTAAGCCATGCGCTTCAAATTCCTTGGCGCAGTACGTCCGGGCAAACCCCCCCCGGTCATCCGAGCGAATTTCCAGATCCAGGACAAACGCCCCTTTTAGCTTGGTTTCCGTAAAAATCATGGCTTGCTCCAGAAGAAATCCTTATCAATTTGCTGGGTGCGAATCAGGTACTCCAGTTGTTTCAGACGCGTGAACCCTCTCGATTCAAATACATCTTTCGTCATGTCGATTTGAGAGAACAGCTTATAAAGCTGCTCTGCGCCCTTCTCTGCATTCCAGTCACACTTGAATCCGGGCAGTTGAGTGTTGATCTTCTCAAACGACACGCGATAGCTGCGGTTGTCTGCGCCCTGGGTGCCAAAGCTAAGCTGGCAATCAGGAAACACATTCGCGATGATTTCAGCGATTTCTTTGACGCGATAGTTGTTCGACGTATCGCCCACGTTAAAGATTTGGTTGTGAACGATATCACGCGGTGCATCCAGCACACAGAGCAGCGCTTTGGCGATATCCAGCGCGTGAACTAACGGACGCCAGGGCGTACCGTCGCTCGTCATTTTGATTTCTTTGGTGGTCCAGGCCAGGCCAGACAGGTTGTTTAACACGATGTCAAACCGCATCCGGGGAGACGCGCCAAACGCGGTGGCGTTTCGCATGAAGGTGGGCGAGAAATCATCATCTGCCATTGGCTTCACGTCGCGCTCGACCAGCGTTTTGCATTCTGCATAAGCGGTTTGGGGATTCACGGGCGATTCTTCCGTCACATCGCCTTCGGTCGCTACACCATACACGCTACAGGATGACATATAGACAAACCGACGCACACCCGCTTTTTTAGCCAGTTCGGCCAAGCGAACGGAGCCTTTGTGGTTGATGTCGTAGGTAATGGTGGGAGAGAGCTGTCCGGTAGGATCATTGGACAACTCGGCCATGTGTACGATCGCCTCTACACCCGCTAAATCTTCTTCCGTGATGTGGCGAATGTCTTTATTTAACGTTTTAGGAGTGCGATCGGTCGCATTATATAACCAGCCGACCTTATAGAATCCAGTGTCTACACCAATAACGTCATGACCGCGCTCCATTAGCAGCGGAGCAAATACGGAACCGAGGTATCCTTCTGTTCCAGTAACTAATACTTTCATGTTGTGTCCTATACGTTTAAGGTGGTTTTCAGGCGATCGGGAGCAGGAATTTGCTCTGCCACAGCTTTGCCAATTTCAAGGGACGAGGTCGCTGCCGGAGAGGGCGCATTGCAGACGTGGATCGAGTTCTTGCCGTTAACAATCAAGAAATCATCCACCAGCTTGCCGTCGTTCATCAGCGCTTGTGCCCGCACCCCCGCATGGGTCGGAATCACATCTTCAGACTGCACCTCTGGAATCAGTCGTTGCAAACTTTGCACAAATGCTGCCTTGCTGAAGGAGCGAATAATTTCCTTGATGCCTTCATCTGCGTGTTTGGCCGCTAGCTTCCAGAACCCAGGATAGGCCATGACTTCAGCAAAGTCCCGCAGGTCGAAATCGGTTTTGGTATAGCCTTCGCGCTTCAGACTGAGAACCGCATTCGGGCCAGCGTGAACCGTACCATCGATCATGCGAGTGAAATGAACGCCCAGGAATGGGAAGTCGGGATTGGGCACAGGATAGATTAGCCCTTTGACCAGATGACGTTTTTCAGGAACCAGTTCGTAATATTCACCCCGGAAGGGCACGATTTTAGCTTGTGGATCAACCTGGTTGAGTTTAGCGACGCGATCGCTATGCAGCCCGGCACAGTTGATCACAAACTTGGCTTGGAAGGAACCCTGATTCGTTTCGAGCACCTGCCCTTCAGGCGTTTCTACGATTCTCAACACTTTCGTATTGAGCCGCAGATCGCCGCCCTGCTCTTGAATCAACTCAGCGTACTTGTGGCAAACCTTCTTGTAATCGGCGATTCCGGTAGACGAAACCCAGATGCCTGCGATCGCACTCACATGAGGTTCATACTCACGCACCTGCTCTGCCGTAATGCGAGTGACTGGAATGCCATTTTGTAAGCCCCGTTGATACAGGTTTTCCAGCAGCGGCAATTCTTTCTCTTCCGTCGCGACAATTACTTTACCGCAGACTTCATGGGGAATATTATGTTCCCGGCAAAACTCCACCATGCTGTTGCAACCGTCGCGGCAAAACTTTGCTTTAAAGCTGCCTGGCTTGTAATAGACACCAGAGTGAATGACGCCGCTATTATTGCCTGTCTGGTGAAAAGCCCACTTGCTTTCTTTTTCCAGCACGAGAATTTTGGCACCTGGATACCGTTTACCCAACGCCATGCCAGTGGATAGCCCAACAATGCCACCACCAATAATCGCAAAATCATACATACGTAGGTTCGTCCTGCTTTTTGTCCCGCTTTATGTTGGCATCTATTATGCGTTTACCAGACCGTTGGAGTTGGGAATGTGAATTAACTCCTCGCAAACTTTAATTTGCTGTAGGGGCCTGATATGGCCAAACCCCTACTTTGAATGCTTCATCTTGTTTAATTCACGTTCCTTACCAGACTTTCCAGGGAGCTTTGCCGCTTTGCCACAGTCCGTCCAGATAATTCTTGTCTTTCAGGGTGTCCATTGGTTGCCAGAAGCCATCGTGGCGATAGGCTGAAAGCTGATCGGTGTGAGCCAACTTCTTCATGGGTTCCTGTTCCCATACGGTTGAATCATCTTCGATGTAGTCGATCACATCAGGCTCTAGAACAAAATAGCCTCCGTTAATCCAGGCTCCATCGCCATCCGGCTTTTCATGGAAGGTTGTAATTCTGGTTTGCCCCTGGCCCAGAGAAATCGCCCCAAATCGTCCAGGGGGTTGAACTGCCGTTAGGGTTCCCAGCGTTCCCTGTTCTTTGTGGAACTTGACGAGTTCAGTAATATTGATGTTGCTAACACCGTCTCCGTAGGTAAAGCAGAAAGCTTCGTTACCAATGTGCTCTCTGACACGCTTTAACCGTCCGCCTGTCATCGTAGCTTCGCCCGTATCCACCAGGGTAACTCGCCAGGGTTCGGCTTTACCCGCATGAATATTCATTTGATTGAAACGCATGTCGAATGTAACATCGGACATCCGTAGAAAATAGTTGGCGAAGTATTCTTTGATTACGTAACCTTTGTAGCCACAACAAATAATGAAATCGTTAATTCCATGAGCGGAATAGATTTTCATAATGTGCCAGAGGACGGGCTGACCGCCAATTTCAACCATCGGTTTTGGTTTAATTGTGGTTTCCTCACTGAGACGAGTTCCCAAGCCTCCAGCCAATATTACTGCTTTCATGCGATTACCTCATGGCTCACAAAGGGGTCTATATGCATTCGTCTACAGTGAGGTTAACAAGAAGTACAAAACGAAGTCATAAAGCCACAGTAAATTAACGGATTCTCTGTGTGAAAACTTCGCGAATCAGTCAAGATTAAGCTGTGAAAGAGTGGAATATGCGGGAATCAGACCCGCGAAAATCGGGTGTGGGGAAACGAAAAGGTTAATAGAACGTTAAGGCGTTATTGGGCTGCTTGATGACTCATTTTTAAGCGTTAAATTTATCTTTTCCAAACGCTAATTAGAAAATATTCAACTTTCAGCCATTCTCAGTATGCAATCGGTAGCAGTGCAAGCTCGCCTAAGGCGAGCTTGCACTGCTACCGATTGCGGGTTTGGCGCGCCCGACGGGCGCGCCAAACCCGCAATTCGGTTTCAAAATGAGAATTGCTGCATTCTCATTTCGAGGCTGATTGTGAGTTTTGCGTACTCAGCGGGCGCGCAAAACTCGTAATCGGTGGCGGCGCAAGCTGCCACCGATTTGCATACTGAGAATTGCCGGGTAGTGTAATCGCCATCTTTTGTAAGGAGCCTATGATATTTAGCGATAGGAAGAAATTTATTCTATTGACAAAGATTCTCAAGAATTGGAAGATAAGGCTTCAGGGCTTTGCGTGGCGTTAATGTTATGCAAGCTCTCAAACGCTTTTGCCGAAGCTGCACGTGAGTTTAATTCATATCAAGACAGGATTCAATGGATTTTAGCGCCGCGCTACCTACGTTCGTCATTACCCTCCGGGAGGGTGTTGAAGCTGCTTTAGTCGTCGGAATTGTGCTTGCTTGCCTGAAGCGAGCTAAACAAAGCCAACTCAATGCCTGGGTTTACCTGGGAGTGCTGGCTGGAGTGTTTGCCAGTGCTTTGGTGGGAACGCTGTTTGGCTGGCTGGTTCAGAGTATGGGCAGCATTAACCAGAGCTATGGAGGCATTCTTGAACCGTTATTAGAAGGAATTTTCAGTGTGGTGGCGATCGCCATGCTGAGCTGGATGCTGATCTGGATGACGCAGCAGGCTCGTTCCTTAAAAAGTCAGGTAGAGGGAGCCGTCATTCATGCTCTGAAACGAGACGGCAGTGCGGCCTGGGGAGTATTTATCTTAATTTTTATAGCCGTTTTACGAGAGGGCTTTGAAACGATTCTGTTTATTGTGGCCAAGTTTCAACAAGGTCTCGTTCCCGCGTTTGGTGCATTAGCCGGATTAGTTGTCGCGGCAGGAATTGGAGGATTGCTCTTCAAGTGGGGCGTAAAGCTGAATCTGCGGCTGTTCTTTCAAGTCATGGGTGTGCTGCTGCTGCTGGTCGTTGCTGGATTGGTGATTACCGCATTAGGGCATTTTGACGGAGTGATGAATACGTTGGCCAGTCGCGATCGCCAATCTGAATCCCTTTGTGTCTATTATGAGCATTTTTCGCGGCATCCTTCCTGCATCCTTGGCCCGATGGTGTGGGACGCGGCTAAAGTGTTGCCGGATGATCGGTTTCCGGGTCTCTTGCTGAATGCTTTGTTTGGCTATACGCAGCGGCTTTATTTGGTACAGGCGATCGCCTATCTCCTTTTTTTAGGAACCATTGGTGGTCTGTACTTCCAGAGCTTAGGTGGGCGTATTTTCCCGTCCCCTCGTTTACTCAAACAGCGATTTGCCGCAGGATCGCGGTCAGGGATTGATGATTAACGTGAATTCGACGAACGGGCTATCGAATTCACGGATGATTAAAGGTGAGTTTCCCGATGAAAAAAAGTACGGGTAACTTTACTGTGTGAATGATTGATTTGATCAGTATCATTCAAATAGTGAGCAATCAGGAGGACATTAGAATGTACAGCACATATGACTCAGACAAGCGGAAGCTATTATCGTCTTTGTGTCATGGATCTATTTTTCTGAGTTCCCTGGTTGCCTCGGTTGGAATTCCGATCGCTATCCTAATCATTTCAGATGATCCAGTCGTTAAAGAGAATGCCAAAGAAGCCATCAACTTTCACTTCAACGTTTGGCTATACGGCGTTATTTTCGCCTTTTTGTGTTTGCTTCTGATTGGGTATCCCCTGCTGGGATTGCTGTTTATCGTTCACTGGACGATGCCCGTGTTCGCTATCTTAGGCTGCTTGAATAATCCTGACCAGTCTTACCGCTATCCGTTTATTTTCCGTGTGTTTTAATGTGCCATAACACTGCCGAGACGACGGTGTTACGAGTAGCGTAAAAGCACCCCGCGCGTCGTGCGGGGTGCTTTTTACGCATTCGTCAAATGCATATGAAAAAGCCTGGTAGCCCCCTACCAGGCCAATCGATTCGTTGTTCATGTTTTTAGTGTAGGAAAACAGAAGGCGATCGCCCTCCTACGAATGGGTTACCTAACAGTATGAGTTGGCCTGTACTTTTACTGGGGTTGATCTAGCCTGACTACATTCCATCGGGAAAATACGGGTTATCTACGAATGAGTGGGAACAATATCGATGTTAGCTTTACCAGCAACGGCTCCCAACATCCGTCTTGTCCTGAGTCAGCTTTACATAGCCTGAAGCCCTCCCGTAACCCAAATGATTTCAGCTCCAATTCCTGCTAATGAGTCAGAACGCCTGAATGCGCTATATGAGTGCAAAATTCTGGATACTCCTCCCGAAATTGCGTTCGATGATATTACGCGGGTTGCGGCGCACATTTGTAACACGCCGATCGCACTCGTGAGTCTGGTCGATCGCGATCGCCACTGGGTGAAATCAAAAGTAGGGCTGGAGATCACTGAAAACCCGCGTAATATCTCATTCTGCGGCCACACCATTCTGGAATCTACGCCGCTGATCATTTCCGATACGTCGCTGGATAGGCGCTTTCGAGATAATCCCTTTGTTGTTGCAGACCCCCACATTCGATTTTATGCTGGAGTGCCCCTGATCACATCAGAAGGCTACGCGCTGGGCAGTCTTTGCGTTCTGGATTGGGCACCCAAAGAGCTGGCTCCGGAACAAATAGACGCCCTGCAAGCCTTAGGACGTCAAGTGACTCGTCAGCTTGAACTGCGGCGCAATCTATCTGATTTAGAGCGCAGTTTGGTTGAACGCAAACCTATCAAGCCTCATCGCGGTTGGTTTCTCAGCAAAATGGCCGCAGGATTTGGTACGGCCTCTGCTATTTTGATGCTGCTGGGATTTTTTTGGTACAACAACGCCAGGGAATTGACCGCATCGGCGGATTCAGTTTTGGCTAGACAAGATGCTCTAGAAAAGCTAAGCGATGTGTTGGCTCAGGTTCACGAAATTCAAGAACAACCCCGTCGTGATGCATCTCTCACACAACAGTCACTACAGTCTTACGAGACATCGCTCGAAGCGGTTCATAGCGATCTGAAAGCATTAAGTAACTTGCCATTCTCTAGTTTGCAGCAGCAGCGGCTTCACAAAGCTGAGCAGTTACTACATCAACTGTTGCAGTACTTACCGACTGATCAACAGTCGCAACGGTTACATGCTTCATCTACTCCAACTGCGCTATCGGTAGCTACCTTTGAGCAAACGCTCAGCGATATCCATCACGTCGTCAGCATGATGGAAAAAGAAGAAACGCTGGTCTTACAGGATTGGTCTACTGACCTGAAGGCGATCGCCCAACGAATTCTTTCGGGTTCTATCACGGGTATTGCGTTAAACTTCAGCGTTTTACTATTCATTTTTTACGTGGTGTATCGAGAGATCACAAAGCGTCAACGGATTGAAACTACATTAGAACAAGAAAAAGACTTCACCACAGGTGTGCTTGATACGGTTAGTGCATTAATTGTTGTGTTAGATCCACAAGGTCGAATTGTGCGGTTTAATCGCAACTGCGAGCGCACAACTGGCTATTCCTTTGAAGAAGTGAGACATCGGTATTTCTGGGATTTATTTTTAACAGCTGCCGAAATTGATGCTGTCGAGTCAAGATTTGCGATGCTCCAGGCCCATCAGACACTTGGAACTCTTGAAAGCTATTGGACGATCCGTTCAGGAGAACGACGGTTAATCAGTTGGTCTAATACTGCACTATTAGATCATCAAGGCAATATTGAATACATTATTGGTACTGGAATTGATATTACAGAACGGAGACGTGCAGAAGAAGAATTGCAGCGTCAAAATCAACGGGCACAGTTATTTTCAGCGATCGCCCTGCGCATTCGTCAGTCGCTTGACCTGGAGCATATTCTGGGCACGACTGTTGCGGAAGTGCGTGAATTTTTAGAGGCCGATCGCGTCCTGATTTATCGGTTTGAACCGGATTGGTCTGGAGTCGTTGCCGTGGAGTCTGTGGATCAGCCCTGGATTGCCACACTAGGCCAGAACATTCAGGATACTTGCTTTCAAAACTTTGGTTGGCAGTCGTATCAATCGGGACATGTATCGGCGATTGATAATATTGCTACTGCTGATCTCGCCCCTTGCCATCGGGAACTGCTGGCTCAGTTTCAAGTTCAGGCGAATCTGGTCGTGCCAATCATGGTGAGTGAACAGCTTTGGGGGCTTTTGATTGCACATCAATGTGCCCATTCCCGGCACTGGCAGCCGTTTGAGGTGGATTTTCTTAAGCAATTGGCCGATCAGGTTGGAATTGCGATCGCCCAGGCGCAGCACAACATGGCCCTTGATCAGGCCCGCAAACAGGCTGAAGAAGCGGCTCGATTGAAGAGTGCATTTCTGGCGACCGTCAGTCATGAAATTCGAACGCCCATGAATGCTGTTTTGGGAATGACTGGTTTGCTATTGGATACCAGTCTTGATCAGCGGCAGCGCGATTTTGTCGAAACGATTCGTGTGAGTGGAGATAATCTGCTGACTCTCATTAATGATCTGCTCGACTTTTCCAAGATGGAAGCGGATGAAATGGAGTTGGAAGTGCTCGACTTCGACGTCATGATTTGTGCGGAGGATGTTGCCGATTTGCTGGCTGCCAGTGCTCACGCCAAGCAGTTAAACGTCGCAACTG
The DNA here is from genome assembly GCA_036703095.1 of Crinalium sp. Taxonomy (GTDB): domain Bacteria; phylum Cyanobacteriota; class Cyanobacteriia; order Elainellales; family Elainellaceae; genus DATNPS01. The sequence goes on along the minus strand of DATNPS010000173.1, from coordinate 1,888 downwards.
TGATTGAACCGGATGTGCCAACTCAGTTGCGAGGTGATGAGAGTCGTCTCCGGCAAATTTTGACCAATCTGGTTGGCAACGCGATTAAATTCACGCACGGTGGTGAAGTGGCGATCAGCATATCGCTTGTGTCAGAAACGCCTACAACAGTATCCCTGCTGTTTTCGGTCAACGATACAGGTATTGGTATTCCAGCAGATGCTCAGGCTAAATTATTTCAACCCTTTTCGCAAGTCGATACATCCACCACTCGCGAGTATGGAGGGACGGGCCTTGGCTTAGCCATTTGTAAGCAGTTGGTTGATCTGATGGGAGGCACGATTGGGGTTGAAAGCGAAATGGGGCGGGGATCGCGCTTCTGGTTTACGTTGCCATTAGAAAAACAGACGCTTGCAACTGTGAAAACGCCTGACTCGCTGAGTGCTTCAGTATTGCAGGGATTAAGGCTGCTTGTTGTCGATCGCTATAAAACGAATCGTCAAGTTGTGCGCACGCAGGCATCCAGGTGGGGAATTTGTGTGGACGAAGCCACCAGTACGAATGACGCCATCTGCAAATTGCAGAAACGGGCGGAGCAACATCAGCCCTATGATGTTGTGATTCTGGATACGCAACTGCTGGAAATGGACGGTGGTATGCTGAAGCATCAGATTAAAACTGATCCGCTTCTGGCAAACACTCGTGTCATTATGATGATCTCTTTAAATCAAAATAGAGATACTCAACGTTTATTAGAAATGGGCTTTTCGACCTGTTTTGTTAAACCTATCCGTCAATCACGGTTATTGAACTGTTTGCTTAACGTAATGAACTCAAATACTCTAAATATTGCAGAATCCGTGCATCCTCAGTCTGCATCTCATTCGCTATTACATTCACGTTCCTCTATAGAAGTACCGAAACTTAAGATTTTATTAGCAGAAGATAATTTAATTAATCAAAAAGTAGCGTTGAATCAGTTAAAGCATATTGGCTATACAGCAGATGTAGTTGCTAACGGGAAGGAAGTGTTAGAACTGCTCGCTAAAATTCACTACGATTTAATCCTCATGGATTGCCAGATGCCCGTTCTGGATGGATACAATGCAGCTCAGCGGATTCGTTTAACGGAAAGGCAAGATGAACATGTGATCATCATTGCCATGACCGCTAATGCGATGAAAGAAGATCGGGCGAGATGTTTAGAAGCAGGTATGGATGACTATCTCTCTAAGCCTGTTCGACAGGACGATTTAGCCGCTAAATTAATTCACTGGGAACAGGCGATCGCAGAGCGTAGTAAGATACAGCAAAGTCATGGCGATCGCTCCCTCGATAACAGTCACAGCGAAGATGTGAGTGATTCAGCAGAGCAAGGATTATTAATTGACTGGAGCTATATTTCTCAATTCTCGAAAGGAAATCGAGACTTTGAGTTAGAACTTTTGCATATGTTTATCGAAACATTAGACAGTCAGTTGAGAGAGCTTAAGATAAAGCTATCTGATCAGGATTGTTATGGAATTAAACATGCTGCTCACTCTATCCGGGGAGCTTGTGCTGGAATGGGAGAGACTGTCATCTATAAGTTAGCTGCGCAAATAGAGCAGTATGCCAGTTCAACTCAGTTGGATGCGATCGAACCCATATTGACTGAAATCGAAAAAAAGCTAGTTTTTGTTCAGCCGTTGAGACAAGACTGAATCGGGTTCAAACTGAGAATGGCTGACAAAATCGGGCGTTCAGACATTCTCAATTTGAAGCGATCGGGAATTTGGAGCGCCCGACGGGCACACCAAATTCCCGATCGGTGGCTGTGAAGGCTCGCTTGCGGCTGGCTTTCACAGCCACCGATTTGCATCGTGGGAATTACTGTCAGGCTCTGAAGAGAGTTGAAGGACGCGCAGCT
>DATNPS010000171.1:0-12846 GCA_036703095.1 Crinalium sp. | reverse complement strand
CAATGCTGCGTGCGCAACGCGCACGCAGCATCAGGCTATCAAATTCACATATCCTGTTTCAGCGGTGGGACTGCCGATGGGACAGCGATGTTACAGGAGTAGTTCTCGATACTGACCTAGAGCAGTGAGTGGAAAGTGCTGTTGATACAGGTGATATTTCAGATAGAAGTGACACGGAAACCCCGTTCCCGTAAATTCTGCTTCATCCCAGGTGCCATCAGCCCGTTGAGTCGCGACCAGATAATCGACACCGCGCTGGATGGCATTCTCAGCATAAACTTGAGTAGCTTGACCTGCGGCCATCAGACCGATCAAGGCCCAGGCAGTTTGTGAGGCGGTGCTCACACCCTGTCCCTTTAAGGACGAATCATTGTAGCTGCGGCAGGTTTCACCCCAGCCACCATCCGAATTTTGGCAACTGACCAGCCACGCGGCACCGCGTTCAATTTGAGTTCGATAGGTTTTGGGTGCGATCAGAGACAAAGCCGACAACACGCCGCTGGTGCCATAGATGTAGTTCACCCCCCAACGGCCAAACCAGCAGCCTTCTGGTTCCTGCTCATTCACCAGATAGGTTAAGGCTCGGTCTATCGAACGCTTAGCCTGCTCGGAGGTAAATTTAGCATTTAGCGATAGATCATTGAAGACTGAGAATGCTTCACTCACAGATGTTGCATCACCTAATGCGCCTCTGAGCCGTCCCAGCATTTCCAGCACTCTGGCGGTGACGTCGGCTGTATTGGGATCGATCATCGCCTTCAAGTCAGCATAGGGTAAAGCATTTAGCCAATCCTGATCGTTATCGACATCAAAGGCGGCCCACCCCCCCCCGCGACACTGCATGGAGAAAATCCAGGCCACGGTACGCAGAATGGCTCGCCATTTCAGCGCTTCATTGGGCAGTTTAACGGCCTGTAGAGCCATTACAACCACCGCAGAGTCATCAACATCCGGATAAAACCGATTATCGAACTCAAAAGCCCAGGCTCCGGGTTTGCCCAACCGATTTTTAACGGCCCAGTCGCCATAGTCCAAGATTTGCTTACTGATCAGCCATTCTCCCCCTCGTACCAGGGCCGGATGGTCAGGCGCGATGCCAGAAGCGACGAGCGATCGCATCACCAGCGCTGTATCCCACACGGGAGACACACAGGGCTGCACACAATATGTTTCAACGGTTTCGATCACGAAGCGATCGACGGCAGCTAATCCCCTTTCTACCACAGGATCAGCCGCATCATATCCCAGGCTGCGTAGCGCCAGCAGTGAGTTGAGCATGGCGGGAATGATGCCACCCCAGTCTCCCGTCGCTTCCTGCCGCTCCAAGACCCACCGTTCCGCCGCGTCCAGACCAGCCTGCCGGAAGGGAACCAGATTCAGCTTCTCGGCCAGCTTAAAGGCATCATCCAGCGTTACAAACAGATCCGTCCAGTCTCCCTGACGGGGCAGCTCATAGCGAACATTTTGAATGCCTTCCGTATACAGTTCGTCTAGCCGAATGGCAGGCTCAGTGACGTAAACAGGCTTCTGGTCAAACACAATCAGCAGCGGAACGGTACTTCCCCTCGCCCAACTGGATAACTCGTAGATATTGAACAGAAACTGATCGGGCAGTAGCATCACCCACGGCGGAATCGACGGAACGCCGCGCCAGTCATAGCATCCAATCAAGGCCAAGTGAAACTTCGTGAAGATGCGCGTCCGGCTAATGCCACCGCGCGACAGGATAAAGGTGCGCGCGCGTTCTAGCGCCGGATCGGTGGCGGGCACGCCCAACAGCCTCAGGGCCATATACGCTTCGACGGATGTGCTGATCTCGCCACCGTCGCCGTAGAAGAGTTCCCAACCGCCGTGATCGCGCTGCTGCGATCGCAAATAGGCTTCTGCTTTGTGCAGGGGACGCGTTTTGTCCGTTCCCCAGATTTTGTGCAGCAATACCACTTCAGCCGTAATGGTGACGTTGGATTCTAGCTCTGACCACCAATAGCCATCGGGGTGTTGCAGCGAGAGGAGATGATTTTGGCTGGTAGCGATCGCGGCTTCAACGGTAGATGCTGTGATTTTGTCTTGAGTTTGCATATAAATTGAATATGCGTATGAATAAGAAGTGGTGTTACATCGGTATGGATGACAGATTACACTGCTAATCTTATGAATGCAATTGCAATCGGATTTGCCAGCTTATCACTATTCATCTGGAGTGTCCTGTTATTGGGCTGGGGCCAGTTTTGGCGATGCAATCAACAGTTGTTGAATGATGAGGATGACATTGCAGACCTCACAACCACTGTAAATTTTGCTCACCAACCAGTCTATCCCTCAATTGCAGTCGTCATTCCGGCTCGCAATGAAGCGGAACTATTGCCCGTTACATTGCGATCGCTGCTCAATCAAACCTATCCCGGTTCTCTAACCATCCTTTTGGTAGATGACAACAGCACGGATGGAACAGGGGCGATCGCTCGATCCGTTGCCCAATCCTTGAATAAAGCCGACCAACTGATCATTTTGTCTGGAAAGCCGCTGCCATCGGGTTGGACGGGCAAACTCTGGGCAATGGCTCAGGGTGTTGAACGCGCCAATCGCTTCGACCGATTACCTGACTATGTGCTACTTACGGATGCCGATATTGAGCACGATCCAGGCAATGTGCATCAGTTAGTCGTGCAGGCCCAGCGCAATCAGCTAGATCTGGTGTCTCTCATGGTGCACCTGCGCTGTGAAAGCATTTGGGAAAAATTGCTGATTCCAGCCTTTGTCTTTTTCTTCCAAAAACTATATCCCTTTCCGTGGGTCAATCATCCGACTCGCCGCACGGCTGCTGCTGCTGGAGGTTGTATCTTAATTTGCCGCGATACCTTACAGCACATTGGCGGCATCGAAGCGATTCACCAGGCGTTAATTGACGACTGTGCCTTAGCCAATGCCGTGAAATCTAGAAATTTGGCGACGGTTGGAAGAGGTCGAATCTGGTTAGGACTCAGTTTTTCTACCCGTAGCTTGCGCCCCTATCCCTCACTCGCCTCCATTTGGGACATGGTGGCCCGAACGGCGTTTACTCAGCTCAACTACTCTCCCTGGCTGCTGCTGGGTACAGTGATTGGCATGACGCTGATCTACCTCGTTCCGGCCATCAGCGCGATCGCTGGACTCCTCACCGGAAATAGCTGGCTGTCCATTACAGGTCTAGCGGGGTGGCTCTTGATGGCGATCGCCTATTTCCCCACGGTACGGTTCTACCGCTGTTCGCCGCTGTTTGCCCTGGGTTTACCAGCGATCGCCTTCTTGTATACCCTCATGACCCTGGACTCCGCCTTACGCCACTGGCAGGGCCGAGGCGGAGCGTGGAAGGGAAGAACGTATTCTATTGGGAGTCAGGAGTCAGAAGTCAGAAGTCAGTAGAGAAGGGCAGAGGGCAGAAGGATTAGCTATTAAACTATTAGAAGTCAGGAGTCAGGAGTCAGGAGTCAGGAGAAAAGGGCAGAAGGCAGAAGAATTAGCCGTTTTCATACTCCAAGAGGGGTGCGCTCATACAATTACCCTTTAAATTTCAGCATTCTGACTCCTGACTCCTGACTCCTGGCTCCTGCCCTCTGCCTTCCACTATGGATTCTCCTTCAAAAAGCTCTCAATCTTCCCAATCTCATCTTCACTGAGGCGAAAATCAGCGGCTCCGATGATGCCTTCAACCTGTTGGGCATTGCGTCCGCCGACAATGGCTGCCGTGACGGAGGGAAGTCTGAGCGTCCAGGCGATCGCCACTTCACCGGGGGAGCGGCCATGCTGCTCACCAATGTGGCGCAACAGTTCGACTAGCTCTAAATTGCGAGAGAGCCGAGGTTCTTGAAATTCGCGATCGCGTTTCCGCCAGTCATCATCCGGCATGGTGGCCACTCGCTCGGCACTCATCTTGCCCGTTAGCAGTCCCGATTGCATAGGAGCATACACAATCACGCCAATGTTGTTTTCCAGACAGAAGGGCAAAATTTCGCGATCCACGTCTCGCTTAACCAACGAGTAGGGTGGCTGGAGAGATGTGATGGGGGCGATCGCCTGAGCGCGCCGCAGTTGCTCAACATTAAAATTCGATACGCCAATGTAACGCACCTTACCTTCGTCTTTCAGCTTGGCCAGCGTACTCCATCCCTCTTCGATGTCTTCGTCGGGAATCGGCCAGTGGATTTGGTAAAGGTCAATCACGTCTATCTGAAGACGCCGTAAACTATTTTCCACTTCGCGACGCAGAGAATCGGCTTTCAGACTGCGACCAATCTCGCGGTTTTCATTCCAGATCATGGAGCATTTGGTGAACACATAAGGACGCTCAGAACGGCCTTGCAGCGCTTTTGCCACCACTTCTTCAGAATGCCCTAAGCCATAAATAGCGGCTGTATCGATCCAGTTCATCCCCAAATCAAGCGCCCGCTGAATGGCCCCAATCGAATCCTGGTCTTCCTGAAAACCCCAGCCAAATTGCCAGTTTCCGCCCCCGATCGCCCATGCCCCAAATCCGACGGGGGTAATGTACAAATCAGAATTCCCTAATGGCCTTGTTTGCATAATTTTTTTGCCTCAACGTAGTTTTTAAGAGGATATTCTACAAGGTGTAATTTGCCACCCGATCGCGGTGAGGCGTGGCATTCGGTCGCTATCTCCCAATCACGATAGAGAACGTTTGCCCGAATGCCGCGCCCTTGCAGAGGCATCCAGATGCTTTTTGAACATTCTTTAAAGCCGTCCGATGTATCACATTAGGTTACTGTTGTTCTTCAAACTTCTACCCCTAGAGGCAATCGTAATGTGTGACGATAACGGTTACCGTTACATTGATAACAACACGCTGATACAGCCCGCTTCTAGCATCATGGTTTATGTATTTCCTCTAAAGTCTGCAAAGAGTAAATCACTGCACGCTATCCTGCATTCAGAAAATGGATTTAATATCAGCAATTTTCATTTTGAAATCGACTGCGGGTTTAATGTGCCCGTCGGGTGCGCTAAACCCGCACTCAGTGGCCGTGCCATCTCGCCGAAGGCAAGATTGCATGGTCACTGATTTGCACACTGAGAGTTACTGATTTGATATTGAGGATGTTGACGAATGACGAATACTGCAAAGGGTGAATATCTACTGTCTATAGAACCCATTCCAGATGTTTCTGCTGCTCCTAATTCTGATTTTCTGGCCTATTATGTCGGAAGTACGGCTCCTATTAACGTGGAAGATGGAATAGGACTTGTAGAGAATCCTAAGTCACATCTGCAAGCGATCGCCACCTTTCTGGTCAACCACCCCGACGCACGCGAAATTTTAATCGTTGTACATGGTTACAACACCAGCATGGGAAACTTTAGCCCCAATCCCAGCGGAGTAAAGGGATGGTATGAAAGCATCAAAAAACATATTGCCGAGCACTATTTCAATCAACATCAGGCTAGTTCAAACAGCATCAAACCTTCAGGGCTAGTCATGCTGGGATATCGCTGGTCATCTGAAGTTATTAACGGAGTGCAGAATGATTCAATTAAAAACAAGATTGGTTATGCGGCTCGTTCACTCCCCGCACTATTAGGACTATTATTTATTGCGGGTATCGGTGGTGTATTGATTAGCATCATCTCTATTCTCACAAAATTTTATAGCGCTCTTGTTTTACAAATTATTTTCTTGTCAATTCTAATACTCGCTGTAATTGCAGCATCGATCATTCTGGTACTTGTTCTTCTAAGACTTTCCGGTTATTTTCGTGACTCTTATCGAGCCAATAATTATGGTGTTCCAGATTTAGTTGAACTGATTCGACAATTGGATACTTACATCGTAGATGCCAGTCCTGGCATTCCCGGAGCCAGTCCCGAAGATGATAGAGCCGCTAAAGAACTCTACTGGAAAAACAAAGCGACGAAACGCATTAAACTGTCCTTTATCGGTCACAGTATGGGTGGTTTTGTTGTCACCAACGCGGTGCGCGTTCTCTCGGATGTGTTTGACAAAGAGTCCATCGGTAGTTTCGACGCTTTAAACAAACTGAAATGTCCGTCGCCTGGAATTGGGAATGTATTCTCATTGGGTCGCCTCGTTCTGGTATCGCCCGATATCCCGGCTGAAACAATCATTTCAGGACGTGCCAATTTTCTCAGTTCCTCGCTACGCCGATTTGAAGAAGCCTATTTGTTTAGCAATGAAGGCGATATGGCATTGCGCCTTGCATCAACAGCCGCGAATTATTTCAACTTTCCGGCTAGAACCCGCGCTGGGGGCTATCGATTGGGGAATGTGGTGGTGTGTGAGGATTGCCCTAATCCAGCGATCGCTAAACCGCAAGACATTGAGCAAAAGCCTGCCGGACGACCCGTTGAGAGTTGTGGAATTGTTAATTTAGATGCAGGTGGACAACTCATTGGCGTTCAACCGAGAGAAATGGCGGATGGTAAGCAGGTGTTTGAAACGACTAAAATTGCTGTAGAACAAACTCAAACGTCTGAAAAACAAAAAGCTCGACGAAACGCTATAAAAGGCCCTATTTCCTCGTTTCTCAACTATCTTTTTATCGTGCGGAAGCAGCCCTTATCCATTCGGCAAAGCGAACTCATTTCCGCCGATCAAAAACCGATCGCAGAATTATTTACCTTTTTTGACTGTACGGATTATCAAGAAGTTTATCCCACACGTCGCAACGGCAAACCCAAGAAAATCGGTGTGTTGACTCACGCATTGGGCAAAGCGTCACTGAATGAATTTGATTTTGCGCGACTCGCGATCGATTACTTTAGCAACAAAATCGATACTCACGGTGGCTATTTTAACGACGGTGATGCCCAAGATCCCAAGCAAGCCAAATCCACCTGGACAAAACCAGAGGCAAAATTAACCAAACAATTGATTTATGGATTGGCTTGTCTCGGCTTTGCAGACCTCTTGCAGTATGTTGTTCAAACTCAAATGCCAACCGACGTTAAGGCACAATCATTTCAAGTGGTTGTAGAACCACAGGCGATCGCTCCCGATGTAGCATACCGTAAACATGTGCTGCTCACCTTTTCAGACATCTGTAGAGCCAGAGGGATTCAGGTGCTTCTAGCGCCCGAACGCTATAACCGAGACATTCTCGGTATCTGGACGGATGATGATCGAATTGGCTACTAGAGGAAACCCTGTAAGGGCGCGGCATTTGAGCGATGCCTCTCGGTAATGATCGGGATATTACTACCGAATGCCATGCCCCTACAGAGGTCGGTGACGAATAAGATCTTCAAAATATCCTCATATGGCTCATGCCCACGATGACGTCAGGTACACTCATTTGGTTCCAATTCTTTAGACAACTCACTTAACTCAGTAACCCAAAAAGCATAATCTATACCTGTTTGAATCACGGATCGATTGTTTTAACATGCAGCTCCAATATCGTTGTAAATACCATTGTCATTACTCACTCAACACCGTGAAAAACAGTTGAAAACATCATCAAAATTTGTCATCGGCTTCGAATAAATCAGAAAATTGAACGAATTTATCTAAATAGTGACTTGCGTATTTCGATTATAGGTTTTAGCGCAAAACTCCCTATCAGAAACGATTTCAGGAGTTGAGCGCAATATTTTTATTCGATTATAAGAAATACTTGTTACATCAAATCTTTAAATTACCGTGTATTTACTCAACTACATTAAACCTTTATAAAGGTAAAGTACTCAGTAAAGGCAGGGTTGCCGCATCTACCTGTTGAACCCCAAACGTATGCAACAGGTAACACTATGAGTTTGTTTTTTCGTGTAAAACCAACCGATGTTGATGAAGTTTTTGAAGCTCCAGGATGAGCATTTTCAATGGTTCTAACGTTCAATAGCAGACGATCGCTCGTTAGAGTCCTCCTACCCTAATCCGCTCTCTGAACATTCTGCTAAATCAAAATCAAAACGTTCAGATGTCATTCGTTGTCTAACTCGATAGATAACATGACGCACAAACGGTGAACTATTTATGTAGTGGTAAAGCCATAGTTGCGTAGGTTGGGTTGAGCAGCGCGAAACCCAACTGGATTAGGAATGTTGGGTTGCTACGTTAACCCAACCTACACAGCTATTTATGTGCGCCTGTCAAGGGAGATGTGAGTTTGATTACTCCTCTCCTGACCATTTAACATGTCTGCGGCTCCAACCGTAGACCTTGCAATCAAACCTGCCGCAGGTTCCACGCTTCCAACATTTGTTGGCGAGCTTTATTCGCTTGCCATGAATTCGAGTGGTTGGCGCAAATGCTTCTGCTGCAAGTGTTTGATGCACTCATTCCTGAAAAACTTGGAGCTTAACGATGAATTCTTCAACTCAGGTAATTTCTCACCCCAGTACTTCTTCCCAGTTTTCTAAAAGCATTTCTGCTAAACGATTTGAGGCAGAAAAACTAACGCTGTTTGGATATCGTGTGAAATCTCAAAGCAGTGCATCGGGTCAAAAATCGATCTTGTTATCTCCGGGAACAATCTCTGGTAAAGCACAAGGGATTTTTACAGGCAAAGCAGGATCGTACAATATCCGCGTCGGGTACCTGGATGAGCGCGGTGGAAGTGCCAAAGTGACCGTCACCGTGGCAGGGCGAACCTCTGCCCTGAAGCTAGACCGCACGAGCGGTAGCTGGAAGGTGGAAAAAGACCTGTTTGCAAATATTCCGCTGAAATCGGGCGATCGCTTCCAGATCGCAGGCACAGCCAATCAAAAAGATCGAGCGCAATTGGATTGGATTGATTTTATTCCAACATCCGCTAGCGCAGCACCTCTTCCACCTACCTCTACAACACCTTCTCCGATCAAATCGTCCAAATCCATTTCAGACAATTTTTCAGGCAACTGGATGCCACGATGGCAGGTTCAAACCCAAGGCGATTGGGGAGAAAAGAATTTGCAGGTGGTCAACACATCTGATAGTAAGTATGGCAATTTCTTGAGAGTTCATTACCCTGCTGGATCGGCCAGTCCCACGGTGACTCGTGGCGAAGGAGCACCCCAGGGTGGAGGTCAGTTTTATGCCACCTTTGGCATGGCTCCTCAAACATCGGCGCACTTAAGCTATGACCTGCGCTTTTCCAATAATTTTGATTTCGTTCAAGGCGGCAAACTTCCCGGATTATACGGAGGCACAGGCAACAATGGCGGCAATATCCCTGATGGCACAGATGGATTCTCCACTCGCTTCATGTGGCGACGAGAGGGACAGGGGGAAGTCTATGCCTACTTGCCCAGCAGTAAAGATCACGGCACCTCGTTAGGGCGCGGAGCCTGGTCTTTTAAGCCGGGAGTCTGGCATCATCTTGAGCAAGAGGTAACTCTGAACCAACCCGGTCAACCCAATGGGCGAGTGCAGGTGTGGCTGGACGGTAAAGCGGTCTTCACGCAAAATCAACTGAACTTCCGCTCAACCGATTCGCTGAAAATTAACGGTCTGCTTTTTTCCAGTTTCTTTGGCGGCAACGATTCATCCTGGGCAACGCCTAAAGATGTGTACGCCGATTTTGCCAATTTTTCGCTTGTGCCGATGGGCTAACTCAATGCTTGCACCGTTGACAGGCACGCGTCGCGCTTATGTCAACGGTGCGGGTTTCAGTGCAACACTTCGCAGATTGCCGCCAATTAGGGTTTGGTACGCTAAACCCACAATTGGCGGCAATCTGCACACTGAGAATTGCTGCTTACACTGCACCAATTTGCAACATGAAACTAGCGGATGTACTGAACTGACACTTTCACAAACAATTTAGGATCGCTATATTTGTTTACGAATGGCTAGCTCTATACTAAATGCATCCTTAAATTCGTCTCTTCTTGTAACATTTGCTAGAGTCTGTTTGCCGGAATGGAACCGATCGGCTCTACTGAAGGTGAGCGCAATTAAATCTAAGTGCATATTCGTAATTGGTCATGGCTAGCAACGATCCCTCCCTAGTTCTGAGAGTTACTAAACCTACCGTCTTTAAGATGCGGCTGGCTCCACTGGAGTCCTTGGCTCCTCATGAGAAAATGCCCAAGGACCCCTGCCGCATCCCAATTCACTCTTACGCGTATTCCATACCCGGTGAAGACCTGCAAAATCACTTCAAGGTTGCCTTTAATGGGCCAATTCTCGGCTCTAGCGTATGGTACGTCGATCGGGATGCTAGCTCGATTGAGCCGCTGCAAGCACCCCCTGCGCCCCCCAGTCCATCCCCAGCTCCTGTCCCTACAGACTCCAGCCAGAGCAACACTCAGCCTCCACCAGCACCACCAAAACCACAGCCGTCTCCCGCTCCGTCTCCTGCTCCCAAGCCTGCGGCTCCTCCGTTGGTGCTGCGGATTACTCGCCCCACTGTCTTAATCCGCCGGGTTGCACCACTTGACTCTCTGCCGCCTGCCGAAAAGATATCTAAAGATCCCTGCCGGATTCCGCTACATTCCTATGCCTATAGCGTTCCGGGAGAAAACTTGCAGGGGTATCTCAAAGTGGCATTTTTTGGCCCGGTCAACGGGGCGAGCGTCTGGTATGTTCCCAAAGCCGATAGCCTGATCGAAGATCCTCAAGCTCCACCAACCCCCGCTCCACGCCCGGTTCCAACTCCTGCGCCGACTCCTGCACCAACTCCTGTTCCCAGTTCTGGTCGCCGTCACATCAATCAGGCTGGATTAAGTTTGGTTAAGAACTTTGAAGGCTTTCGCGAAGCTGCTTACCGATGCCCTGCTGGAGTCGCCACGATTGGCTACGGTACAACGTCGGGCGTGAAAATGGGCGATCGCATCACTCGCCAGCAGGGCGAAGAACTGTTAAAGCGCGATTTAGAAAAGTTTGAACGAGCCGTTAGCAGTGCGGTCAAAGTGCCCATTAATGATAACCAGTTCAGTGCGCTTGTTTGCTTCACGTATAACGTTGGCTATGGTGCATTGCAAAAATCAACCCTATTGAAGTATCTGAATCAGGGCAATTATGAGGCTGCTGCCCGAGAATTCATGAAATGGAATCGAGGGGGTGGACGAGTACTGCCCGGTCTAACTCGCCGCCGCCAAGCAGAGCAAGCTCTATTCTTGAAGAAGGGATAAATTCACCTGGATTTGCCTCACAGGTTGACCAGCAGTTCTTCCCAGAAAACATGGGTCTTTTGTGAAACGAGGTGATGGGTGGGTGTCGCACCCCCATCACCTCGTTAGCAGCAATTCTCATTTTGAAATCAATTGCGGTTTTTGCGCGCCCGACGGGCGCGCAAAAACCGCAATTGGTGGCAGTGCAAGCTCGCCCGCGGCGAGCTTGCACTGCCACCAATTTGCATACTGAGAATTGCTGCCTTGTTAGATGCTTATTGCACTGATGAGGAGCGGTTAAGTTATCGTTTTTTCAACCGCGATCGCCCCAGACCCACTACGCATCCATCATGAATCTATAGCGGTTCTCACCTGGGTGAATACGGTTGTTTGAAAGTCTCGCTCCGCACGGTTCTCAAACAATCGGGTTTTAAGCGATTGAAAATCGCTATATTCAATTCACCTGCCTGGAACTATCAATTGGCTGGTTTTGTCAAAATAGATACAGGGTAAACTAAACTCTGTGTTTCCTATACTCGGCTATCAGATTTAAGGTTTAAGACTATGAATCTAAAGGGTATGAACGGTTTTAAAGACAGGCTGCTAGTATCATTTATTACGTTGCGCCATCTTCAATGGGTTGGATTACTGGCTTTATTTATTGCCGCAGGAACCATTCCCGTTCTGGCTCAATCCGCTAATTTTGACCCATTGACTCTCTCTCCCGGTTTTGCTCCTGCGACGGGAACCGTTCAGGGATATACCGGAGGTTCTTTTTCGCTGTCGGCGATCGCCAATCGCGACCGGGCAGGCAATCTCTGTTTGGGCTATGCCGACTCCACCCCCGACCACATCATGACCCTCCAGCAAAACTTCCCCCAACTCACGCTACAGGTTGACAGTGGCGGCAACGATACAACGCTGGTGATTGAAGGGCCAAATAACGTCGTTCGCTGTGCAGATGATACCGATCGCACCAACAAAGATGCCAGCATCACCGATAGCAACTGGCCCTCTGGCACCTACCGGATCTGGGTCGGCGCGATCGCCTCTGGCGCACGGTATGATTACACGCTGCAAGCGCAGTAGAGGTGTTGGGTGTTGGGCAGGAATAGGGGTGTTAGGTGTTGGGTGTTGGGCAAAAGGCAAAAGACAGCAGGCAGAAGCAGGCAGAATAGGTAAAGAAGAGAAGGGCAGTTTCTCCCCCATCTCCCTTGTCTCCTCCATCTTCCCCAACACCTAACACCTATGCCCTCCCTAGCTCTCTGGCGATCGCCTCTATCCCGTGCTCTTCATCGCAATCGCGCTCTGGTCTACGCGCGGTATGTGCAGCTTGCGACGGTGCGGGAGGATGGGCGGCCTGCAAATCGGACGGTTGTCTTTCGGCGTTTTTTGGACGACAGCAATCAGCTCGTATTTGTGACGGATGCGCGTAGCGAGAAGGTCGGCCAAATTCAGCAGCAATCGTGGGGAGAGGTGTGCTGGTACTTTCCGAAAACGCGTGAGCAGTTTCGCTTGTTGGGAGTACTTACGCTGGTGACTCATGATTTTCCGGAGCCGACGCTCAGCAAGGCGCGTCATCAGCTTTGGCATGATTTGTCGGATGCGTCTCGTGTTCAGTTTGCGTGGCCCGAATCCGGTAAACCTCGTGCGGCGAATGAATTGTTTCATCCTGCACCGCCTGATCCCCTGACGCCGTTGCCAAACTTTTGTTTGCTATTACTCGATCCAACTCAGGTGGATCACTTAGAACTTCGAGGGGAACCGCAGAATCGCGATCGCTACACTCAGGACGAGTCATTC
>DATNPS010000168.1:0-6421 GCA_036703095.1 Crinalium sp. | reverse complement strand
CGTGCGCCTTCGATCGTGTGATAGCGATAGGTGAGCAGATTGCGAGCCAGTTCGGGCTGCGTGAAGGTGAAGAAGGGCAGAATGAAAATTTCGGTATCCCAGAAGATGTGTCCCCGATAGCCAAATCCAGACAGCGTTTTGGCTGGAATGCTGACGCGATCGTCGGTTTGGGGCGCGCTGATTAAAAGCTGAAACAGGTTATAACGAACGGCAAGCTGTGCCCGAACATCGCCTTCAATCACAATGTCACTTCTCTGCCAAATGGCATCCCATGCCTGTTTGTGAGCTGTTAACAGCGCATCATAATCCGGTAATTCGACTAGCTTCGTTTGAGCTGCCTGAACCGGGTTTGCTGTTTCGCGTGACGTAAAGACGGCGATCGTTTTTTCGATGGTGATGGTGCGACCGACGGTTGCCATAAAGGCGGTGCTCAGGGTGGGATAGCCCGGTGCGCTGGTGACTTGCAGGGATGCTTCTACACCCGACACGGCAACGTCTGTGGCGATGCCCAATTCAATATGGGACGCACGTGTTTTTACCTGAAGCCAAACGCCGTGATTCACCTTTCCCTGATTGATCCATTCCCAGTGGTTAAATCCCTGATTTTCAGGATAGCCATTAATGCTGGACTGCATCTCAATCACTGCATCTGCATCAACAGACGTGATGTGACAGCGCAAGGCCATTACATGCGGATCGGCCAGACTGGCAAAGCGCTCAAACTGAAGATCCATTGTTTTGCCACTGGGACTGCGCCACCGCACTGCGCGGCTGAGCAACCCGTAGCGTAAGTCCAACTGCCGCTCATAGCTCAAGATTTCACCCTGATCCAGACGAAAGCGATCGCCATCCACCTCAATCACCAGGGGCAACCAATCTGGACAGTTAACCAACTCCGTGTACACCACGGGCGCATCGTCATAAACGCCATGAATGAGGGTTGCGGGAGCGGCGTGGGGATAGCCTTCCTCAAAGCTGCCGCGTGTGCCTAAGTAACCATTGCCAATCGTAAAAACGGTTTCTCTCGTCTGTAGCTGCTGAGGCTCAAATACTGTTTCAGCGAATGTCCAATCGGTGTAGCGCAGTTGGGTGGGTTGATGTGTGTCCATTATGGGTGCTGGGTGTTAGGTGCTGGGAAAAGGGTGCTGGGTGTTAGGTGCTGGGAAAAGGGCGTTGGGTGTTGGGTGTTAGACATTGGGGGGGACGTTTCGAGTTCCTGATCTCTGATCTCTGGTATTCCTAATCCCTAATCCCTAACACCTAACATCTACCGTCGCATGTGCTCTTCTAAAACAGTTGCCGCTCTAGGTTTGTACAGCAGGAAGAATAAAGCTTCTAAGTAGCGCGATAGGGCGGCGCGGCTGTCTTGATTGATATAGTTCCAGAAGCTATAGAGTTTGGAGAGCAGTAACAATTTGTTGGTGTGAATCGTCCAGTTGTATTCTTCGTGAACTCGCTGAATGGCGCGAGTGGAAATAGTTTGCCAGCGATCGCCATCCGTCTCACACTCGTCTAGAAAATCAAGGATCTTCTGGGCTGTTTCTTCCAGGTCAGTTGGATTGATTAAAAATCCATTTTCACCCTCCTGAATAATTTCAGATACACCGCCAAACTGAGTGGCGAAGGTGGGTAATCCAGATACCATTGCTTCCAAAACGACTCGCCCAAAAGATTCGAAGCGGGCAAAGTGCACGAAAATACCGTTGCGATCGCCTATCACGCGATAAGCTTCGGCTAAGTCATTATTGGGAAGCGGCATTCCCAACCAGCGAATGTGACCATCAAGCTGATACTCATGGATCAGGGCGTGCAGTTTTTCCAATTCTCCAGCTTCTTCAGCATTGAGTGCATCCTGTGAATGCAATTGAGTCGTAACTAGAATCAAATTACATCGCTCTTGTAGCGCCTTACTGCGACCAAAGCACTCCACTAATCCACTCAAATTTTTGCTGACATGGGTAGAGCCAATGGCAAAAATAGGACGTCGATCGACATCATCTAAGTGACCCCAAATATTAGGATCTTCCTGCATCAAGAGCAGATCGTGAATGCGGTTGCGATCGCCTGCATTTCGCCGTTCGGTCTGAGTGTAGGGAAAGAAAACGGCTTCGTTCACACCGGGTGGAATCCGGTTAAATTTGGGGCTAAACAAGTCAATGCCGTCGATGACGTGATAAAGCTGAGGCATGGTAAAGCTTTTGTAAGACTCATACTGACCAAATGAGTCGGGGCTTCCTACAATCTCTTGATAGGACGATGTAATGATAAAGTCAGCGGCATTCATGCTAATCAGATCCGCTGTAAATTGCGCCGAGAAATGATATTGTTCCTCCAGGTCTTGCCAATACAAATTGCTAAACAAATATTTAGGTTTTTCCAACGAGTGCGCAATGTTGCACTGCGTAGCTTTCAAGCGGCGAGCTAGCAAGAAGGCAACCAAATTGCCGTCACTATAATTGCCGATGATAAGATTAGGTTTCCCACCCAGGCGGGTCAATAACTCTCTCTCTGCATCTAGCGCGAAATATTCTAAATAGGGCCAGATTTCAAATTTAGACATCCAGCGCTGCGTCACGGTTGGGTTAAAGTCCTGGAACGGAATCCGCAAAATCCAGGCATTTTTGGTTCCCTCGATCGCTTCTAGCCGTTGATTGCATAAGGTGCCTTCACAGTCTGGAATCAGACGAGTCAAAATGATGACCTGCGGCTGAATTCCCAGAAAGTCCAGTCCGGCCAGCTTTAATTCCTCTTGCAGCTTGTTTTCCAGGCTGCGCGCCTGTTCCAGCACATAAACCACCTGTCCCGTGGTTTCCGGACGGCCAACTACGCTTTCCTGACCTACCCACCCGTGAATGGAAACCAGCACGACCCGAAAAACGGCTGGAATTCGCGACACAAAGGCTTCTAAAATGGCAGGTTCCGGGTCTTCAATCAGCCGTTTCAATAGCTCCAGGGTTTCTCGCACACGGGCTGCTGTATTGCCCCATCCTGGCTCAAAGCCAAGCTCCTGAAAACTGGCGTGAAACGCCGCATATGGTTCATTGGGCGATCGCTGATTAATCAGCTTAATCGCTTGCTTCACGCGATAGGACAGTTGCGCACCGGAACGGATGCGATCGTTAATTAATAAAGGAATGCCGTCATACTGATGCCGATGTAGCACATCAAACAGCACATCGAGCCAGTACTGAGAATCCGCCAGAACTTCATTACACAAATAGCGATTCAGGAACGGTAAGCCCTGACCGATGCTGCGGGGGTCGCTGATCGAGGGGGATGTTTTATAAAAGGGGCCGACGTCAATTTCTAAAATCTGGGTCTGGTAGCGATGAACCAGGCGATCGCGCACTTCCAGCAAAGCTTTTGGAGACATCTGCTCGGAGGTCGTCAAATCTGCCGAAACCCGCCAGACTTCCTGACTGCCTAGCCAGGGGCGCAGCAAGAACCAGTAGTGGCTATCGTCTAGAATCAATTCATGGGTGTATTGAATTAACTTGCCGATCGAGGATGAATGATAAAAATGAGATGGCTTTTGAAATTGATTACAGTAATTTACAAAAGCATGTAGGATTTCATTTTTAAGAAAGTATTGCTTGTCAGAAGTACTTAGCGTGTGAATAATTTCTTTCAACGCTAGCGCTTCGTCACTGGTCAAAACGGCTTTAATCAGGTTGTTCATAGCAATGGCCTAACCCCGTTAAGACGAAGGTTGATGTAGGGATAGTAAAAGGGGTAAAAATGACGGCTACAGGTCATCAGCAACTTTATGATGCTTAATCGCTGTAAACAATTTAACTCCTACTTACCCTGATAACGGCTACTCAACCAGTTTACAACTGGCTTTTGGTAGACCTTATAAAATAAAAACCAAAATTAAGAATAGCGGGAATGGTTTTGCCACTCCCGCTATTCATATTTAGAGGATGTTTGAAAATGAATTTTTAATTTATGAAAGCGTGACTCTGCCACGTCTTCACAAATTAGGTTTCGGGTTTTATTAAATCTACGTGAATTCGATGAACGGGCTTTTGGAGGTATTGCGCATCGCGCAATACCTCCAAAAGCCCTACTTTGCGTGCGCATCGCGCACGCAAAGTAGGGCTATCAAATTCACATTACACGTCAGTACTTATCGCGCACCCATGTCGCGTACAGCACTCCGCATAAAGTTAATCCGCTGTTCAAAATCCAACTGCTTGATTTGCTCGGTAAACTCATTGGTTTCAGCAGGCAGTTGATAGTTAGACGGAACCTCAATCACGCTACCGTCTTCGATGCCCTGGCCCAACAGCAGCCAAACTTCCAGACGCGCACTGGGGTCAAGCGCTGAATAGGCACGGCCAATGTTAGAGGGAGTACGGCTCACGATGTCGCGCTGCGCTTGCAGTTGCTCCTGCCGGGGCAGCGCTTTGATGTCGTCATATAGCGCACGTCCGACTGTTTCAGAAGCAGCAGGAGGAGCGGGATTCAGTTGATCTTTGATGTCAAGATAGCCATACCAAAGCAAGGCAAGCTGAGTGTCAGGGTCAAAGCGTTGAAACTTTTCTAATGCTTGTTTGGTATTGGTGTCGGTTGCGTAAGTCATAAATATCTCCGGACAAAATTCCTGTTTTCTTCTGTGTGAGTGAAATCAACGGTTTCAGTCACTTCACATAACTTAAGCAATGACTCAGTTAGATTAACCTTGCAAAAGGTAGATACAGGATTCATGACAAAAGGGAGACACCGAATCACCCCAGAGTGCAGTGATAGGATAGAAGCAATTTTGTACAGACCCCATGCAGCAAACGTTTATTCCTGGTATTTCTCCGCCTAACCTACAAATACAGCCCGCCTGGTGGTTTGCGTTTCTCGGCCATCAACTGTTGGTTGACTCACAGGGAACTGTGAGCAATGTTCCTTCGTTGACGGATCTGGCCGAAATTGGAATAACGCCAGTCCGCACTCAGTTTCTCGGTACGCTGGACGGAAAACCTTGCTATTCGGCAGAGCTACCCAAAGAGACGGTGGCTCCAGAGGGCATGGCATTGCGGGGGCTGCGAGATCTTTATACCCACCTGGATGACGATTTGTTTGCGATCGCTGGTCGTGCGGTTCAAATTGTGGAATGGGATCGGACGCATCAATACTGCGGCCATTGCGCGACACCTACCACTCAGTTACCCAATGAACGAGCAAAACGCTGTCCGTCCTGTGGATTGGTAAACTATCCTCGCCTATCGCCTGCGGTGATCGTCCTCATTTCTCGCGGTGATGAGGTGCTGCTGGCCCGCTCTCGGCGGTTTCCAGAGGGCATGTATAGCATTCTGGCCGGATTTGTGGAAGCCGGAGAATCGTTGGAAGAGGCGATCGCCCGTGAGGTGCGCGAAGAGGTTGGGGTTGAGCTAACTGACATTCGCTATTTTGGCTCTCAACCCTGGCCGTTTCCCAATTCGCTGATGATCGGGTTCACTGCAACGTATGCGGGGGGTGCGATCGTACTGGAAGAAGCGGAAATTGAAGACGCACGCTGGTTTCACAAACATGATCTGCCGAAGATTCCACCCAGGCTCAGTATCGCTCGTAAGCTGATCGATTGGTTTGTATCGCAGTAGCGCATTTGGGGTAGAGCGTATTTGAAACGTTTAATGTGTTACCCGGTAGCTGTAGGGGCGTGGCATTCGGTCGTTATTTCTCGGTCATTTCAAAGGATATCTGACCGAATGCCGCGCCCTTACATGAATTCAATCACATGAATTGATTTACGCTATTCTGTTGGCGTTTGAGTTTGCACTTTGCGAGCGCGACGAAACTGCTGCGATAGGTCGTCGATGATGTCATCCAGTCCCAAATTTTTTCCGGATACTTTTGCTGAATTATAAGCCAACCTTGCAGCCGCATAAGCCTCACTACCAGCCAGTATTTGAGTATCTTCCAACAGTTCGCGCAAATGGCTAACGGCTTGCAAAATTGGATTTAAGGATTCAAATAAGGCTAAGTCTCGTCGTGCTTCTTCAACATTCAGGTGGCGAGGCATCACATCATTATGTTGTGTTGCCATATCTAGCGCTCGAACGGCAAAGGTTTGTGATTTGCGTCCCATTTTGGGGATCTGGCGTCGTTCTTGAGCCGATAAGCCGATTAAGAAGGGTAAGCGATCGCGAATAGTTTTCAGTGCAGCAACAATTTCGTCAATCTCTTGCTGAGTCAGCGTAGCATCAATCGTTGGAGTCGTCATGTTTATTCTTTTCAGATGGGTAAATGCACTAAACAGATGCATCAATTGATTTATGCCCAGCGTTGAATCGCGTTTAATTGCGTGTGGATACTGAAAAATTGCTGTTGATGGAATTAAGCGTCAGTAGATTACAGGAATTTAGCTAAAAAAGACTATTTTGAACTACGCCGATTCTGTTTTGAACACCATCGATTCTATTTTGAA
>DATNPS010000166.1:0-31095 GCA_036703095.1 Crinalium sp. | reverse complement strand
TTCAAACGCGAGTGCAGCAGATTCGGGAGAAGGCTTGACGTAGTTTCCGGCTTTGTTCGCCAGCGTTGCCATTGTCAATCCATTCTCGTTGGCATAGGCATACTCTACATAACCAATGCTGCCTTCCGACTGCTGAATTTGGGCCGTTACGCCTTCGTTGCCCTTAGCGCCTGCACCTACAGGCCATTCCACGGATTTGCCGCTGCCTGCGGTCCAGTTGGGACATGCGGCTTTGATGTGGTTGGTGAAGATGTATGTGGTACCGCTGCCGTCTGAACGATGCACCCAGTTGATCGCTTTATCGGGCAGCTGGGTGCCTGAATTAGCTTGAGCAATTTTGGGATCATTCCAGTTGGTAATTTGACCCTGCACAATGCCACAGAAAGCATCACGAGAAATCTTGAGATCCTGCACACCAGGCAGGTTGTACGCCAGCACAACCGCACCACCTGTCATCGGAACTTGTACTGGATCGGTACCATACTTAGCTTTGAACGACTGACGCTCCTCAGGAGTAAGGGGTGCGTCACTAGCTCCAAAATCAACCGTCTTCGAGAGATATTGCTCGACCCCAGCACCGCTACCAACGGACTGATAGCTGACCTGAACTCCAGAATTTTGCTTATTAAACTCCGAGAACCAGCGTTGATAAAGAGGAGCGGGGAAACTGGCTCCGGCACCGCTCAAACTGGCGTTTAAATCTCCAGACGCATTGGCAGCAGGTGAGGACGATGTATCTGGGGAGGTGGAAGCATTTGTGGAAGGGGCGTTGTCAGGTGAAGCACACGCAGTAAACCCCAAGGAGAGGGCAAATGCAGAGATTAGAAATAGCCGTCGTTTGAAGCCCATAACTCAACTAAAATCCTCGTTTCCGTTTATAGGATTGCAAACAAAACGGACAAAAAAAGGACAAACGAAACCTGTAACACCACTGTCTTGGCGGTAACATTACCGTCTGGATGGTGATAGTGCGATGGGTAGGATGATCTGGAAAGTTGATCCTTCGCCTAGGGTGCTGCTAACGGTGATGGAGCCATGATGGGCGTTCACGATTTGCTGGGCGATCGCCAATCCCAGTCCAAAGCCTCCAGTTTGGCGCGATCGCTCTTTATCGACTCGGTAAAAGCGCTCAAAGATGTGAGGTAGATCGGTCTCTGGAATACCGATTCCCTGATCTTGAATTTCGAGGGTTACACGTCGGGAATCAGTTAGCAACCGTACTTGAACGGTTCCCTCTGGATTGCTGTATTTGCAAGCATTGGTGAGGAGATTAGCGATCGCCTGTTTTAACAGTTCAGGGCTGACCTGCATCATGACTGGATCGTCTGGAATAGTGCTAACCATATGCAGCGACGATTGCTGAATTAGCGGCATGTGTTCATCGATGACGTCTTCTAATAGCCATCCTAAATCGATGGAATGTAGCATCGCTGGCGTAAGTTGCTGAGAACGAGCCAGCAACAGTAATCGACTGACTAACTGGCTGATCGATTTGGCCTGTTTCACAATCTGCTGTAGCCGCTGAGCCTGCTGATTGAACTCTTGAGGCATTAAACCTAGCTGAGCGTTACTGAGAATAGCGGCTACTGGAGTACGCAGTTCGTGAGCGGCATCAGCGGTGAATTGTTCCATTCGTTCATACGATTGCAAAGCAGGCTGCATAGCCAAACCGCTTAAAATCCAACTGGTTAGGGCAATAACGCTCATTCCAACCGAAAGGGCGATCGCTAAGGCCAGCCGAAATTCATCTAAGGTAAAACGGGTGGATTTGAGGGGAGTGGCTACCTGGAGGTAGCTGATGACTTGATTACCTGCGTACACAGGTAAGGTGAGCTGGCGCATTCCATACCCATGAGATGTGCTCTGATCGGTCAGAATGAGTGGTTGGCGCGGCAAGGTGGAGAGGGTTTGAGGGGGGCGATCGCCTACAAATTGCAGCAACCGTCCTTGATCGTCGTACCAGCGGGCATAGCTAACGCCATTGCGTAACAGAATTTGGCGTGTACCCAATAGCGGTACGTTTCGTAACTGCACCTGCCAGAGTCCGTCGTCCTGTTCGTAGCGAACGCTGGCGGCTAGTAGGCGTGCGTTGCCGTAGAGCATTCGATCTACGTTTTTGAGTTCTCGATTTGCTTCCAGGTAGTAAATTGTTCCGGCGAAGATCACTAAGATGCCGCCCATGGACAGGGTGAACCAGCGGACTAGGTTGTGGCGACTGCGCATGAACATGAGTTATATGGAATCGCTTTGGACATCGATGGGATTGTTTTTCGAATTTTGTTTTTCGAATTTTGTTTTTCGAATTTTCGAATTCATGTGGGGTTGTTTTTTGAACTCAAGTTGCTGAGTTAGAAGTTTTCTGGGGGCTTGCCCCCAGACCCCCATTGGGGAGCGCCGCTCGCTCCCCAAACCCCTTCCGCAAGGTGTTAATGGTGAGTCGGGTGGAGCGCTTCGCATTGCCTCTAATGCGGGTGTTTATGCGAAATTCGGAATTCGGAATTCGAAGTTTCCCACACCCCACACCCCTAGACCTTTACACCCCATCCCAACGCCTAACACCCAACACCCAAGTAAAGGGCAGATTCAACTGGCTTCAGCCGATACCCGACTCCATAAATGGACTCCAGCCAGTCTGCTGTGCCGACGGTTCTCAGGCGTTGACGCAGGCGGCGTACCAGTTTGCTCATGGCGTTGCTTTCGGGTTCCATGTCCCAGGTCCAGATGGCTTGCTCGATCTGGTCGTGGGTCAAAATTTGGCAGGGATGGCGCAGGAAATATTCCAGAAGCTGAAATTCTTTTTTAGACAGTTGCAGGGTTTGCCCTTGATAGTCCAGGGTCATGTTGGTCAAGTGAAGTGTCAGGTCGGCCAGACGGAGGGAATCGCCATGCCAGAGGGACGATCGCCGTCCAAAGGCTCTCACGCGTGCCAGCAGTTCAACCACATCAATCGGTTTAACCCAGTAATCGTCAGCTCCGGCATCCAGTCCTTCTACTTTTGAATACAGGCCATCTTTAGCCGTTAGCATGACGACTGGGGCGACTTTGCCCATTTGTCGATACAGGCGACAGAGCTGAATGCCGCTGATTTGGGGCAGCATCCAGTCTAAGATCAGCAAATCATACTCCTTACTGGCCAGAAACCAATGTGCGGTGTCTCCGTCCTGAACGCCATCTACAATGTGATTTTCCTGCAACAGCGCTGTTTGTAGGGGTTCGAGTTGATTTAGGTCGTCTTCTGCCAATAGGATCTTCATGACTGCGATCGCACACACGTTCTAGAACACACGCCCTAGAGATAGTAGCGATCGCAGATGAAGAGAAGGTTAAATCAATGTCATCTAAACGATGGGTTTATTTAATTTTGCTGGAGTTTGTCTTACCCATCGCGCTGTTGGGTGTGACGTTTTGGGCGATCGGGGGGTTTATTCAAAACCAGATTTTCAACCAAATGCGTTGGGTGCAGTCGTGGAATTCGTTGCAGCTCAGTCCGAATGTTGAAATTCCGGTGCATTCGATTTTGATTCGCGCTGATATTGACCTGAAGCAAAACCGAGCGACGGTCAATGTATTTCAACTGGATAGAGGAGAACCTTTGTTAAACCTGGAATTTCTGACGGTTAAACCCAATCAGCTTGAACCGCAAATCGCCGAAACGCTCGGCATCAGCGTCAAAGAGGTACGGGATCGGATTCGCTATCGCGTACATGGAGTACATCAACGGCGATCGCCTCACCCGTGACCGCTTCAACAAAATCAGTGTGAGTAACACGAGCACCCGTTTGAAGATATTCCATTGCCGTCAGAGCGGCCCAATGCGCATCCCAATCTGATCCGGCGCAACAGTCTTCAATCACATGAAAATGATAGTCGTGCATATGGGCAGCGGCGGCGGTGTAATGCACACACACGTTGGTCATGGTGCCCATGAAGACGAGAGTATCGACCTTCAGACCTTTCAGCAGAATTTCGAGATCGGTACCAAAGAAACAGCTATAGCGACGTTTGGAAAAGGCAAATTCACCGTCGATAGGAGCCAGTTCCCAATAGTAATCCGTGCTTTTCCAGGTTTCTAAACAGTGGACGGGTTCTGCACCATCTAGCTCTCGGCCAAAGTCCACCATTTCCTTCCGGTGAACTTCTTTAAAGTGAATAATGGGCAGTTTGACCGCACGCGCAGCCGCCAACACCTGCTTAGCTTTGGGCAAAACGTCAGCAGCTCCTACCAGCGGCAGGTCTTCCCCTGTAAAGGCTCCTGCCTGCATATCTACAAGGACTAAAGCTGTTTTTTTAAGATCCAAATTAAAAGTCATAGCCTAAGAATAACCGTTTAAGATAGACGCTTTAAAAAGACCATATGTAGGGCAGCAATTCTCATCTTGAATCCGCCATCGGTTGCCATGCAAGCTCGTCGTAGGCGAGCTTGCACGGCAACCGAATTGCATGATGAGGATTTCTGCATGTAGGGGGAAAGCGGGTTGACTGAAAAAACTCTTGAAACCATTGAAACATCGTAGGTTGGGATGAGGAACGAAACCTAATTCCAAAACTTCTTAATGTTGGGTTTCGCTAGGCTCAACCCAACCTACATGAAACTGACACCTGTAGGGACATGGCCTTTAGCAGTGGTAGGGGCAGGTTTAGTTGATAGCTTAATGGTTTCATCACGGAATGAGTGCAAAACCTGCCCCTACAGGTATCTTTAATGTCTGGCCTGATCGGCCCAGGGAGTCAGCAGTGCTGAAATCCACTTTAAGCTGTAATCAATCACTAACCCAATAATGCCGATCAGGGCGATACAAAACAAGACCTTTTCGGTTTGCAAAAATCGCTGCGCTTGCACAATCTTGAAGCCTAACCCATTCTGAGCCGCCACCAGTTCAGCAATCACCAGATAGTTCCAGGCACCGGAGATGTTGACCCGAATGGTATCCAACACGCTGGGGAAGGTCGCCGGAACGATCACCCTAAACAGCACATCACGCCGATTGGCTCCTAACGTATAGGCGACGTTAATCATCTCGTTAGGAATAAATTTGACCGCATCGGCCACCATCATGGCGTTGTAAAGTACCACACCTAGGAAGATGATTAGGATTTTGGACTCTTCGCCCAAACCCACCCAGATGACGATCAGCGGAACGAAGGCCATCACGGGCATGTAGCGCACGGTGCCCACAATCGGGGCAAACAGGCTATCCATGCTGTAAAAGGTGCCCATTGCAATCCCCATCGGCACCCCGATCGCCGCTGAGAGCAGAAAACCGCCGCCGACCCGCGCACAGCTTGCCACTACATCAACCCACAGATCGTCCTGGGTAAACATCTCGATGCCCGACTGAATCACCGCTGAGGGAGTCGGCAAAAACATTGGAGGTACCAAACCTGCGTAGCTAATCGCCGCCCAGGCAATCAGAGGCACGGCTAGCGACGCCGTAACAATCGCGGCGGATAGCCAGCGGGGAAATCCCTGGCGAATGCTCCAGAAGACCGAGGGCTTGAGATAGCGTCTCGGTGGAGGAGCAAAGGAAACATCGGAATTGGGAAAGCTAGATTGCGCCACCGGCTGTATTACCTCCATCCAGTAATAGACAACTGCCTGTTGAAAACTCAGCATGAGCTAGAAAATACGCCGCTTCTGCCGTTTCTTCGGCAGTGGCAAAGCGCTGTAGGGGAAGCATCCGCTTCCAGAGGGCCATCTCTTCGGCAGACATCCCATCTGTCATCGGGGTCGTCACCGGGCCGGGACAGAGAACATTAATGCGCACTCCTTGTTTAGCATGATCCAGGGCCATTGCCTTTGTCATCAGGACGACACCCCCCTTAGATGCACAGTAGGCAGCCAGATTGCGTCCTCCGGTAACTCCAGCATCAGAGGCCACGTTGACGATCGATCCCTGACCCCGCTCGACCATCGACTTCAAAACGGCCCGATTCACCAGGAATGTCCCTTTTAAGTTGATGTCAATGGTTTCATCCCAGATTGCCTCATCGGTGTCTAGAATGGTGCCTTCGTGGGCGATTCCAGCCGCATGAACGAGCACGTTGATGTGCCCCCATTCGCTCAGGACGGTCTGCACCATTTGAGTCACATCGTCTGCTTGGGAGACATCAGCCGCGATCGCCAATCCCACTCCTCCCGCCTGCTCGATCTCCTGCTGGACTTTTTCCGACGGTTCTAACCGACGAGCGGCGATCGCCACCTGATAGCCCCGTTGCGCAAACAGCAGAGCCGTAGCCTTACCAATTCCAGAATTTCCGCCCGTGATGAGTGCAGTTTTGGTCATTGAGGTTCCTAATGCAGTAGGTATTTGGCTTGTAGGTTGGGTTGAGCGATCGCGACACCCGACAATACCTTGATGATGTTGGGTTTCACGCGGTTCAACCCAACCTACAGTTCCTAGAAGAACTTGAGATAACGATTCATCTCCCAATCCGAGACGTGATTGTGATATTCCTGCCACTCCTGCGATTTGAACTGGACGTAGGTTTCATACATTAGAGGTCCCATCACGGCTTCGCTGAGCGGGTCAGACGCAAACGCCAAGACTGCTTCACCTAGCGTGCGGGGCAAGGTGCTAATGCCCTTCTGAGACAGTTCTAACAGCGAGTAGTTATACATATTCTCGGTATGGGGTTCACCGGGGTCGAGTTCTTCCCGAATGCCCTCCAGTCCTGCCGCCAAAATCATCGCTGCACCGAGATACAGATTGGTCGAGATATCTGCCGCACGGCATTCTACCCGACCACCGCCCAGAGGAATGCGGAGCATATTCGTGCGGTTGTTGTTGCCGTAGCAAATGTAAACAGGTGCCCAGGTAAAGCCTGACATATTGCCCTGTTTCACCAGACGTTTGTAGCTGTTCACCGTCGGCGCAATCACCGCACAGATGGCCTGCGCGTGTTTTAGTACACCAGCGATGAACTGGTAGCCCAGCTTTGATAGACCACAGCGACGCGGATCATCGGAACTGACGAACAGATTTTCGCCCGTCTTAACATCGGCCAGCGACATGTTGTAGTGAGCACCGCTACCCGTGCGCGTCTGGAAAGGTTTGGGCATGAAAGTGGCAAAGTAGCCGTGCTTTTTCGCGATCTCTTTCACCATCAGGCGGAAGAAGGTGAGGCGATCGGCCATTTTTAGCGCATCGCAGTAGGCGAAGTCCGTTTCAAATTGACCGTTGCCATCCTCGTGATCGAAGGAGTAAACGTCCCAGCCCAGCTTGTTCATCGCTTCGACGATTTCCGTCACCCACACATAGTTGTCGAGCAGTCCGGGAAGGTCATAGCAGGGTTTGGCTAACGTGTCGCGATCGCTCACCGGAAGAATCTTGCCATCCTCTTCCTTGAGAATGTAAAACTCAGTTTCAATACCCAGATTGAAGGTAAAGCCCATTTCAGCCGCCTGCGCTAGCACTCGCTTCAAGATGCTGCGGCAACACGCCTCAAACGGTTGGCCTTTCAGATACAGATCGCTAGCAAACCAGGCAAAGGTCGAATTCCACGGCAACACCGTTGCAGAACTCAGGTCAGGACGGGCAGACACCTCTTCATCACACACCTCCTGGGGCACTCCATCCAGTGCGGCTCCGGTAAACAGTTCAGACCCCGCTACCATCTGCCCCAAATGAGACAGCGGCACGGCCTTGGCCTTACACATCCCGTGGATATCTACAAAACTCGCCAGGGCATATTTCACGCCCTGCTCTTCCAGAGACGTTCTCAGGGTTTTCAATTCAGGAGAGAGATAGTCAGCCATTGGGAACTCGGTATCGGTTTCAATCTGAAGTTAGGGATCAGCGTATCAGGCAACGCGGATCAGGTGCTACTCTAGCCCTGCGCGATCGCATTCATAATCAATTCCTGAAACAAATGCGTCCCCACTTCACGGGTCGGAGATAGGCGACCTTGAACGTATCCCATTGATTGAATCCGCTTCTGGACTTCGGGCAGCAGGGTCAGATCCTCCTTCTGAATGTTGTCGAAAAATTCGATCAGCGGCTCTACATTGCTGGGAGCGATCGCCGCTTCTGTATTGGGAACCAGCCAGTCCCACCGCACGCGCGTTTTCAGCGGCCCCTGTGGATCGACCAGGTAGATAATGGCACAGGTCGGAGAGGTGATCCAGGCAAAGTTTGGGAAGAAACTCATGGTGGAAACGCCCGACATCTCGTATTCATTCAGCCCGCCAATATAGAGTTCAGGATTAAGGCTGGACGGCAACTCGCCCTTCTCAACAAACGGCGTAAATTGCAGATAGTAGTGATAGCGAGCCTCTGCTTTCACCTGCTGATAATACTTGGCTAAAACGGGATGCACGGACGGCTCGTGATAGCTTTCGGTGTTGTTTTCCACGTAAAGCTTCCAGTTCGTATCCGTCCAGTAGTCAATGGAATGCACTCTGGCCCAGTCGTTGAACCGATAGCGCTGGAAGATCTCTGGCAATTCGCCCATTTGAACCGAGAGTGGTTCTGAATTGGGGTCGAGATTGACAAAGATAAACGGCCCCCAGGTATCTACCTTAACGGGCGTCAGGGCATGGGCCGCCAGGTCAAAATTCTCTGCCGTTTCCATGTCTGGAATGCCGCGCAGATGGCCATCCAGATCAAAACTCCAGGCGTGATAAAGGCAGGTCAGCCGATTGCACATACCGCTGCCCAGAGCGACCGGGCCAGCCCGATGCGTGCAGATGTTGTAAAACGCCCGGAGTTGACCCGCTTTATCCTGCAAAATGACAAGCGGCTGTTCGGCAATATCAACCGTGAAGTATGACCCAGAACCCTGAAGCTGACTGATATGACCAACGTAATACCAATATTTGCCAAAAATATTTTTTTGCTCTAGTCGATAAATTTCGGGAGCGGAATATACTTCAGCAGGGAGCGTTGTAGCTTCATGTTTGAGCGATCGCGGCTGCCAGTTTTTTAACCAGGCCGTTGTACTTTGAGAATCGTTTTGGGTGTCTTTGCGAATTAAATTGACCACGGCAAAAGGTCGTTGGAGAATGGTGGGAATAGTCGTCCATCGCGAATCACCGAAAACAAGGCGCACAGTGCAATCTGCGCCCTGCTTCTGACTGATTCGGTTTTGGTTAGCTTGCTATATGAATACTTGCGTATGAACTGGCCATGAAATGTATCGGAACTGACATTTAACCTGAGTTCTATCGGTTTAACTGAAAGAGTGCATAGCGACAGCATCGTTAGCCATTCGTCCTTCCGTTGCCGAGGAATCAAGTCCATGCTCAACACCCGCCCCTTCGCCACTACGCGGGAACAGGGAACCCAACCAACCCAGACTGTGGATTCGGATCGATTGCCTATGCAGCCAAAGATGGAGGTTCGCGACCTCTTCAAGTCATTTCCGGTGCAGGGAAAGCAATTAATGGTGCTGCAAAATATTAATTTGCAGCTTTTCCCTAGAGAATTTGTTTGTTTGGTTGGCGCGTCGGGCTGCGGCAAATCCACCCTGCTCAATATCGTGGCCGGATTGGCGACCCCTTCCGCAGGTCAAGTTCTGGTCGATGGCTCAGTCGTTGCAGGGCCCGGATCAGATCGCGGCATGGTATTTCAGGGCTATACTCTGTATCCCTGGCTGACGGTATCCGAAAATATTGCCTTTGGGTTAGAACTCCGCAAAATGCCCAAGGCCGAACAGCGCGAACGCGTGTCCTACTATCTCGATGTAGTGGGCTTAACTCAGTTTGCCAAAGCTTATCCTAAACAGCTTTCGGGCGGGATGAAACAGCGGGTGGCGATCGCCCGTGCCCTCGCCAATGATCCGGAAGTGCTGCTGATGGATGAACCCTTTGGAGCGCTCGATGCCCAAACCAAAGAGCAGATGCAGCAATTCCTCCTCGATCTGTGGGCACGGACGCACGTCACCGTCATGATGATTACCCACGACGTAGAAGAAGCGATTTTTCTATCGCAGCGAGTTTATGTGATGAGTTCTCGTCCGGGCCGCCTCAAGCTAGAGGTACCCATCCCGTTACCCGAACAGCGCGACCTGGACATTAAGCTGTCCCCTGAATTTGTCGAAATCAAGCGAAAAATCATCCATGCCCTGCGGGACGAATAGATTAAGCCACCCCCAGTTAATCCCGTAGAGACGTGCCACTGGCACGTCTCCCACACAGCGCCATGCAGAAACAGAATTTTGGTTTTGAATAATGTTTGATACACAGGTTGGGTATCGATGGTTAGGGAGACGTGCCAGTGGCACGTCTCTACGGGGCGTATTATGTGGAGGTGTAGGTTTCCTCTTTAGGCAAATTCGAAACCTCTAACTTTGGTTCTTCATCGTGACGAGGGGTAGCAGCGATCGCCCCATCCTCCTCATCCGGCACCGTATACGCCGTTCCGTCCGTTAACTTAACCGAACGAATGGCAAGCAGCGCTTCCTTAATCACCACCGCCGTCGGGACAGCCACAACGACGCCTAACAATCCCCCAACTCTGACTCCGGTCAGGATCGAGATAAAAACCCAGAAAGGATTTAAGCCCG
Source organism: Crinalium sp. (assembly GCA_036703095.1). GTDB lineage: Bacteria > Cyanobacteriota > Cyanobacteriia > Elainellales > Elainellaceae > DATNPS01. The sequence continues at coordinate 20,592 of DATNPS010000166.1, read as the reverse complement.
TCACGCTGCCCAGCACTCTGGGAGCGACCCCGTTCTCCACGATTTGTTGAACCACCAGAGAAACCGCCAGCACTTGAAACGCCATCCCAAAATCGCGCAGAGCGACCAGGAACGTTACGAGTGCAATTCCGGTGGAGCCACCAAATGGCACTAAAGCCATCAGTCCAATCGTCAGGCCAAACAACAGTCCAAATGGCACCTTCAGCAATAAAAAGAGCGATGTTAAGCCTAACCCCAGCGATGTTGCCAAAATAATCTGGCCAATGAAATAGTTTTGGAAGCTCAATCGCAACGTATCTGAAAAGGGCTTCTGAATCCGTTTGGGTAGCCACTCAATTAAGCTTGTCCAAATTTCATTGCAGTGCAGCAACAGATAAAACGTTAAAACAATCGTCAGCAGCACATCCAGCAATCGCACAACGGTAAAAACCGTAACGCTTAGCGTGAGGTTCAGCACGCTTCCGGCAATACTTTGAAGTTGGCCCTTCAATCGATTATTGATCTGGTCGATTAACCCATCCAGGCTAATCGGTAAACCCAGCGTATCAACCTGCTCGTTGAGCATGACCAACTGCCGCTGAGCCGAATCAATCCACTCTGGCAATCGCACCACCAACTGTTGAGCCTGGGCGATCGCCAGTGGTACCAGCGTTACACCCAGCGATACCAGCAGAATAATGCTAACCAGAAATACCAGAATGGCCGCCTGCGATCGCTTAAACCCGCGTCCTTCGAGCCAGCTCGCCGGATAGTTCAGCAAAAACGCCAGCAGCGAGGCCACCAGCAAAATCACAAACAGCGATTCAAAATAGCCAAAAATTTCAGCAAACGCCCAGGCATTCAGCACCGTCAACGGTGCCGCCAGAGCGATTGCTACCAGACGCGACAGGGGGCTTAGGGACTCCCACCAGCTCAATAATCGTGTTTTGGGTGGAGATGACCCAGAGCTAGCCATGAAACGATCTCAACCTATATGTGGGTATATTGACTATTATCATGAATTCTTGAAAACAAAGGATCAGATTTGGGAAGGATGTCGTGGTTGGGTGTTGGGTGTTGAGGGATACAGGGTATGGGATAAAGTTAATTCTCCCCTATCTTCCCCATCCTCCCCACCTTCCCCATCCTCCCATCTCTCCTACCTTCCCCCTCTTCCCAACACCCAACACCCTACTCATCCAACTGCCACAACTCCTTGTTATAGTCCTCGTCCAGCACTTTCTTAGGCCGCAGGACGACCAGCACTCGTCCTAGAAGGGGCACATCTGGGGCTTCGGCAAACCATTGGATTGCAATCTGGTTATCCTGCTCCACTACGAAGTAAGCAAACTCATCCCATTCACGCTGCGCCCGATCGATCATGACCAGCACCTCTTCAGCCGGGCCAGAAATGTTACCCGGAAGCTGGCTGGTATCTGACAGGATCACGACCGGATCTTCGGCATTAAAGACAATTTGCCAACCCGGCATCGGCACCCAGGCTCCAGTTCCAGCAAAGCGCACCATTTGAAACGGCCCTTCTTCCTCGACCAGAGGCACGGCTTTGATATCTTCTGCGGTCAGGGGCATTCTGCCCACCACGGGCAAAACTCGTGGCACTTCAGATTCGGTTTCCAGGCGATAGAGCGGCAACGTGGGGGCTGGTTTGGCTTTGGCAACGGTGAAGTCAGTCAAGAGCTTTTCCACCTGCCGACGGGCCGTATCGCTGCTGGCAAACCGTAGCCCCATCGCAATCAGACGCGATCGCGTTTGCAAATCAGGCTGCTGACGGGCCAATCGCCAATAGTGATAGGCCACCGCATCACCGGGAGGATTGGTGAATCCTTCCGGCGGGGTAGACAGCCGAGAAAAATCTTTTAGGGCCTTGGCAATTTCTCGTGACCCTTCCGAATCGATCCCCTGAGCCACCACCAATTCAGCCGCCGCCGCGCGATCGCCCTGGTTCAGAATCCGAAATTCATAAAGCGTGTCGCTACCCGTGCGCTCAAATCGCGACTTCACCGTATCCGACACACCTACCTCTAACACCGACTCATACACCTGAGCCGCAACAATAATCTGATTTTGCTGGATCGGCTCAAATCCAGTCCCTTCAAAGATTTGCTGGGGAGTGTAGCCCGCTTTTTGCAGCCGTTGACATGCCTTACCCCAAGCCGTCCAGGTTCCCTCCTTACGGCGCAGTGATAGCAAAAGAGCATCAGCATCTAAGGGAGCATCAGCCGATGGAGAGTTGGGTTGATTGGGCGGTGTAGCAGTCATAAGGTCAACGGAACAACACTAAGGAACATCAATGCCAGTAGAGGCTGTCCAAATTGTAAACCACTGCTCACGACTCAGGTTGATACGGGTTGCAGCACTGGCACTACGAATGCGATCGCGATTGCCAGTTCCCAAGATGGGCACGATATGAGCCGGATGCGCCAGCAGCCACGCCAGAGCAATCTGATCAAGGGTTGCTCCATCAAATTGCTGGGCGATCGCCGTCAACGTTCCTCGCAGCCGCACGGCCTGGGGATCATCACTTTTGAACAATCTGCCACCTCCCAAGGGCGACCAGGCCATCGGTGCAATTCGCAATTGCTGACATTGGTCAAGCGTGCCATCGGCAAATGCATCCAGATGCATCACAGAAATTTCAAGCTGGTTAGTGACGAGCGGAAAATCAAGTCGCGATGCTAACAAATCAAACTGATGAGGCAGGAAATTAGACACGCCAAAATACCGGACTTTTTCGGCTTGCCTGAGTTGAGTAAACGCCTCTGCGGTTTCATCGGCATCCATAAACGGATCGGGACGATGAATCAACAGCACATCCAGATAATCGGTGTGCAATTCTTGCAGCGATCGCTCGACAGACGCCAGAATGTGAGCGCGACTGGTATCGTAATGCTTAATGGTGTGGCTGGGGCGATTGGGTGATACTAATTTAATGCCGCATTTCGTTACGATCTGAAGGCGCGATCGCAGTGACGGATCGTCTTTCAACGCGGCTCCAAACAGCCCTTCGCAAGTGTAATCACCATAAATATCGGCATGATCAAAGGTTGTAATGCCTAATTCCAAACAGTCATGAATCAGCGTCAAGCGATCGTGGATTGGCAGGTGCCAATCAGCCATTCGCCAAACGCCAAACACCAGCCTGGAGCAAATGGGGCCGTCTGGATGGAATGCAAGTTGGGGAATAGACATTAGAGCAATACCCTCATAAGTAGATGGACACAATTAAATATTAGATAGAAAAATCGGGGGTGCTTCCCTCCGGGAAGCACCCCCGATTTTTCTGGGGTTTGGTTCAATTATGTTGAGCTACTTATCCATTTATGAATTGTTGATGCAGCAGTTTTCCAATGCGTTCAGATCGCGTGACGAGAACGAGGGTACGCTGTTCACTAAAATCCCGAATGGGCAATGTGACAACCGACAAATGATTTGCATGAGCGGCTATAATCTGCGGCACGATCGTAATGCCTGCCCCGCTAGCCACAAAATTTAGAATGGATTCCCCAAATCCAATTTCAGTCACCACTTTAGGTTGCCATCCCTGATATTCGTAGCTACGCACAATGCTCTGACGAGTATCGCAGGCAGACGGATAGGTAACAATGGCTTCTCGCCGCAAATCCGTCATCGTTACGGCGCGGCGTTGACTGAGCGAATGCTGAAGCGGCACGATCGCATAGTATGGCTCGGTTAAAACCTCCTGATGCCAGGGAAACTCTTCAATTTGCAATGACGGTGCCATTTGCACGATCGCCCCATCCAATTGTCCAGACCGCAACTGCTCTAGTGCTTCACGAGACGTATTAAACACCTGAAGCGCAACGGTTGTTCCCTGCTTTTGTAACGCATTCACTCGTGACGGTAGATAATAGGCCGCCAAACTCGGTAACGTTCCCAGTGAGATTTGCTTGAGGGATTCTACATTCTGCAACTCACGCTGAATGGCAGCCAGTTCTGATAACACAGGTCGAATGCGATTATATAAAATCCGTCCCGCTTCCGTTAGCTCCATCCCTTTATGAGAACGGCGAAATAGCATAACGCCAAACGTTTGCTCTAGCTTCTGAATCTGTTTACTGGCAGCAGGTTGGGAAATGTTGAGCGCAAGGCTGGTCTTCAATAAGCTTTTTGAATGTACGGTTTCGACAAAGCAGTGAAACCATTCAATATTCATGGCGATCGCCCTTAGCATTGATGGAAATCCGTGTAGATTATAACCTTTCGTTATAGCCTCCAAACAGAATCGAAATTCAGTCGCTATCGACCCTTGATAGTCTGTGACCATCAGCACAAACATTCAATTCTGCGAGGTCAACATGACATCTGGATTAGTTTTGATTGATATTCAAAATGATTACTTCCCTAGCGGTAAGTTTGAATTAGAAGGAAGCATTGAAGCCGGAATACAGGCTGGTAAAGTGTTAGCCTTTTTCCGTCAGCATCATTTACCCATCTTTCACGTTCAGCACATTTCGATTCGTCCCGGTGCGACATTTTTCTTTCCTAATACTCCGGGCATTGAGATTCATGCCAGCGTACAGCCATTACCCGGAGAAGTCATTATCCAGAAGCACCATCCCAACTGCTTCAGGGCGTCTACGCTGAAATCGGAACTGGACGCCGCAGGTGTCGATCATTTGGTGGTTTGCGGCATGATGACCCACATGGCGATCGACGCAACGGTGCGTGTTGCCTATGACGATGGCTTACAAGTAACGGTGATTGCGGATGCTTGTGCTACTCGTTCTCTTGCCTTTCGCGAAACGGTTGTTTCCGCCGAATACGTTCACACTGCATCCTTAGCCACCCTCAATTATCTTTTCGCGATCGTGCAAACGTTGGACGAATTCATTCAACATACCGCAGCAAACCTCTCTGTACCATTGTCTGCCATTAGTTCTTAAATTCGCTGAACCCCAGCTCAAACGTAGGGTAGGTACTATCTACCCTGCATAAATTACGGTTCTCTCTATGTTCTTCATGCATCAAATTTATCGCAATTGAAGGGTTGATTAGGACAGGGTGCAGGGGGTCCATCCTTCTTGTCCTAACGGTCTTGACGGTTGCTATAGTTCATCAATTGAGGCGATCGCTATGACTAGTTCCCCCTTGAGAGGAGCTAAAAACCCTCTCGCTGGATTACTTTGTGCGTTGTTAGCAGTGTTATTCTGGGCAACGATTGGAACAGTTTTCAAGCTATCAGTTCTGCATCTTGCAAGTTTTACGACGACTGTTTATGTCAGCTTTCTCGCAACTTGTGCGTTAGGGATTAATCTCATCATCCAAAAGAAACTAATGGTATTGCGGCAGGAGTGGAAAAAACAGCGATCGCTGTTCTTGATCGCAGGAGTGATTGGATTAGGTATCCAGCAGGTTTGTTACTTAACAGGTTATCAGCTATTACCTGCTTCACAGGTGGTTTCTCTGTTTTACCTGTATCCGCTGTTGATGACATTGCTCTCAGCCCTATGGTTTCGCGAACCGTTATCGGCTAAAGCCGTTTTGCTGCTCATCACGGGGTGTGCGGGAGTTTACTTTTTGATGGCCAAGGATCAACTGCTGAATGTTGAACCCAATATCGGAATCGTTGCAACCCTGATCGCAGCGATCGCCTGGGCATTCTTCTCAGTTCTCATTCAGCACAAACAGTTTGATCCAGATGTGGGAATGTTTCTCTTTAACGGGTTCGGTTTATTATTTCTAATTGGGTTAATACCAGCGTTTGGATTGACATGGCCATTAACCTCTACTGAATGGACAGGTGTTCTCTATCTCGCAATATTTCCAACCGCGATCGCATTCCTGCTCTGGAATCAAGCTTTACATCTTAGTTCAACCACAACGTGTTCTGCGATCGCATTACTCACTCCACTGCTTTCTGTCGTGTTAAATATAACCATTCTGCATGAATCAATTTTGTTAACTCAATGGGTTGGGTTTGCACTACTGCTTGGTTCCGTTCTACTTAATTTTCTGAGCGATCGCACTATTCTCGCTGCACTTTTGCTAACAGACGCACGTCCAGATCTTGAATGTAATCCCGTCCATAGGTTTCATTCTCAAGTCCCTCTCGCAAATGATTGGGCAAATCCTGAGAAATAGCCTGGCTGCAACTTGCCGCCGCGAGTGCGATCGTGGCTACCGTATCAACGTCGCCACCAAAATTAACGCTATCGCGCAGGATATCGCTGAGGTTAGCGTTACGCGTAATAGCTGTTATGGCTGCTCTCACGCTCATCCAGCCCTTTTCCCCTACTTCACCTGTCCACGGTTCAGACCATTGACAATCTGGAACATGATGATCTAAAAAATTGCCCAATTCTGACGCTGATCCTAGATCGTAAAGAAAGTAATGAGTCATTAATGCCGAAGCTTGCGCGGCGGCAATTCCAGCAGGTGTATCGTGAGTTAGGCGAGCTTGAATTGCTGCTTTTTCCAACACGTCTGCTACGTCTGCAAAAACGCCGATTGGACATGCTCGCATCGCGGCTCCACTGCGATCGCTGACAGGTTTCATGTTAGCCAAAAACTCGTGACCTGTATGCGTTTGCTGCAAGAAATCGTAAAAGCGCGATGCGTACCCTTTACGCGGATCGCGATGGAACGCGTCAACAAAACGAGATGCCAGAGATTCGGGAGTCCAGGGATCGTCTGATACGATGGCTTCAGCGATCGCTAGACTCATCTGAGTGTCATCGGTGTATTGACCAGGACGGGTGTTGTGGTAGGGATGTTGAAGATAAGCCGATAAATCATTCTGTTCCAGAATTGACCTGGAAGCGTATTCAAAGCCAGCCCCATACGCATCACCGATCGCTAACTCTAGTAACATATTTTCACCAACACAAAATCTGATTGTATTCAGTCATGATCGCTTTGAAACCAATTGTGTTTTTTAACTCTCGACGAGAGCACAAAACACACCATCGGTGCGATTCACGTAATACTGCATTATAGTCTGAGGCAATACTATTGAACGGAAGGTGTGCTTATGCAACTCATCGGAATGCTGGATTCTCCTTACGTGCGGCGGGTCGCTATTTCACTTAAATGCCTGGGAATTCCCTTCGATCATCAGCCGCTTTCAGTGTTCCGAAACGTCGATGAGTTTAGCAAGATTAACCCTCTAGTTAAAGCACCGACTCTGGTCTGCGACAATGGCGATGTGTTAATGGATTCCACATTAATTTTGGATTACATTGAAACACTGGTTGAGCCTGAAAAAAGCTTGATGCCATCTAATCCGGCGTTACGTCAGCGATCGCTCCAACTACTCGGTCTTGCACTAATCGTTTGTGAAAAAACAGTGCAGATTGTCTATGAACGAGAGTTGCGTCCGGTTGAAAAACAACATCAGCCCTGGATCGATCGCGTCACCCAACAGCTTTTGGCCGGATATGATTTGTTAGAACAGGCTGCAACTCAGCGATCGCCTTGGCTAATCAACGATCAGATATTGCAACCCGATATCTCAGTTTGTGTGGCGTGGCGCTTTACGCAATTTGTCATTCCTGATGTTGTTGATGCAGCTCATTATCCTGCGTTAAGCAAATTATCCGCAGCGGCAGAACAACGTCCGGAATTTCTTTCGACTCCCCTAGAATAACTTCTATTAACCCGGAAACTTTAGAGAATGCTCATGGCCTTGTGTAGGTTGGGTTGACGTAGGAAACCCAACATTTCTAATCCAGTTGGGTTTCCCGCCGCTCAACTCAGTGCCACCTGCACGGCTCGGTTGTGTCCTGCCTGACCATAGGCGATCGCGAGTGTAGCTTGGTAACGAGTGCATTCAGATCGATCAGTCATAAAATGGGAGGTATGTTTCTGTCAAACGAGCTTGAGTTGAGTTATGACCACCTTGCCATTAACTGAGCCTGTCGTCCTAGAAATACCCGCCCTAAATCGAGCGGCGTTAGATGAGCTTTATCACTTTTTGCAATATCTACAATTTAAATACAAGGTAGATTTAGAGTTCCCTCTGGACGCTCTAGAAGATGAGATAGATAGTTTTGATGCAGATGTTGCTTTGCAAGAAACGGAGGAAATATCTCTAGCTAGCCTAAAAGAAGAGTTGCGATCGCAGCGGGAAGCAGGAACTTCCCACATTGCATTACCAAGCTAGAGCTTGGCAACGAGTGTAATGCTGTTTTGATATGCGTCGATTCTGTTTTAAACCCCGTCGATTCTGTTTTTTACTCCGTCGATCCGTTTTTTAACCCCGTCAATTCTGTTTTGAACCCCATCGATTCTGTTTTGATGGGCGTCGATTCTGTTTTGAACCCCGTCGATTCTATTTTTTACTCCGTCGATTCTGTTTTGAACCCCATTGACGCATATCAAAACAGAATCAGCGGTGTTCAAACTAGAAATTATGCTGACTGAATACCATTGCTAGCCGTAAAACTCGACCATGTTTTACGGAATTACACGGAAATTGTAGCCTTAGCCTTCTATTCTGAAAAAGTGAACGTCACCACTAATGTCACCCGCTATGACAGTGACATTGTCGGGAGCGATCGCACAACAGGTAAAGGGGCGATCGCCCCTTCCTCAACCTATCGTTCTAACAGCGAATCCGCTGTAGCAGTTGATTACGGGCATTCGTATCCTGAATCGTTTGCGCCACTTGCACGGCTCGATTATATTGCCCTGCCTGACCATAGGCGATCGCGATCGCCTCTAACAAACTGCCCCGATCGTTATCATCATCAATGGTAGTTGACGGGATAGGATTGCCATTTGCGTCATAATCGACTCTCACCACAATCGTTTTAGATTCTGGATCAGAAATGGTTTTCGCCACCTCAAAGGCTTCCGCCAGAATCGGGCTAGCCTGATTGGGTTGCGCAGTTTGCAAATAGCGAGTCGCAATTGTGACCAGAAAGCGAGTTTTCGATTCAGGAACATTAATTGATCGCACGGCTTGCAGTGCCCGAGCATATTGTCCTGCTTGAATCGCCTGATTTACAACAGAGGTGAGGTTATTCATTCGTTCACCCATGTCTCGAATTGCTTGTGCTGCCTGTATAGCGGACACATATTGATTCGCGTTGAGATACTGACTAATCGCTTCGCGTAGCACATAGCCTTGAGTGCTGGCATCTTCAATTCCACTAGCTAGAGTCAACATCTGCTGTTGTAATTGTGCGGATCGATTGGTTTGTCCAGCGATCGCATATTGGATCGCGATCGCCACTAATCCATCTGCTTTTTGATTGACTGTATCAAACTGGTTTGTAATCTCTAGCGCTTGTGTCAGAATTGTTTCCGCTTGAGTTGTTTGACCTCGTTTCTGCGCTTCACCTGCGATCGCTGCTAGAGTTCGTACTTGATAAGAATAGCTGCCAAAATTGTCGGCCAGGTTCGCGATTTGCAACGCTCGGTCAAACTGTCCAGCTTTGGCATAGGCGATCGCAATCCCTTGATATCCCTGGTTTTTATAATCGCTCCAATTAGAGCCAATCGCCTGATTGACTTCTAGCGCCAGGTCAAGCTGATCGGCTGCGATCGCGCTGCGGACGATGCTCGAATACACCCCCTCGCGCCCCGAAAATTCATCGGATGACAGCGCTTGAGCGGCTTGAAAGGACAGCCGATATTGCCCTTGAACACGATACTCTTCAACGATGGGAGACAGCAAATTAGCCTGTTCGTTTACATCCCGAACAGTTTTAACCTGCTGAATCGCCTGATCCAGAGTAGCCGTGGCATCAGCCGCACGTCCTGCTTCTGCGTAGGTAAGGGCGATCGCTGCCAACGTTTGTACCTTCACAGGCAAATCGGGAATCGCTTGAGCAGCCGTGCGAGCCGCATCGATTTGACCACTCTGTGCGTATTGCTTAACTACCTCACCCATAATTCTGAAGCCCTGGTTCCTGACCGTTCGTGCCGTTTGCAGCGCTAGAGTAAAGGTTTGCGAGGCTTGATCGGCCTGTCCGGCTTTCGCATATGCTCCGGCTATTTCGGCTAAGGCGATCGCCTTAAGATCGACATCAGGAATTCGCTGAACGACTTGAATGGCCTGGTTAAAGTCCCCTTTCTGGAGATACTGGCTCGCTACCGCGCGCAACGCGTTTGAGCCGTAGTAGGGTGTTGTTTGAATGCCTTGAGCCGTTTGCAGCGCTCGATCCAAATTTCCTGCCGTTGCATAGGCGATCGCAATCTGGCTGAGCGTCGGAACTCGATGATTGGTCGCCTGAATGGTGTTTGCCGCCTGAAGCGCCTGATCCAGCAGCGGTAATGCAGTGCTGGCTTGTCCAATCGCCACATATCCCTGCGCAATACTGGTGAGTGCAGGCGCAGTAAACTCGGCTCCCCGAATGAAACTGGCGGCTCGCAAAGCGTCTGCTAACACAGATGTTGCCTGACCGGACTGTCCTAACTGTTGATAATCATTGGCGATCGCCACCAATCCCGCCGTTTTAATGCGGCTGTAAGCGCTACTCAAACTTTGGGTATATTGCCGTGCAGCGGGCAAAATGTTTAACGCTATGTCGGGGCGATCGGCCTCAATGGCCAGTTTGACAATTTGGTCGAGCAGACTGGGCTGCCCAGGCCCGCTGGCAATCCACGTTTCCGTCATGTTGGCTTTGGTTTGAGCATTCTGTAGCACCTGCGCACTTCGCAGTGCTTGCGACAGGTTGTATGCAGCATCCTCAAGGCGGCGATCGCTAATCGCTTGCGTCACCCGCTCTGACAATTCATAAGCGGCTCTTTCGGCAGCTTCATTTCGGTTCGTGGTACATGTATTTCCAGTCTGAACTGGCTGAATCGGTTGAGTCGAGTAGTCCGGTGAAAGTGCCTGAGCAACCGGAGTTAACGCGTTTGCAATTAACAGGGTTCCTATCCAATAGGTCACACCCTGCCACACCATTTTTTTCATCATTTGAGATACGTTATGAACAGGTTGAATTGACGCTACGCGTCCTGATTACTCCAAGTACCGCTATTCATAGAAAGAGATTAGACATAAAACCAGGGGGATGTGGGGGCTGCGCCCCCCGCCAGGAGTTCCACCCCTGCACCCCGAATTCCGACCCTTATTTATGACAAGGTGTACTAAGCAGGCGATCGCATAGACGTAGTAAATATCGATTGCTCTAGAACGTTTTAATAAGATTGAACTTAGATCATTTGGTAAATTTCTCTACCGTCTAAACTATTTGCAGCCTACCAAGTTTAAATTTGGAACTGGAACACCCGATCAGGCGAGAATTCATCCTCCTATTGTCGATCGAGTTATTTCTCAAATGGATTTTTGCTGTGCCAATTTCACGACATTGATCAAAATGTCCTTACAGCAATTCTCATTATGCAAATCGGTTGCCGTGCAAGCTCGCCTGCGGCGATCTTGCACGGCAACCGACTGCGGATTTGCCGCGCCCGACGGGCGCGGCAAATCCGCAGTCGGTTTCAAAATGAGAATTGCTGATGTCCTTACCCCGAGCACAATTCTTTGTTTAAAGCGATTATTCTCATTCTGCCAATTGGGGGCAATGCAAGTTTGCCTGCGGTGAACTTGCATTGCCACCGATCGTGGTTTGGCACGCCCGTTGAGCACGCCAAACCCACAATTGGTTTCGAAATGAGAATTGCTGTTTGCGCACCCATCGAATACCCAAATCTTCTATCAAAAGCAGCCTGTCAGACGGCTTCTGCAACTGGAAAGGGCTGCTGATAAAAGATTTGCTTAGACTGAACTGCCAAATCTTGATTGAGCCAAACCAACGCCACCTGAAACACGGCTCCATCTTTTAGCGTCACCAGCGTGAAATTTCGCAGGCAATCCTCTTCCGTTCGAATAATACGAGGCACATTGGCCGCATTGACATATACCGTCCCGTCTGCGTCGGTTTTAAGCGCTGTACGAAGCTGCTGATTGGTATGGCGGAGGTGATGATGCATATGGCCGAAGGCAACCAGAGGAATATTTTTTCCTAATGCACGAGTTTGAGCGATCGCCGCCTCAAAATCAGGATCGCCAAAATCACCGCCAAGCGGTTTCCAATCTCTGCCGCAAGGATCTTCAGCCTCGTCACCCAAACCAGATGGCCCACAGTGACCGATGAACAGCACCGTATCATAGGCCGTTTGGCGTGCCGCATCTACAATTCGGGCAGTTGATTCCTCAAAGCTGTGGACGTGATAGCGTGTCCGATAAAAATCTTCGTACTTCCAGACAGAACCACCCCAGCTAAACGGACGGGCACCCACAACCGATAGTTGAAATTCTGGAAAATCAAGCTTGTTATAGCCGACATGAGTGACCCCCAACAGGTCGATTTGTTGCTGCACTCGGTCTTCATGGCTTCCAGCAGGACGCATCTTGCGTCCCCAATCGGTAGCCGTGTACCAGGCATCATGGTTGCCGAGAATCACAGCTTTTGGGATGGACATGTTGGCGATCGCCCGCACCACCTCTACCGATTCGTTACCAAAATCGCCAACCAGCAACACCAGCCTGGCTCCTAATTTTTTAAGCGCAATTTCATCCTGACTATCCCAGGCATCATGCACATCTCCAACAATGGCGATCGTGAGCGGTCTCCCTGAACCACTCTGACTCAATTCACTGATCATATTTATTTTCTTATACGTTCCTTTCCCAGAATAGGCAATTTCCTCTGTTTTGGAACTGTGGCTTAAGCAAGAACTAGAAGAAAGGCAGATGGCAGGAGGCAGACGGCAGAAGATAGAGGACAACCCTAGAGAACGTAAATTTAATAAAACCCAAACTTAATTTTTGAAAGCGCGACTGAGCCACGCTTTCAAAAATTAAAAATTTGTTTTTAATTTATTCGTGATCCCAAGCATCAGATAATGCAGGAGTCCCCTGCCCATCCCGTACAAACCTGCAACCTATGGCGGCCAATCCGGCAATCCTTTATACCTGCATCTTTGGGGTATCTCTTATTCTGCGGCTTCTGGCTCCTCAGGTTCCCATTAATATTGATGAGAGCGACTGGATGCGCTTCAGTTTGCATTTCGTCAAGAACCTGCTTCAGTTTGATTTAGCCAAAACTTACCAGTGGCATCATCCCGGTGTCACCAATATGTGGATTAACGGCATGGGGCAGAGCCTGTATTGTCTGTTTCACAATACGCCAGGTGTCCTTCAGGGTTCGCTAAAATCCTGTATTCGATCCCTGTTAGACCAGCGTGAAATGGCCTTGGGCGCTCTGGTGATCGCGCGCATTTTGCAAGCTCTCCTGACCTCAGCCTGCATCGTTTATTTATTTTCTCTGGCAAAACGGCTGTTTGGAACGGCGATCGCCCTTTTAGGGATTGGGCTACTCACCTTCGAGCCGTTTTTTCTGGCGTATCAGCGGTTAGTGGTCACTGATGCTCTACAGGTAGACTTTCTGGCGATCGCGACGCTCCTGCTGTTGCTGTACTTGCGAGAGGATAGGGAACGGACTTTGCTAATTCAATCGGGAGTTGGGTTAGGATTAGCCGTTGCCACCAAAACACCGACGCTAACCATATTGCCTGCGATCGCCGTTTGGCTGGCCCTAATTGAGTTAGGAGTATGGCGATCGCGATTTCCCAAACGCGGGATTTTGCGGCAAGCGACCGATATGGCCATCTGGGGAGCAACAGGATTAGCGACTTTCATCGTCATTTTTCCGGCCATGTGGGTTCAGCCCGTGCAAACCGTAGGGCGATTGGTGACAGAACTCAGAGCCGAAACGGAACGTGGCTTTTTCTTTTTCATGGGAGCCTTAACCGATTCACCGGGAGCGCTATTTTATCCACTGGTGCTGCTGTATCGCCTCTCGCCCGTGCTGCTGTTGGGAATTCTGTTTGGATTAATGGCGTTACTGGTGCCACGGTGGCGGCGATCGCTCTCTCATCCGGTAGAGTTAACGGCATTGGTGCTGATGAGTGCCTCAGTGCTGTTGGTGTTATCTGGCAGTGACAACAAAATCGACCGCTACATTTTGCCCACCCTACCCGCTTTGGCGTTTCTCTCGGCTGCCGGATGGTATTGGCTCTTGGACGGATTGAGCCATTTCCTATCACTTAAACAGGTTGCAACAAAGGCGGCTGGATTGCTTGTTCTGATTCAGGTGGCGATCGCCGTTCCTCATTATCCCTATTACCTGACCTTCTTTAATCCAGTGCTGGGTGGAGCCGTTAGCGCTCAACGGCTAATGATGATCGGCAACGGAGAGGGGTTAGATCAGGCGGCTCACTGGTTCGATCAAACATTTCAGCCCGGAACGATTACGATTGGAAGCTGGTATTCTGCCTCGTTTAAGCCGTACTCGCAGCAAAAGACGGTCGAGATTGACAGAAAAATGAGCAGTGAACGCGAGCGCCGCTGGCTCTACAAGGCGAATTACCTAGTGTTTTACATCAATCAGCGTCAGCGTCAACTGCCATCGCCCGAAATTTTGTCCTACTTCACGGCGCAACCGCCGCTGCATACGATTTCGCTGCATGGGGTGGATTATGTTCAAATATATCCCGGTGCGATCGCTCGCTCCAAAGATTTAGCTACGGTTCAACCCGCTACGAATCAAGCATTTGGAGATGCAGTGCGGCTGCGAGGATATGATGTGGTTCGCTCTAGCGATGCTACCCATCTGACAGTTACGCTCTACTGGAAGATTTTGCGGTCGCTCCCCTCTGATCCAATCGTCGCGGTGAATATTAAAGGACGCGATCGCCCCTCCTGGGGACAAACGACTTCACCCTTCACCCAAAGCATATTATCGACAAAATTCATCAAGCGCGGAATGCTCATTCGTGACATACATTCCATTCCGCTGAGCGCCCCATTACCCGATGGAACGTACACACTAGATGTTGGCTGGTTTTCAAACGCATCGATTCCATCTGACTTATCAAACGACATGAAATCGGTTGGCGAATTTACAGCGATCGCAGAAAACCTTTCAAACTAAACACACGTGGATTCAACGAATGCGCTAAAAGGTGCCCTGCGCGTCGCGCGGCTGAAATGGCGCTACGAGTTCACGTTAAACATAGTTTTCTAAGCGATCGCAGATTCGCAGGTCATTTGCTCTAAGCAACGGTGCACGTCGTCGTCAGTCGTTTGAGCAAAATTTTCGTACCATAGGCCAATCGCATAGAATGGCTCTGGCGTGGCTAGACAAATCACTTCATCGGCTTCGTTCCACAGCGCATCACAAGTTTCTTTTGGCGCAACCGGAACGGCAACCACCACTCTGGCGGGATGCTGCATCTTAATGACCGCAATCGCAGCTCGCATAGTTGAACCTGTAGCCAAGCCATCGTCTACGATAATGACAATGTGATCGCGCAGATCTGGCTGAGGACGATCGCCCCGGTAGGTGCGATCGCGACGCTGCAATTCTCGCAGTTCCTTAGCCGCAACCTCGTCAATCGTTTTACCTGAAATATTGAGCCAGCCAATCACGTCATAATTCAGCACGCGCACTCCACCGGAGGCGATCGCGCCCATCGCTAACTCCTTATGAGTTGGAACTCCGAGCTTGCGAACCAGACAAATATCCATCGGAGCATGCAGCGCTTGAGCTACTTCACAGGCAACAGGAACGCCCCCTCTCGGTAGCCCCAGAATCAGCACGTCTGAACGATTAGCGTATTTCGCTAACCGCGCGGCAAGCTGTTGTCCTGCTTCAGTGCGATCGCGGAATCGGGCATGGGGTTTCATAATCGTCACCCTCCTTGCTAGAGCTACCGTATACACCCAAACTCTGCACGCCGCTCCCAGATTGTTTTATGGCATTCAGACTATGGCACTCAGCCTGTGAATTTAGCTGCGTTGCCGTTCAACAAACTCTTTCAGTTCCCGTTCAGCCGTGTCAAATGCATCTCGAATAGCGACGTAAATATCTTCGTGGGCTTGATTATGACCCGGATCGCGTTTCACCACCAATTCCTTACCCGGAACCCTTAGATCAATCGCAATGTGGTAGAGATTTCCTTGATGATGCCGGGTTGAACCTTCGACGACGACGCGACAACTGGTAATGCGATCGTAATATCGATTCAGTTTTGTAATGTGGTCGCGAATACTGGATTCAACGGCTTCCGATGGAGGAAGATTTCTAAAGGTGATTTGCGGTGCCAAATTCATAATCTCTGCCTCATTAAGTAATCCACTATGAGCAGGTTCGGAACATCTATAACATTAATTTTTGTGCTCTCTCAATACACAAAATTAACCGTTCCAAGCTGCCCTAATCATTAGCAATTGGTACACCTCCTTATTGCAGCGATTGAAATTCAGGAACTTAAGACATGGAGCTTTTTTATCTCATCTACACTCTAAACCTAGAATCTGAGGAACTTGTGAAGATAGACGTTGTGACAGCTAATGCTCCCCTCCTTGGAGATTTTATTTTCTAGCACATCCTTATGTAGGTTCACAATAAGGAAAAGCGATCGCATTCATGACAAACGCGATCGCCGTTCGGTCACAATAACCATCTCCTGCAAAACTAAATCAGATATAGCCTGACTCTCGCAACTGACCTGTGCGATACAACGTGTTTAGCCAGGGCGATCACGTCCGGTCACTTTCCACCAGAGCAAGGCCAGCGCATCTCGAATGCGATCGCCCAGCGTTTCTCGTGTGGCATCCACTTTCAATTCATCTTGCAGCAGCGTTTGAACCGCGCTGGATTCTTCAGAAGTCGTATGAGCCGATAATTTCGGCGCGTTTGGGTCACCTTCCTGCATCAAGATGCCATCCGGTGGCTCTGCCGCTGAGATTAACGGATGAGCGTCTGGCTGATAGTGCCAGGGATGAGGCGATTCAGATTTAGACGACGGTTCAGAAACAGCCCAGGGGTCAGCAATGGAATCTGTTTCGCGGGGTGTCGATGAATGACTCAGCATCATAGATCCTCCTCCATGAAGCGCAAGGGAGGTCGGAAGCGATCGCATCTCTGCAATCTTTCCCTATCTATAGAACTAGCACAGGTTTTTGATGAAATCTTGGGACGGCAATAAGTTTTAACAGCAATTCTCATTTTGAAACCGATTCGACGTTTTGCGCACCCGACGGGCGCGCAAAACGTCGAATCAGGACATTGCAAACTTACCGATGGCAAGTTTGCAATGTCCTGATTCGCATATGAGAACTGCTATGAAAAAATTGATGTCATTTATATTAGTCTTCGTTCATAATATATTGAATGTTCCCGTCTCAAGTATTTTCATCTTTTAGCGCGATGATCGGCTAGTGCGTCAGATGACGTTAGCAGCAAGGAGTTTTCGGTGTGAATCTCTGACAAACTGGTTTGGATCAACGGTAGTAACAGCTATACAGCATTTTGTTTTTGTAAGTTGTCTTTGTAAGGGTGTGTCCTGAACATCTAGAGAACCTGAAATAAGGCGCTCTGCGATGGAACACGCCACAGATTTGCTATAGTTTCTTTCACGTTTTGCGAGGGTGCTGGTTGCGATGAATATCTGGAATTTCGGATTGCGTTATCGACACGGTAACTTGTCATTGGCTGAAGAATACCGATATCGCCGTGTTCTAATCATTTGACACTGATCTGATTCATGATCTAGCAGTCGTGTTTAACGGTGCGATCGCGCATTGTTCAGATAGTTTTGTGTCCTGAAATCAGTCAACCAGAATTAATATCGTATGGAAGTTGTTTGTGTACTTGCACTTGTGGCGGCGTTTTTCTTTTCGCTTTCACCCAAGAAGGAAAAACCACCGAAATCAGCTGAAGAAGAGTTGGGAGAAGCGCTGGGTAAATACCTTAAAAACGGCGTCAAGATTAACGTAGAAATCAGCAACAAATCCGATAAAAGCTGAATCAAGTGCAGGGTGGGCAGTAGTGCCCACCCTGCACTTGATTCAGGAAGATCGACGGCTCGTGCTTACCGTCTTCTGCGACCGAGACTGCGCGATCGCCCGGTGCCAAATCCAGAAGGACGGCGATACGTGGGTCGGCTGGGGCTGACGCGATCGCGTCTCAAATTGCTAGAACCATATCCCGATCCAGTAGCGCGATCGCGTGAAGGTTGTGTAGTGCGGGTTCTCGATTGACCATAGGAGGGCGATCGCAAGCGTCCTGCCGTGCGCAAGATCCGTCGATTGCGAACTTCTGCGGGTGGAGCTTGATAGCGCGACTGGTAGCGTGACACAGCCTGATCATAGGTGCGACCATATCCGCCATACCCAACTACGACCACACCAGGTCTAAACACAGGCGGCATGTAATAGTGCGGTGTAAACAGCAAATTGCCTAACGCTTGACCTGCCAGTGCTCCGGCAAACGGTGCCCAAAATCCAGTTTCGCGTCGCACGACAACCGTTTCTGACTGTCCTGTTTGAGGATTGGGAACCGTTTCAGCTACGTTATGAACATATTCAATCCGAAAATCTTCAGTGAGATGAAGGGAGGGCTGATTGTTCTCAACGTTGAGGTAGTTGGTTTGACGGTTGGCGGTCTCTTGCTCGGTTAAACGCGCCATCGGCAGATTGCTGGTTTGAAAGATAGATGGCTGCCCTGGTGCCGTGTTAAGCAGAATGACGCGATATTCTCCAGTGGCGTCATCATACGTAACCTGCTGAACGGGATATTGACCATCCGCAAGTTGCGTTTGTGGAGCAGGAGAAACTGACTGCTGTGCTTGCGGTTGATTCTGATACGCTTCATCCGTAGATGAAAAACTACAAGACACCGTAGTCAATCCCAATGTCACGATCATTGAGAAAACGAGAAGTTGATGCAGTTTTTGGGTGGGTGAATGAGTGTT
Organism: Crinalium sp.; assembly: GCA_036703095.1. Lineage (GTDB taxonomy): Bacteria > Cyanobacteriota > Cyanobacteriia > Elainellales > Elainellaceae > DATNPS01. Next base: position 1,857 of record DATNPS010000166.1, on the reverse strand, counting down.
AGCCATAGCTCTCTTAAAGACGAAACCAATGATAAATAACAAAGAACCAACGTTAGATTGGAACGAGTTCCGGAAAATTCAGCAAAAGCTGATCAGACGTGAGTTGATCACCCAGTTGTGCGGGTGAAAAGTGAACCTGAACAGCTCGCAATCTGCCCTGATAATGCAAGTTGATCATGGCCTTTAATCCGGCTTTAAGAGCGCTCATGTCGGCTAAGTCTGTCTCTAAAGAAGGAACCTCTCCTTCGTAAGCGATCGTGAGCATCACGACTACATTGGAGGTGACAGGAACCGATAACACATCATCCTCTGCATCCGCAGATTCATCTAAATCTGCACCACTTTGATAGCGCTGTGCCGAATCGGTAAACAAATTATCGAGATAGTCAGCCGCATCGGATTCAGTCCAAAAGACATCCCCTTCATTGCTGGCCGATCGCCAATAGGTGTCATATTGTAGTAAAGTCTGACAAATTTCGGCGAGTCCTTCTCCCAAGATTTGCAAATCTCCCTCGCTATCAGCGGCCTGTCGGGCCGCACCATTCAAAATTCCCAGCACAACAGCCGCTTCTCGTCCTGCCAAATGTAAAAAGAGACGGCAAACGACAAACCGAGTTTTACCACTGAGTTGATTAAAGCGATCGCGCCAAGATTGCATGTCTAGATATCTCCCAGACTAGAAGCGATTAGGCATTATTCAAACCATTACAGCTTACACAATGTAACGTTAGACGGTATCGGTAGTTAGAGAGACGTTGTATCGCTCTAAATACAGAAGTGCTCCGGTGGAATGGTTAAGGAGCAATAAATACGCGGGTTTGAAGCGTCTCAAACGCGGCATCTCCCAAAATTCGGTGAGCGGCAGTTGTCGGGTGAATGCCGTCCCAAAACAAAAATTGGTTGGGATGAGGACAGGCTGACACTTCAAAACAGGCTTGAGTGACGTTGCTAAACCCAAACTGAGAGGGGTGGACGATCGCGTCGCAATACAGCGAACCAACATCCAGGCGAACGATTTGAGTATGGTTTAGGGTACGTTCCAAGATAGTCAACAACCGTTCCAGATTCTGATTGTGTCTGCGGGTAATATCACTCAGCGAACGGGCATTGCTATCGTTGCGCGTTGCGGGAACCTGTCCCAGATCGGGCAAGTTGGCAACTAAGATTTTCTGAGCACCAATGCTGGCAAGGGATTGGAGAGATTTCTCTAAATTGGCGATCGCTACCGTTGGATCAGCCGCTCCATACAGATAATCATTGGCTCCAGCCCACAGGATGTAAAGCGCATGGGGATCAGCATCCGGATGAGTAGCCGTGAACGTTTGAACTTGAGACAATGCTCCAGGTAGACCATTAATGCTGCTGGTTCCGGTAGTCGCTCCACCCAAGGCAAAATTTTGGCTCTGAGCCGCTGTTAAATTTAACTTGTTAGCCAGATACTCGACCCAAACTGGGCCATTCGAGTAGCGTCCCTGAAAATAAGGGGGATTGGGGGGATACACCCCTCCCGACGCCCGAAACACATTACCCGTATCGGAAAGGCTATCCCCAAATACGACAAGCTGACTGATAACGGGTTGGGAATGCTGGATTGATGCCGAAAATAAGACCATGACAAACGTAAGGAGCGCAACTCCTGCTGCAAAAAGGCGTTTTTTCACAAAGATTAGCGTTTCGCTTTAGCGGTCTAGAGACTGCTTTACTAGCCTAACAAGCCCAATTCACTCTGAGAGAGTGCAACCGATCGCCCGCAGTGTGGATTCTCCCACCTGATCCCAATTCATCGCTTTGTAGGTGGCAGCAATTCTCATCATGCAAGTTGGTGGTCGTGCAAGCTCGCCTACGGCGAGCTTGCAC
>DATNPS010000162.1:0-8285 GCA_036703095.1 Crinalium sp. | reverse complement strand
CAAAAAGCCGAAGCGTTGATGATCCGCAAAAAATGGCGGGAAGCCTATCAGGTGTTGGAAAACCTCCGTCAAACCTATCCAACCAACGTAGATGTTTTGACCCACCTGGTAAACGTTTGTTTAGAGCTGAATGACATACCTGGTTATACCCAGGCGTGTGAACGATTATTAAAGGTCGATCCGAGAAATTCAGACGCGGCCTATGGATTGGCGGGTGGCTATTTATCGTGTATGCATCCTCTGCTGGCCCTGCAAGCCTTTCACCATGCCCTCGATCGCTTTCCTAACCATGAAAAGGCCAAAGAAGCCAGAACCTTTGTGGCCGAGTTAGAAGCGAATATGGAGGAGGAGTTGAAAGGCATGGGCTTGGCTGGAGAGGAGGGAAGAGCGATCGCCCTTTTGCATGAGCAAGGTCAAGCCTATCTAGAGCGGGGAGCCTATGCACAGGCCCGACAGGTCGAAGAAGAGGTGTTGCGGCTCAAGCCCGATTTTATGTCGGCCTTTAATAATTTATGTTTGATCCACTACGCTGAGGGCGATATGGATGGCGCGATCGCCATTGCCCAACAGGTTTTGGAACAGCAGCCTGACAATATTCATGCTCTTTCTAATCTCGTCCGGTTCTACTACTTAAAGGGTGAACGAGAACAGGCCCAGCAGTATGGTGAACGGTTGAAAACCAGTCAGACCGAAGGGTGGGATCGCTGGACGAAAAAGGTCGAAGGACTGAGTTATCTAGGAGATGACGCAGGCATTTTGGAGATATATGAACAGGCAAAAGATGCAGATGATTTGAACATTACGAGTGCTCTGTTTCATCATCTAGTTGCTGTGGCAATGGAACGCTCAGGCCAAAGTAAGCAGGCGAAAGAGGCTTGGAAACGGGCATTGAAGCGATCGCCCGGATTTAATTTAGCGCAGGCTAACCTGGATGACCTTCAGCAACCCGTGGGTCAACGTCATGCCCCCTGGGCGTTTAGCTTAAATTCCTGGATCAATCAAAACGACGTAGAGGAACTGCTGGCGATTATCAAATCAAACACAAACGCTGATGATGAAAAACTGGCTCAAGCCACACAGGATTATCTCAACGATAAGCCTTATGTAGCCCGTCTGATTCCTGTATTGCTCGATCGGGGTGATCCGGTGGGTCGAGAGTTTGCTGTTCGGCTGGCAGGATTTGTCAATACTCCAGAAACCCTTGCCGCACTGCGCGACTTTGCCCTCAGTCAGTCAGGGCCCGATGCATTGCGACACCAAGCGGCAATTAAGGCATCAGAAGCCGGACTATTGCCATCTGAAACAATCCGGATGTGGTTACAGGGTGAATGGCGTGAGATATCGCTGATCGCTTACGAATTTTATGATGAGCCGCCGCACAAGCATCCTCGCAAAGTACAAAATTGGCTGCGAGATGCCCTCTCATTGCTCAGACAACGGAATGTTAAAGCCGCAGAACAAGCTGAGAAATTGCTGAAGCAAGCGCTAGACGTTGAACCAGATGCACCCGATTTATTAAACAATCTGGCCGCTGCATATGAAGTGCAGGGCCGCTCTGAGGAATCCCAAGCACTGGTTCGTCAAATTGTTGATCAATATCCTGACTACGTATATGCCCGTGCTTCACTGGCAAAGCTCAATATTCTGAACGGGGATCTTGAGGCTGCGGAAGCGCTACTGAAACCTCTACTATCTTGCAAACGATTTCATGTCGATGACTTTGGAGTCTTCAGTAGTGCATACATTCAGCTTTTAATGGCGAAACACCAGCCGGACGCGGCGAAGGCTTGGCTACACATGTGGGAACAAGTTAACCCCGCCCAACCTGAATTGTTGTATTGGCAAACTCAGCTCAAATCTCCTGATATGTTAAAGACGCTTTCGAAACTATTTAAAGGAACGTGAATTCAACGAATGTGTAAAAAAGTGCCCCGCGCGACGCGCGGGGCACTTTTTTACGCCCTTTGGACTGCGCGTCGCGCGGCCCAAAGAGTGCTATCGAATTCACGTTGACTAGATCGAATAAACGTGTCCGTCTATTAACAGTCGAGTAATTCCCTTTGCCTGTAAGTAAGGCCCTACTTTGTGAAGGACTTTTCCATCGGGCACTTTGACTACTCGCTGCATCCGTCTGAGAAACCGCTTGGCAATGCGATGGTTATCGAAGATTGGGAGGGTTTTCTCCTGAATTTCGTCTTCGGGGATTTGGCCCAAATCGGCAAAATCCTTGAGGGGACGGGTAATTAGCTCAGACGACCGATCAACCACCAGATAAAAGGTTTTGGGAATGGAGGCTTCCGACAGCGGCAAAATTTGAATGCGTCCGCCGCTCTGCACATGAACAGTAGCAATCTCCCCTAACCCGTCATCTCCGGCGATCGCATAATCATCATCGTCATCGTCGAGATCGTCATCATCATCAAGATCGCCGCCTTCATCTAGTTCGGCTTCTGCATCCAGATCATCATCGTCGTCGAGTTCTTCTTCAAACTCCGCCTCCGGCTCCAGAATCTCTTCTTCTAGAATCTCCTGTACCGTGTTGGTTTCATCGACATAATCTACTCGATCCCCATTTGACGTCTGGCCATTCTCCGAGAGCTGTAAGAGGGGTAGCTCCGGTTGAATGGGCATATCGTCTGTTAATGTTTTGGCTACCGTTGCGCGTTTGCGCTGACGACGAGATGTGACAATCTCCGCCGGATTTGGCTCAATGGGTGGCTGGCTATCTACTGAAAAATCCGGTTCTGCCGCCGTGGATATTGCAGCTAGATCAGAGTCTGAAGATTCATCTGAGCCAAAGTCAATATCCGTCTGGCTTCTGGAACCAGAGCGTTTTTGTTGAATCAGCGCTTCATACTCCTCATCCGACAAGTTTTGTTTGAGGATGCGGCTAATTGTGGAATTACTCACCCCATATCGACCTGCGATCGTGGAGGACGTTTCATCTGTTGTGCGATACAGATGCAGAATATCTTGCTTGTCAGAATCAGACAGTTTTCTAGGAGCCATGCCGCAGACCAGTAAGTAACCAGTAGTAAATCAAACCCTAGCCATTCTGGCAGGTTAAGGAGACTCGATCAATCTACTTTAACGCAGCAGATTCAATTCAGCAGGCAAATTCGCCAGCTTTCAGTAATTCTTACAGCGATTGAAAATCGCTGAAACCCCGGTCATTTCTGTGAGAGTCGCGCGGAGCGTGACTCTCACAAGATGTATGTTGCAGATCAACCAACAGCGATCGCTGTTGGTTTGACATGACTGGATCAGTCTGAAATGAGACCATTGAGATTAAGCGCGGCGACGGCTGGAACGGCGCGATCGCGTGGATAGGTCGTATTCCAAAGCGGCCCCAATCGCAAACAAACAGCCGCTAAAAATCCAGCAGACTTCCGGCAACGATCCGGTTTGATAGTCGGGAATGTAGCTGGTGGCGTAGTTAAACCACATATCAGCGATGTAATACGAGAAGGCCGCTGCTGCAATGAATCGCCAGGACAGGGAGAAGCGCCCACCCCAGAAGGCCAATAGCAGCATGGTGGCCATGACGACCAGAATGATGTCTCCCACGATGTAGAGTGTACTTACGACCCCAGCAAATGGAGCCAGAAAGTTCTCTAAGGAGACAGCCCAGGCTGGGGCATTCACAGGTTCTTCGGCTGGGGGTTCAGGAGTGGGAGATGCCGCAGGGGCAATGCTGGGTGCTGCACCGGGAGCCGTTGGTGCGGCGGCAAGTGGGGAGGGACTCACTTGTTCGACCGCAGGGGCTGTCGCACTGTCACTGTGTTCGGGTTGGTAGGCCAGCACGTAGGCCAGCACAATACCTGCAAGGGCAATACCAACCACGATCGCCCACTGGATAGGCGTCAAATTCAATTGTCTGGAGATCACCGCTAGCAGCATTCCCCATCCCAGGCAGATATACGCCGGAATGAAGAAAAAGTCGCCGGGTGAGATATCTGGTTCGATGTGTAGCCCTAACTCCCAATATCCAAAAAACAGGTTACCAATAAAATAAAGCGTCACTCCTAACCCCAGCAATAGCCACACGGTGCGTCCGCTAACGATTTGGGGGCTACGCCAGTTGCGGAAGCAGAGAATCCCTGCACCTAAAAATGCAACTTCTTCGAGGACATACGTTGTAATTCCATACCACTCAGGCCGTTCCTGGCCCGGCGGAGCAACGCTAAATAATAGGAAAAAGAGCAGTGCAATGATACCCCATGCAAACGCCAGCAGAACGATGGTTTGCACCGATAAGAAAGACGACCCAGGAGTAGAAGACTTTTTGCTCAAAGGATGGCTCCTCAGCTATTTGAACTTGGAGTAAGAGGAAACGTAATAAACGTTATAAGTGTCAATATGATGTTGATTTGATAACGGCATCGGTTCGATAGACTCGCACATTATTTCAAATTAAACCGCCGTAATCAATGATTCTTAAGATTGCCAAACCTTGCCGAGGGGCGATTGTTTCAGCCATGCAACAAACTGGCTGCGATCGCCCGATGGCATATCTTGCAAAGCGTCCATTACCCGACCTGTAAAGCTGGCATTCCCAAAATGCTGCTTGGCAATGCGATATAGCTCTTGCAGCAGGGTGTTGATGTGATGTTCCTGCCAGGGGGGAATCTGGAGAGACGCCAGGGGATCAACCGTTAACAATTGGTCAACGGCGTCGGGAGTATCTGTCTGAGGAAATCGCCACTTGCGAAACACGTCTGAAATTTCTTTTTGAAACGAACCCGCCTGCCTCGCGCCCAATAAATCTTCAATATCGATATAGACTGCCTGCAAGAGCAGCAACGCCGCCTGAATAAAGGACGGAGCCGTCGTATCGCCACTCATTTGGGGATCGCCACCGTCTGCGCCCAATTGATCTAGCCGCACTTTTCCCCAAACGCTATAGCGATCGGGTTCTTCCAACAAAACACAAGCTTTACCCCGGTTATCGGTCAGATCACGCCAAAAGGCTTTGGCGTCCTCCTCTTGAGCCGCGCCAAATACACTAATCAGGCGAAACGTTTGCCCCTGATATTGGAGAATCGGTATCTGCTGATCCTTCTTGGGATGCTGGACGCTCGTAATTTCAACATCCTGCCTCTTTAAGATAAACATGACGCTGCCAATTGACTCCTGTCAGGGCGGGGGGCGGGGTAGAACCGTGGATAGATAGGGCTGACTGATCGGTCGCTAACGTCAACGAAAGTGATGCGCTGCACCATTTTCACAGAAAACAACCTTACATTTAGATCACAACCAGGAAGGTGACACAATGCGGTCATCGTCTTGATACTATATATTGGTTCAATAGGTATTGGTTCAATAGTCCAATATTTATCCTAAAGGGATTGCTGCTTTTTATTCTTCCCCAAATCCGGGAATGTGCTAACTTATCCCTTGAGTATTAAATTCTCAACTTTTAGTTAGGTTGCTCCAGTAGCTCAGTCGGATAGAGCATCTGCCTTCTAAGCAGACGGTCGCAGGTTCGAGTCCTGCCTGGGGCGTTGTAGTCGTTCTAGAGCACAGTTTGCTGGAATTTTTGGGATATTTTTGGAACAGAGGCACGGATCAAATACGCTTCTCTTCCGAAAACCACCAAATTATTTATAGTCAAACGTGTCGAAAGTGTGGTGCTCAATCCAAAATTAGATTGACAATTAAAGCAATAGACCACGGGGACGCGCAATTATGATTGAGGTCCTGGCTGCTCTGTCTCTCTCTGCGGCAGTGGGGATGAGAGTCGCCCTCCCCCTTTTATTGATTGGGCTGCTGTACGGCAATCTTTGGACAAACGTACCGCTCTTATCTCACATTTCCCCACCTATTGTGCTTGGCGTTTTAGTCAGCTGGTCTCTGGTTGAGCTGTTTGTGTCAAAAGAGCGGCTGGGACAACGAGTCCTTCAGTTGGTTCAACTGGTATTTAGTCCCTTTGTTGGGGCGATTGTGGGGATCACAGTCGCTCAAACCGCTGCATTGGAACCCTGGCTGCTCTGGGTGATTGGCGTGACTGGAGGGTTGCTCGCTCTGGTGCTGCAACTGGTGCAGGTGGGCTGGTTTTACCGATTGCGAGGGCTACCCGTTTGGGTCATTTTTTTGCAAGATTTTCTCTGCGTTTCTCTGGTGCTGTTTGCCTTTGATGCGCCCAAGCAGGGTGGTCTAATTGCCTTACTGCTACTGTGGCTGGCGATCCGCAGCTCTAAAGAATGGCAGCGATGGTATCGTGATCAGAGCAATTCAGGCGATCGCCGTGCCCCCCGGAGGGGGAAGCAGGAGCCGGATTAGGGGTTGGGGTGTTGGGTATAGGGTGTTAGGGGAGATGAGCAGCTAGACGCGGTAGAATCATCGGAATGCTCATCAATTTCAGCAATACTAATACCGTCTGGGCTTCTGTTCTAGTAGAAACCCTGTATCGCCTCGGTGCTACTACTGCCATTGTTTGTCCCGGTTCTCGGTCTGCTCCTCTAACCGTTGCTTTTGCTCAACATGAGCAGATCGAAGCCATTCCAGTGTTAGATGAACGATCTGCTGCCTTTTTTGCGTTGGGGATTGCTCGGCGATCGCACCGTCCTACCGTTTTGGTTTGCACATCTGGTACCGCAGGCGCGAACTTTTACCCAGCCGTGATTGAAGCCAGAGAGAGCCGAATACCGCTGTTTGTGCTGACCGCCGATCGCCCGCCTGAATTGCGCGACTGCAATGCTGGACAGGCGGTTGATCAATAAAAGCTCTATGGCACCTTTCCCAACTGGTATGGTGAACTGGCCGTACCTGCCCTGGATGTTGGACTGCTGGCGTATCTGAGGCAAACGGTGATTCATGCCTGGGAGCGATCGCTCTATCCTGTTCCCGGCCCTGTTCACCTCAACATTCCGTTTCGCGATCCCCTGGCTCCCACTCCACAAGCTGAAGCCCAAACCTTTAGCACCTCGTTTGATCCTGAATCCTTCTTCGCCCACATTCTCCTACACCCCACACCCCACACTCCACACCCCACACCCCATACCCCACTCCTGCAAGAATGGCTGACGACTGACCGAGGTCTAATTATCGCTGGGCCTGCTCAACCACGATTGCCCAAAGCCTATTGTGAAGCGATCGCCCAGCTTTCGAAAATGTTGGGATTTCCCGTGTTAGCCGAGGGATTGTCGCCGCTGCGAAACTATGCCGACCTGAATCCGTATCTCATCTGCACCTATGACTTGATCGTGCGCAATCGGAATTGGGCCGACAAATTAAGGCCAGATGTGGTGATCCGGATTGGTGAAATGCCGACTAGCAAGGAATTACGAACCTGGCTGGCAGCAACCCAGCCCAAACAATGGGTGGTGGATGAGGGCGATCGCAATCTTGATCCCCTGCATGGCCGAACGGTGCATGTGCGATCGTCTGTAGAGAGCCTAGCAGGGACGCTGTCGGATCAGGCCCCTGCTGTCCTTCAAGAGGGAGAACGGGAGCGTCAGCGCAGCTACTGCGAGATTTGGTGTGATCTGGATGCTCGAATTCGGCAAACCATTGATGACACGTTTAACGACATTGATGAACTGCCTGAACCTAAAGTCGCCTGGCTGCTGTCTCAATATTTGCCGCCGGAAACGCCTCTGTTTATTGCCAATAGTATGCCGATTCGCGATGTGGAGTGGTTTTGGCGTCCGGGGAATTTAGCCATTCAACCCTGGTTTAATCGAGGGGCGAATGGGATTGACGGCACCTTATCGACCGCGTTAGGAGTGGCTCACCGTGCTCAAAGCAGTGTGTTACTCACGGGTGATCTGGCGTTGCTGCACGATACCAATGGATTTCTATTAAATCGTCAATTCAGTGGGCATTTAACCATTGTGCTGATTAATAACAACGGCGGTGGAATCTTTGGGATGCTGCCTATTTCTCAATTTGAGCCGCCGTTTGAACAATTTTTTGCAACCCCTCAGGATGTCAATATTGCTCAATTGTGTGCTGCGTATGGCATTGAACATAAGCAGATTGTAGGTTCTTATGATCTTCTAAAGTTATGCCTGACTCGACTTCCGGACAGCGGGGTGCGAATCCTGGAAATTGTGACAGAACGCGGTGCAGATGCCAGATGGCGGCAACAGTTTTTACAGCAATTTTCAGCCTAGTACGTAACCGTGAAACCTAACGAATCCGTTGCCCGTCAGTATCAAATGTTCAATGGATCATGAGTGACACTGATTAATGGATACATCATCACTGGATTTGGAAGGAATTGCCCTGGTATCAAAAATAACGGGGCAACGAGCTGATCGTCCAAAATCACCCCCTTTGAT
>DATNPS010000155.1:0-22338 GCA_036703095.1 Crinalium sp. | reverse complement strand
AAGGTCACTCCACACACAATTAAGGAAGCAAATCACGGTACTAAGGATCATGAATTAATTAAAACCGGATTTTTAATTTTTGAAAGCGCGGCTCAACCGCGCTTTCAAAAATTAAGTTCTAGGTTTTATTAAATTTATGTTCCTTAGTTATATCTGTGGAACGATGAGTGCACTATCCGATTCTTGCGTCCTAATTTTCACTGAGCTAGGACAGGCAGAATGGCTGTGGCTGACTTGAATAAAAATTGCTGTAATTGAGATGGCCTTGGGTCGGAAACCTTAAACAGCGTAACGAGTTCTTCATGTATCAAGTCGGCGGCAGTCTCAGAATCAATGCGCCCAGCTATGTTGTACGTCAGGCTGATAACGAGCTGTATGAAGCCCTCAAGAATGGAGAGTTTTGCTATGTATTTACCTGTCGGCAGATGGGTAAATCGAGTTTGCGAGTCCGCACCAAGCGTCGCTTGCAGGAAGATGGGTTTCAATGCGCGTCCATTGACATTACGCAGCTGGGTAGCCAAACCATCACCTATCAGCAATGGTATAAGGGTATCGCGTTTGAGCTATGGCAGAACTTTGACTTAATTCAAGACGTTAATTTCAATGCCTGGTGGGATGCGCAGACGGGACTATCGCCCGTTCAGCAATTGAACCAGTTCATTCGACAGGTTTTGCTGGTTCATGTTGCCAGTCCCAAAATTTTCATTTTTATCGATGAAATTGATAGCGTTCTGGGGTTAAATTTTCCGACGGATGATTTCTTTGCGCTGATTCGGTTTTGTTATAACCAGCGGGCCGAAGATCCGGCCTATAACCGCATCGTGTTTGCCTTTTTTGGCGTCGCGACCCCATCCGACTTGATTCAGGATCGCGATCGCACTCCATTTAATATTGGTAGAGCGATCGAGCTATCGGGGTTTCAGCTTCAGGAAGCCTATCCCCTCGTGCAGGGGCTGATTGAAAAAGTGGATGATCCAAAATCTGTTTTGCAGGAGATTTTGAATTGGACGGGGGGACAGCCCTTTCTGACTCAAAAGCTATGTCAGCTTGTCATTCAAACGCAAGATCCGGTTTATAGCCGAAACGGGGAAATGGCTCTGGCTCTAGCGTCATTGTCTTCAGGGGAGACATGTCAATTTATCCGGAACCTCGTGCAGCAGCGGATTTTGAACAACTGGGAAGTACAGGATGAACCGGAACACCTGAAGACAATCCGCAATTATTTGCTGGAGAATGAACAGCGAATTGGACGACTGTTAGGAGTTTATCAGCGCATTCAACAGGATGGCTATGTCCCAGTGGATGGCAGTTATGAACAGTCAGTTTTATTGCTATCGGGATTGGTGATTAAGCATGATCAAGCGTTGACGGTGCGCAACCGGATTTATGAAGCCATCTTTAATGCCAATTGGGTCGATCATCAACTGGCTAACCTCCGACCCTATGCTGAAGCCTTAAAGATCTGGATCAATTCTGACCAGCAAGATACCTCTCGATTGCTGCGGGGACAAGCGTTGAAAGATACGCTGCGCTGGGCACAGGGAAAAAGTTTGTCGATTATAGACTATCAATTTTTAGCTGCCAGTCAGGAGTTGAGTCAGCAAGAGATGCAGCAAGCGCTGGAGGCAGAACGCGCCAAAGAAGTCGCAGCCCGGCTGGTCGTAGAACGCAAAAATGTACGGCAGCAGCGCTTGTTGTTGGGATGGGTTAGTATAGCGCTGATCATTTCCGTGTGTTTGGGACTTACGATTTTTGTTCAATATCAACAGGTGACGCTTAAGGGTAACCAAGCACTGAGTAATGAAGTGGAGGCGATCGCCACCTCATCCGATGCGTTTTTTGCCTCTCAGCAAGAATTTAATGCATTGCTGGCAGCCCTGCGAGCTAAGCAAAAGTTGCAGCAGTTGCATCAACCGGAGGCTGAACGGGCAACTCAGGTCGAGAGCGTATTGCGGCAGGCAGCCTATGGCGTGATCGAAAAAAATCGGCTGATCGGGCATCGTGCGGAAGTTTATGAAGCGGATATTAGCCCCGATGGTCGTCTGATCGCATCAGCCAGCGTCGATAAGACTATTAAACTGTGGAGTCCAGATGGCACGCTGCTCAAAACGCTGACAGGGCATAGCGGCGGAGTTTGGGGAGTTGACTTCAGTCCCGATAGCAAAATGATCGCGTCGGCCAGCGCAGATACCACGGTCAAACTTTGGAGCCACACCGGAGCGTTACTGCATACGCTCCGAGGCCATACCGGAGAGGTGTGGTCGGTGATTTTTAGTCCGGATGGTCAAAGGATTGTCTCTGCCTCAGATGATCACACGATTAAGGTGTGGAACCTGGATGGTAAATTGCTCAAAACGTTGAACGGTCATGATGGCGAAGTTTGGTCGCTGGCCTTTAGCCCGGATGGCCAATTCATGGCTTCGGTCAGTTCTGATGCAACGGTTAAGCTTTGGGATCGGGATGGCAAGGTCGTCAGAACGTTTGTCGGTCATCGTAGCACCGTGGGGGATGTCGCCTTCAGTCCCGACGGCCAACGGCTGGCTTCCGCTTCAGATGATAAGACAGTTAAAATTTGGCGACTGGATGGCACGTTACTCCAAACGTTAGAGCATTCTGACCCGGTCTGGGCGATTACGTTCAGCCCGGATGGCAACCTTCTGATATCGGCCAGCTCGAAAACCATTAATCTCTGGAATCGAGATGGCACTCTGGTGAAGGTGCTTAAAGGTCACAGCGCTGAGGTATGGAGTCTGACGGTTGATCCGATTCAACGACTGCTGATTTCGACAGGCTGGGATCGCACCATGCGGCTCTGGAAACTAGACAATCGTATGCTCAAAACGTTGTGGGGGCATACGGATGAGGCTAGGGGGGTGGCGGTGAGTCCCGATGGGCGGGCGATCGCCTCTGCCTCGTTTGATGCCACTGTTAAGCTCTGGAACCCCGATGGTACCTTGATTCGAACCTTTAAAGGCCATGAAGGACTGGTCAATGATGTGGCTTTTAGCCCTGATAGTCAGGTGATCGCTTCGGCCTCCGATGACAGCACGATCAAGCTGTGGAGCCAGGACGGTAGACTTTTGAATACCTTAACGGGGCATGAGAGCGAAGTGCAGAGCATCGCTTTTAGCCGGGATGGACAAACTCTGCTGTCTGGCAGTTGGGATAATACGGTGAGGCTTTGGCGGCGAGACGGAACCCTGTTAAAAACGCTGAAGGGCCATAGTGGGGCGGTCTGGTCGGCTGCCTTTAGTCCAGATGCCCGTTTAATCGCCTCAGCCAGTGTAGACGGTACGGTAAAACTCTGGCATCGCGATGGCACTCTGTTCAAAACGCTAAAACACAATGCGGGTGTCACTTGGGTTAGCTTCAGTCCCGACGGACAGCGGTTTGCTTCGGCTGGGGCAGATGATCACATTCACATCTGGAGCCGCAATGGAACGCTGCTAAAGACGTTGAATGGACATCAGGCCGCTGTTCAAAGTGTGGCATTTAGTCCGGATGGGCAACTGCTGGCGTCGGGATCAGACGATAAAACGATCAAACTTTGGAGGCCAGATGGCACATTAGTCGCTACGCTGAATCAAAATAGCGATCGCGTTCGGGCGGTTAAATTTAGTCCAGATGGGCAGTCTTTGGTTTCGGCTAGCTCTGACCATACGGTAACGGTGTGGAATTTAAAGGAAGCGGTTGAACTAAATACGGTAATTCGTCACAGTTGCGAGTGGGTTCAGGATTATCTAAGAACCAATGTGAATGTGAAAGAGGGCGATCGCACCGTCTGTAATAGCGTTCTCGGCAATCTGCATTGATGGATGGCGTTCTCTGTCTGGTGAGATCACTGTGTAAGGCGATCGTGAAAATAGAGGCGATACAGTTCGCAGCCCAGCTCTACCTCATTTCCGGTAAATTTGACTAAGCCCATGCTGGCCAGTTTGTAAGCGGCGATTGACTCTATGCGCACCGGAGCTTTGGCCATAATGACGGTCATTAAAGCGCTGCCTAGCTCCGGATGAGCCGTTAACGTCGCCAGGTATTTCCGCAAATGACCACCGTAAATCCCAGCATCGGTCGGCGCTTCTCGCAAAATTTTGCCGACACTCGTTTCCTCTTCAAAGAAGTGGTAGAGCGCCAGACGCACGAGATAGGGATGTCCAGCCGTTAAGGTATATAAAGAGGTCAGATAATTCATTCCGGCCAGGGTATCAGCCCAGCTTAGTCGATGTAATCTAGCGAGATGATGGATTTCCTCTAATGTAAATTCTCGTAACGTGATGGGTAATCCAACATTAAATGGAGACTGGCTGAGATTGAGGGGAATATAAAATTCGGTGGAGTGGGCGACAATCAGACGTAATTTTTGCCATGCATCTGAATGGCTAGCTTCCTCATACCAAAAGCGCAGCAGCGGTAGAAAATCTTGAGCGATCGACGGGTAATTAAAGAGTCGATCAATTTCATCTAACGCCAGCACGAGCGGGCTTTCTAAACGGCTCAATATATATCGGCGTAGATAAGTTGTGCAGCTTACTTTACTGGACAGGTCGCTGTTCCAATAGTCATCCAGTTTGACTTCGAGTTGCAGCTGTTGTGTTAAATCTGCGCAGAACCACCGCAGCAGCTTGTCTAAATCCGCTAACACGGCTGCATCCGCTTGTTGAAAACTGAGCCGCGCTGTCTGATATCCCAGCGCTTCGGCATGAGCCAGCACTCTAACAATGAGGGATGTTTTGCCCCACCGCTGAGGCGATCGAATCCGCAGCAGCGCTCCGGGTTGGGTAATTCCTTCGTAGGCTCGCTCTTCGGCAGGGGGCCGATTGATGTAGAAAGGGGAGTTGAGCGGCACTAATCCATCAGGAAAGTCAGGCATCAACGATAATGGATGCTCACTGACGGGCGCTATTTCAGACCGATAGATGGGTTCAATCTTCTGTTTCAGTTCTTGTGATCGCCGCCGGATAATAGAACGAAAGTTATGTTTTGTAACTTTTTCATTGAATGACTTAGAAAGCGTTTGCCAGAGCTGAGAGCCAACAATTCGAATGTAATCTGACGTATAGCCAGAGCTAGCCGCGATTTCGTGATAGGTCTGCCCTACCCAGCATTTGCGAAATACGAGTTCATGAACAGTATTTAAACATTCTGGAGCCAAAGCCTCGTCTACGATCGCCAAAGCTTCTTCAACAGTCATCTACGTGGGTACTTCAAACTAAATTGTTTAATATACACTAACAGAGTTTTTTAGAATTATCCTTGCTGTTATCTCTTCAGCAGCAATTCTTCTAAGAAAACACGGTCTTTGTTAGATATTTCTATGAAATTGATCATGTGCAGGCTTATTGTCGTGAGCGGATATGACCAACACGCGTAAGTTTTTTGTCTTGACGGAAGCGCAAAACTCTTGCCTGCTTTGAAGATGAGAAGGGCCATCTTTACAGTGATTTATAAATTTATAAAACTCGATTTTTAGGATTGTGAATTTCTTCAAACCAATTCTTGAGAGGAGTGCAGCTCAGCCGTACTCCTCTCAAGAATTGGATTTAATTTAATTTGTGATCTTTAGAGTGTGACGAGCATATTCTCGTCAGATTTACCACACCCTAAAAGTTGAATCAGCAATTCTCATTTTGAACCCATTGCGGGTTTGGTGCGCCCGTCGGGCGCGCCAAACCCGCAATGGGTGGTCATGCCAGCTCACCGCTGGCGAGCTGACATGGCCACCCATTCACATCATGAGAATTGCTGAAGTTGAATTTAGTCCTAGTTAAGCCGTTTCCAGGCTTGAATGACCGTCTGCAACGCCTGTGGAAGGTTGTCTTCCTCAAGATCAATATACTCCACCAGGCTGCCCATGCCCTGGAGCGTGATGGTTGGATAATCGGCAAACGCGGCGTCACTTAAATAGCGCAATCGATCTAAATTGCGAAACTGCTCGTCTTGTAGTACCTGCTGAAACTGCTGGACTTGCTGGGGTGACAGGCGTTTTACAATTACTGGATCGGTCATTTCTGCCGAGGCATATTGCTTTGTCCGTCGATATACGACACCATCGGACATTAAAAATGTTTCTGTTGCATTGCCCGCCAGTCCGCCGCTTTCGATCATCCGAAACACGAGAGTTGCGCTTTGATTGCCCAAAGGGTTTTCTCCTGCTGGCATAAAGGTAGGAATCAAACCGCCTCGACTGCCGCTGGCCGTTGTGTTTTGTACCACACGCGAACCATCGCTGCTGATGTGATAGACCCAGCTCTGATTCTCTCCAGCGACAATCACCCGGTAGCCAGAAATAGCAATCTGGGTACACATACGGCCCGGTACAAAAATTCCCATGCAGCCGTCCCAAACAGCGGGTTGCGCTTCAGTGATCCTCAATGAGGCGACGGGTACATTCACCTCATCAGCAACGGCTTGCAAGAGGCGATCGCTCACGTCAGATGGCAAAGTGGCCTGATCTGTATCTGTAGTTTCTAATCGCATCGCCTGTCCTGTGCGATCGGTGCGGTAAATCCAGTTTTGCTGCCCGTTACTCACCTCGATACGCCAGCCTTCCACCATCACTGCTGCACAGCTTTCGTTAGGAGCAGATACCCCCAAACAGCTATCAGGCCAAGTTTCCTGGCTAAAGTTAACAATGCTTAACTCTCGCCTTGGTATGTTCAGTCGCTGGGCTAGGTCGCGTCGTACCTGGCGGGCGAGCGATCGCGGTAAACGAGCATTATTTTGTTGGGATTGGGGGGCACTGAGTTGGGGTGCGGCTGGCTCGGTGAGCGACTGATTGGCCATAGCGACCTGTTCAGAACTGACTCCGAATAGAACAGCTCCTACTAACGCCAGTGACCAAAGGTGTCTGAATGGCTTACCGTTCTTTGCTTGTAACATGTAGCGAAGCATAATTAGAGCACTCAAGTTAGCACGATCAAAACATGATTCTTTAACCCTAACGGTTTGCCCAGGCCAGATAGGCTCTGTTACAGAATTGGTTACGTGACATCTTGAAACCGATTGCAGGTTTTACGCACCCACGGATGCGCAAAACCTGCAATCGACGGT
The DNA here is from genome assembly GCA_036703095.1 of Crinalium sp. Classification (GTDB taxonomy): domain Bacteria; phylum Cyanobacteriota; class Cyanobacteriia; order Elainellales; family Elainellaceae; genus DATNPS01. Next base: position 15,288 of record DATNPS010000155.1, on the reverse strand, counting down.
AGTGCAAGCTTGCCTACGGCGAACTTGTACTACCGTCGATTTGGATAATGAGAATTGCTGCATCTGTCTTTTGCTTTATGAGAATTGCCGTATGTATAGCCCGATGGCTGTATCAGGGAAAACTAAGCACAACGTAAGGCAAAGATAGTAAGGCGTATGAAAGTTCTACTCGGATGGGAACTGGGAGCAGGCCAGGGACACTTGCAGCGGTTGCTGGCTCTGGCAGAAAGATTATCAAATCAAGGATGGACGCCCATCTTTGCCTTGAAATCCTTCAATGTACAGGGGATGAATTTTCCCTGGCACAGTATGGTTGCGCCGCGTCTGCCCTTTTCGGGCCGAGAAGACTCTTTTACGTTTGCCGATCTGCTGGGTACGTTTGGCTTCGCTCAGGCCGATCTGTTGCGGACTCATCTCCATAGCTGGCATGAGATTTTGAAAGAGGTCAACCCAGATCTGGTGATTACTGACCACGCGCCAGGGCTGGTTTTAGCAACACATGGAACCATCCCAACGCTAGTCGTGGGCAGCCATTTCGCTGTTCCTCCACCGATTGAGAATTTTCCAATTTTCCGGTTTCCGGCTCCCCCTGAATCCGAGGAGTGTCAGAGGCAGGTGAGTGAAACGGTGCGGCAGGTTGTTCCACTGGCCACTTCATTAGGGCAGGCTTTGAATGGCGATCGCAGTTTTATCTTTAGTATTCCGGAGTTAGATTGCTATCGAGCTTGGCGACACCTCTCGCCTACCACACACTATGCCAGTATCCATATTGCTCCCCTGCCTCGCAGCCAGCCGTATGCAACGGGTCACGCCTGGGCCTACTTGGCTCAAAACTACGCCCCCAGAGACCTCGTCCTCAGCACACTTTATCCTGATACGCAGTTCAAACCGCTGCATGAAGTGCTGGTGGATAAGGCGATCGCCATCCATCATGGCGGACTGACGACCAGCGTGGCCTGTCTGCTAGCAGGGGTACCGCAATTGATTTTACCGCGCTATTTAGAACAGCAAATCAATGGTAGAGCCTTACTCCAGCTAGGAGTTGCAGAAATGCTAACGGCTCCTACCTGGGATGATTTGTTAATGGCGCAAGCCCAGGTTCACAATCTGGTAGAGCAGGCTCAAGCTGTCGCTGAACACCTGGCCAGTTGGAATCATAATTTCTTAGATACGATTGTTGAAGCCTGTTTTCAGCTAGCTTGTTGATGTACAGCGGGTCAATTCACGTCTGTTGACGGCCTGGGAGACCCACAAAATAACGTGAATTCGATCGCCCGATTTTGCGTGCGCGACCCTCTGCAAAATCGGGCTTTTGGGGGAGTAGCATGTTGCGCCACTCCCCCAAAAGCCTGTTTGTCGAACTTACGTCACAAAATAGAAGTGCCCCATGCGTCGCGTGGGGCACTTGTGATGAATCTAAACTCGAAGGAATGATGATTTAGAAGAACAGCTTCATGTTGCAGCCAGGAGTTTGGCCAAGTTCATCGTTGCTGCTGCCGTGAGGATGGGAATTTCCGGGGTCGCCACCTTCAGCACCGTTGCCAATGCCCTGATTGTAGTGGAATTTGTAAGTAGTATCGGTGCCGCCACCATAGCTAGCGTCAACTACGCCGCCGTAGCTAGCAGAGGTAGATGTAATTTCGGGAGTGCTGGAGCAGCGGAAAACATTACGGCTGAGTGCTGTGAGGAATCCTTGTGAGTTGGGATTACCGGGGAAGGAGGAACCATCGGGCAGCAGACCTGTTTGCTTAGGATTGTTGCAAGAAGAACCGAAGGATACGGGTGATTTAGAATTTCCTAGCATTTTCGTTGTCCTGAGCGATTGGGATATTCCCTATTAAAGGCAGGACGGCAGGGGAAACGCTTGAGTAAAACTCCCAGCGGACTCCATCATGATTTCGTCTAGTTTCAGTGGGTACTTACGTTTGATTATGGAGAGTCTTTCGGGGGGCAAATATGGGGCCGTAGGATCAAGGTTAATCAGCCGCTTTCCTCAGCCGAACTTGATAATTGACTGGCCTTTTAACTCAAAAAGTTACGGATGCTACGCATTGCAACCCCATAAGCTCAAAATTAATCTTGAGGTAAATACGGATTGATTGAACAATGCGCTTTAAATAATCTTGATAGGCTGGTCTATCTCGTAATACAGCGATTTTCAATCGCTGTAAGTTGCGTGAAGGCTTCAGATCGTTCAATCTGTCCTATACTCCAATGAGTTTGAGAAGTGAGGCGATGTTATAGCCGATATAGCCGATCGCCCAGGGTGTATGGGTTTCTAGACGCGATAGGATGTGCCTGAGACCTTCTGCCAGCGAAACGCCGTAAAGTCGCCATAATTTTTCTCGAAGTTGGGTCAACAGGCGATCGCCCGCAATATCATCTGTTCCAGGTCGGAGCAGGCAGTGGGTTCGCAGTATCTTGGCGTATTGAATATCCTGATGATCTGTAATCTGCTGAATTTCATGGGTAATCTGCCCGACCAGTTCATCCATAACAACCTTCATCAACAGCGGTTGTAAGGTGAATGACGTACTTTCTGCCCCAATCCATTTTTCTAGGAGCGATCGCTGTTCTAAGCCAGCAATACTTTCAATCAACTCTGCCGAATCGACGGATGACAATAAATGAGACTGTAAACGGCAAAGCGAAATTGGCTCTTGCCAAATGGCCAGCCAGTAGATGATGTCCCGTTCCACTGCTGACAGTTGAGCGAACTGCTGTTTCAATATTGTTTGCAAATGATGTCCAATGAGAACTGTATTTTGACTGAGAAATGCATGAGTATTTCCGTCAAAGACCGATTGAATGAATGGAATAACCAGTTTAAGTGCTAAAGGATGACCAGAATAAAGCCGAATTAACGCTTTTAATTCAACGATGCTTCCGGTTACCTGTTTGAAATGAAGGAGTTGCAGCGCGTTTGTTTCTGATAACCCTTTTAAGGCTAGAGAACAACTATGAATTGTGTTTAGTTCGATTGATAGTTTTTTACGGCTAGTGATTACGATACAACTTTTATATGGATTACGATTCAATTGCTGAATGAAGTAAATATATTGATCTTTATCTTGTTCTGAAACTGCGTCTAATCCATCTAAAATTAGCAAGTATTGTCGCTGTCGTAAAAGCTTTACTAATTGCTGGATGTTTTGTTGGATGTTGTGAGTTGCTGGCTGACCCAGAGTATTTAGCAAACTATCCAGTAGCGTTGTAATGGATGGAGTGACATGTAAAGATTTCCAGATTAAGCCTGCGAATTGTGTTTGAATGCGATCGACCAACGCCAAAGCCAGAGCGGTTTTCCCGATTCCAGGCAGTCCAGTAACGGTTACGACTTTGCACTGCTCCTGAGTGATCCACCGTTCGAGCTGAGCGAGTTCTGGTTCACGCCCATAAAAGTGTTCCACATCTGGAGCTTCATACCAATCCAGATATGGTGTTGAATTTGCGATATCAGCAACTGGCTCATGGCTAAACGAATCGGCATCGGCGATTGCTTCCCAATCACTCACACCAACCGCCTGACAAATGGCAATGAAAATCTCGCGCTGAATGCGATCGCCTTGCCAAAATCGGCGCAGTGTGGCTCTGGACGTGTGAGCATCCTGCCACCAGCGAGCCGTGCTGGTTTTTGTCCAACCCTGCCGTTGTCGAGCCTGGTCAATGATAGCTAGCCCTTGTTTTGATGCCTGTAGCGATTTCGTCATAGGGTATAACGTGTCATATTAAACTGCGAGTAAAGTGTTTCAATTTTGGCCCAAGACTGGGGGTTATGCCAGAGCGAAAAGATGCACCAATTTTACTGAGCCTAAAACTGAGCATTAGGGTGAGCACAAGGCTGAGCATTTTGGTCAGGTTAACCGACCTACGCTAGAGACAGGAAGAGAATTGCGTATAGGAGATGGCTATTATGACTCAAACATTCGATCGCCAGTCGGCTGGTTTGTATGTGCGGACTCCTGATCAGCAGGAGATTGTGTTTCCTCTCAAACATACGGATGTTCAGGCGCAGATTACGGGAAATATCTCACGCGTAGAGGTCACTCAACGGTTTGAAAATCCCTTTACAACAACGCTGGAAGCCCTTTATGTCTTTCCGTTGCCCGATGATGCGGCGGTTGATGATATGACGATTCGAATTGGCGATCGCACTATCAAAGGCAGTATTAAGAAACGCCAGGAAGCGCAACAAATTTATGAACAGGCGAAGCAGCAGGGCCGGACTGCCGGACTGTTAGAACAGGAGCGAGATAATGTCTTCACCCAATCGCTGGCTAATATTAAACCGGGTGAGCAAATTGACATTATTATTCGTTACACCAATAGCTTGCAGTTTGAGGGCGGACAGTACGAATTCGTGTTTCCAATGGTAGTCGGCCCACGCTATATTCCGGGCATTACGATTGAAGGAAACCGAGTGGGGGGCGGATCTGCGCCTGCACCGATGACGCAAAACCAGGATACCGATCTGGTGCCCGATGCCTCTCGCCTGAATCCGCCGATTCTGCCGTATGGGATGCGGTCTGGGCAGGACATTGGTGTAACCGTTCAGATCGATGTAGGTGTTGAGATTAAAGCGATCGAGTCGCCATCGCATCAGATTCAGATTGTTCGTGAGGGGCTGTTGGCTCAGGTGAGCCTGGCGGATACCGATACGATTCCCAATAAAGACCTGATTTTGCGATATCAAGTGGCGGGCGATCGCACGCAAGCGACGGTCTTAACCCAGGCCGACGATCGGGGAGGGCACTTTGCGCTGTATTTGATTCCGGCTATTCAATATCGTCCGGAACAGCTTGTGCCCAAAGATGTGGTATTTCTGATTGACACCTCTGGTTCCCAGAGCGGTGCGCCGCTGATGCAGTGTCAGGAGCTAATGCGTCGCTTTATCAATGAGCTGAATCCAGATGATACCTTTAGCATCATCGATTTTTCAGATACCACGCAGCAGCTTTCGCCTGTGCCGTTACCCAATACGCCACAGACGCGATCGCAAGCCCTGGATTACATCAATCGGCTCCATGCCGGAGGTGGAACAGAGCTGTTGCGGGGCATTCAGGCCGTCTTGAACTTCCCCGTCACCGATCCGGCGCGCTTGCGGAGTATTGTGTTGCTCACCGATGGCTATATCGGCAACGAAAATCAGATTTTGACGGAAGTGCAGCGGCATCTCAAACCCGGAAATCGCCTGTATAGCTTTGGGGCCGGAAGCTCGGTCAATCGCTTCTTGCTGAATCGGCTTGCTGACGTGGGGCGTGGCATTGCTCGAATTATTCGCCATGATGAACCTGTGGGACAGGTGGTCGAGACATTCTTCCGTCAGATCAACAATCCTGTTCTTGTGAATATTCAGGTGAGATGGGAAGGCGATGGCGATGCGCCAATTCTCTATCCCTCACTACCTCCAGATTTATTTACGGCACAACCGCTGGTGCTATTTGGTCACAAACCTGATGCTCGTACCGGGAAACTGCATGTCACTGGAGTAGCGGCGGGTGGAACGCGCTATCACCAGACGTTTGACCTGCGGTTTGATGAGGCAGAAAATCCGGCGATCGCCCAACTCTGGGGTCGTGCCCGAATTAAGGAGTTGATGCAGCAGATGGTGAGTGGTGAAACGAAGGTCGGTGTGGATGCGGTGACGAATACGGCGTTGGCGTATCAACTTTTGTCGCAATACACCGCGTTTGTGGCGGTTAGCGATGAAGTGCGCGTTAATCTACTGGAGGGAAGTGTGTCTGTGCAGGTGCCTGTTGAGATGCCGGAAGGCGTTCGTTATGAAGGCGTGTTTGGTAGCCTTCCAGCGATGCCGCCTGGTGCTGTCAGAATGGCAGCATCACTGTCTGCACCCATGCCATCGATGCCGCGGCCTGCAAGACCTGAAATGGTATCCCCTCCTCCAGATGAGTTTGAGGACATTACTCTAATCAGTCCTAACCTGAGTTCTGCGAGTGCAGATGAAATACAGGAACCATCAGCATCGAAGGGCTGGCAGCTATTTGAAATGGGAGGTACACCGAGAAGGGCTAAACAAAAGATCATCTCGGATCTGTCTGATGGATCGAATGATGACCGCTCACTGACTTTGACCGCGTTCGGGCTTGACCAAACGGCGATCGCACTTCTCACGCGTCATCTGCTCAGTAACGTTCGCCTGACGCCAGGGCTAAAAGGCAATCTTGTCTTTGAGCTTCAGATGAATCAGGGCCGAGTGAGGCGGGCTATTTTCGATGAGCAAGCCTCTTCCTTTAGAGAGCGATCGCTGGTTGAAGCGATTCAGAAGACATTGCTCACCTGGCTGCCACCTCAAGTAGTAAACGGCACGGTTACTGTAGTTATCCGATTGCAATCCTGACATATAGTTTCGTAGGTTAGGTTGAGCTATGCGAAACCCAACTGAATTAGAAATGTTGGGTTGACGTAGGAAAACCAACCTACACAAGATCTACATAACGCAAAAACGCTGCCTCATGAAAGAGACAGCGTTTTTGTAATTTTTAAAGTGGATTAATTTTTACTCCTCATCCTCATCGTCCTCATACTCCTCGTCTTCATCTTCGTCGTCTTCGTCCTCATCCTCGTCTTCGTCTTCGTCTTCGTCGTCTTCGTCTTCGTCTTCGTCGTCTTCGTCTTCGTCTTCGTCTTCGTCTTCGTCTTCGTCTTCGTCTTCTTCACTCTCATCACCGTCGATGGTGAAATCGTAGTCTTCATCGACAGCATATTCCTGACAGATCGTATCGAGTTCTTCTAGAAACTCTTCAGGATCGTCAATTGTCAGGTCGAAGTTTTGGATGGTGACGGTGCTTCCACCGTTTTCGTCTTCCGTCCAGTCATAGTCAAAGTAATAGCCTTCTTCGTCTTCGGCGTATTCCTGGCAGAGGGAATCTAACGCTTCGATGAAATTATCGGGTTCTTCGGTGCGGACGTAGAAGTCATAGAGTAATAGCGATCCTTCGTCTGCAAATACGGATTCATCATCTTCCCAAACTTCAGAACTAAAATCTAAATCGCTCAAGGATTTGATAATCCACGAATCGTGCGCGTTGTAGTCTGAGTGCATCACGTAATCATAGGGAATGTAGCAATATCCCTGATCTCCCCAGGCCGAACCCCAAGAATTTCGCACCATAAACATGCGATCTTTGTCAGAATAACCGACGCAAAGCATGGCGTGCCAACCGTGGGTTTCGCGGACGTTATCTGACTTTTTGGGCATGGGAACCCGTCCCCGGTTTTTGGTGGCCTCATCAAACGATTCGAACGTGTTTAAGGCAAAGGCGATCGGGTATCCTTCAGCGAGCGTATGTCGCCATAGCTCCAGATCGGTCTCGATAAATTCAGATTCAACAATTTTGAAGTACGCGGCGTGTTCATACGAATCGCTATCCGGTTCTTCACACAGTAAGGATTCGTCATTCGGCCAGAGGTCTTCAGAGCACGCACCGTATTCAATCAGGCTATCGATCGCACAGTACATTTGGGTGCCATTATCTTCATTTTGGCTATTCGTTCGTGCTCGTGCGTTGTAGTAGACAAACAGACGACTCACATCCCCAGAGCTACCCAGACTTCGTTTTGCAAGATACTCGTATGCACCCACAAAGGCATTTGCAACACAGCTATTGCCAACCTGCTCTTCAACCTCAGTCAGGTGTTTGCGAAGATCAACCTTAGCGGGTAGCTGTTCTTTCTGAAACCGTCCGACGTGGTGATGCTTGACGTGTTCCGGGCAACCTCCGGCTTGATAGCCACCAATGCGATACTTACGATTTTGCACTTGCGGTTCCTTAATGCTTCTCTATAGAAATGGTGTCTCCATAGGATTCCCATCGTGCTTATTTTTATCGCTAACAGGAAAAAAGCTTTAAAGAATTTTCATCTGTGAGGTTATAAATCTGGGGCGATCGCAATCCTTCGTGTCCTGTTCTTCAAAAAGCTGATTATTTGAAGTATTGGGTCTTGCTCAGCCACTCAACCTTCATTGCGGTAATTGAGTTTCACTACTGCGATGGAAATTAAGAAACATAAATTGCTTCTAGGTAAAATCTCATATTTCATCCGCCTTAGGGCAGACTGAGAAAGTGTAAGCTGCATTCCACTTTGGTCTTGAATGGCCGATTACCTCATCTGGATGTAGTGAACCTAACGTGTGCTAGATCGCGTAAATAGTGAATTGTTTAGAGCTAAATCTATAAGAAATAAAGAGAGCATAAAATGATTCAGCAGGTAAAAGCGAATGAGTTTTCAGTAGAGAAACTGGACTGTTTAGCTGAAGATTTAAATCGAGATGGAATTTGTGTAATTCGTGGGCTATTTAACCAGCAGCTTATTAAAGAATGGTCGGACGCATTTCATACTTTGTTTCATCAGCGTCAAAGCCTTCCGGGTGGCTTGGCACCTCGTGAAAAAGCTCGCTACTATCTCACTTTGCCTTGGACGCAACCCTTTGCCGATTCAGACGTTTTCGCGAACCCAGTTATTTTGGGTGTGCTGAATCGAGTGTTTTTTCAGGAATATAAGTTAGTGCAACTGGCGGTTGATGTTCCGTTTCAAGGTTCAGAATATCAAGATATTCACCGTGATTTTCGTCCGCTCTTTTCGGATCAGTATGTGACACCGCTTTATGCTCTAGCCGTTAACATCCCTTTGGTGCAAGTGACTGAAGAGAATGGCCCGTTTCAAATGGCAAGAGGAACGCATCTGATGTCGCGAGAAGAGGGATTGCTGAAGATTAAGTCAGGTGAGATTGCGATCGAGTCTTTCTATATGCAGCCAGGTGATGTCATGATTCGATCGCCTTTAGCACTACATCGGGGGTCGCCAAATCATACGCATCAGCCTAGACCCATGGTGGTGATGGGATATGTGATGCATTGGTTACACACTCCAAAAGTAGATTTAACGTTGCCACGAGACTATTACAATAGTCTGTCACAGTCAACACAGCAGCTATTGCGCTGTGAGGTCGTGGATCAGTTGCCAGAGAATAAGGTTGAAACATACGTGAACTTTAAATACTGAGTCAGCCGCACTTTAAGTCTGTTGGGCGCATCTAATTGTTGGGGGACGTAGCTGTCTATGAAAACGTATACTAATCCCGTTTACGATGGGTACTTCGCTGATCCATTCGTCTGGAATTATCAGGGTGTTTATTACGCGATCGGGACAGGTGCAGCAGAAGCGGCAGGACAGGTTGAGGAGATTGGAAAACAGCGGGTATTTCCCTTGCTTCGCTCTGATGATTTTTTGAACTGGCAGTTTACGGGTAATGCGCTTCTACGTCCCGATGCGGCTTTAGGAGATAATTTTTGGGCACCCGAAGTGGCGTATTGGGATGGTTTGTTTTATCTGTATTACTCGGTTGGGCATGAAGATAAAGATCATCAGTTGCGGGTGGCTACCAGTTCTGACCCACTTGGCCCCTATCAAGATGTGGGTAAGTCATTATTAGATCCGCAGATTTGCTCGTTTGCGATCGACCCTCACCCGTTTCAGGATGATGACGGGCAGTGGTATCTATTCTATGCGCGTGATTTTTTGGATACAGAGAACGGTAGCCGTGCTGGGACAGCACTTGTGGTCGATCGCCTGAAGGGGATGACCCAGTTGGCGGGTGAGCCGCATGTTGTCTTGCGGGCTAGATCGGATTGGCAGCGATTCCTGCGCGATCGCCCCATGTATGGTGAGACATACGACTGGCACACGTTAGAAGGGCCGTGTGTGCGTAAGCATAACGGTCGCTATTACTGTTTTTACAGCGGCGGACGCTGGGAAACAGAGAGTTACGGTGTGGATTATGGGGTGGCAGATAGCGTGATGGGGCCTTACTCCGATGCTGGAAATGAGGGTGGGCCACGGGTATTGCGGTCTGTGCCGGGTCAGGTGTTGGGGCCTGGACATAATGCGATCGCCATTGGCCCCGATGGTCATACAGAATACATCATCTATCACGCATGGGATGGCGATATGCAAGCCCGCCGGATGTGCATGGATGCGCTCATTTGGACTGCTGAGGGTCCCCGGTGTCACGGGCCATCCTGGCAGCCGCAACGGGTTTTAATAACTCCACATTCCTAAATATATCTTTGGGTACATGTACCTGGCCGTCTACCTGCGTCTAAGGTGTTATTTAGTCTATAACATTCTTAACGTGGGGAACGATTGTCATGACGGTTGCTCAAGCATTTTACAGGTGTAGCTTAACCGAAACGGATGATCGCCTGACTGCATCGTTTACAGTTAGTCGATTAAAGCGATCGCCTGATTATATTTGAGCTACTGCTTGCGAATACCATGACCTTTAAACTGCCCCCAACTGCTAGCCGAACTCCGCAAGCCTCTCTTCCCTATGTCGTTTTTGTAGGGAGTTTGCTGCTGACGGCGATCGCTACCACGTCCATCGCGCTGTCTGTGCGGACAGGAGAGCAGGTTCGATTGCGGCAGATGGCTCAACCGTCTCAGCTGAATGCTGAGATAGCTCCCATCCAGCTACCTGGGCAGGCCAAGCTAAAAGTGAACTCAGAAAGCGGATGGATACTGGGAAGTGCGGTAGTTGGGGGCATCTTGAGTTTGGTGCTGTTTGGCATTACGCGATCGCAAATTCAAGCGCGTATCCTGCTTGAACAAACATTAGCTGACTTGCGCCAATCTGAGCAAGCCCTGCGTGAGAGTGAAGAGCGGTTTCGTACATTTATGGCGCACAATCCAGCTTCGGCCTGGATTACGGATGCGAACGGCTGCATCGTATATGTCAATGATACCTATAATCGAATGTTTGGGTTGGTCAATGATGTAGTCGGTCAGCAGGTTCATCAAGTTTATGAGGCTGAGATTGCCGATCAGTTTCTGGCCAATATTCAAACCGTAGCTAACGAAAATCGTGTAATTGAATTTATTGAGCCTGCTCCGCGTTCTGATGGAACGATGGGCGAGTTTTTAGTATATAAATTTCCCATTCGGCTTGAACGAGAAAAAATGTTAGTCGGTGGTGTTGCGATCGATATTACTGAAAGCCGACAGGCAGAAGAATTAATCAGACGCAATGAAATTCGATTTCGCATGTTAATTGAGCAGTCGCCCATGAGTATTCAAATTCTTGCGGCGGATGGTAAAACTGTTCAAGTGAATCAGGCATGGAAAGACTTGTGGAATCTGAAGCTAGACGACCTGAGCCATTACAATATTTTGGAGGATCAACAGCTAGTGCGTAGCGGCATTATGCCCTACATTCAGCGAGCCTTTGCAGGTGAAGCGGCTGCGATTCCATCCAGTCAATACGATGTGAATCAAACCTTCCCAGATCGACCTATTCAATCTGGAGTGCAGCGATGGGTGCAGGCTCATATTTATCCAATCAAAGATGAATCAGGTCACATTCGAGAAGTGGTGTTAATGCATGAAGACATCACGGGGAAAAAACATGCTGAAGATGCGTTGCTAGCCGCTAACAAACGAATTTTTGCGATTCTTGAAAGTATCACAGATGCATTTGTTGCACTCGATTGTAATTGGCGATATAGCTATGTCAATGATGCGGCTGAACACTTGTTGCAGCGATCGCGAGAAGAATTATTGGGAAAACATGTTTGGAATGACATTTACCCTGAACGAAAAGGAAATGTTTTTTATCAAAAGTTCCAAGAAGCGATAGAACAGCAAACGTCAGTCGCATTTGAAGGCTATTCAGATGAGTTTCAGCGTTGGCTTGAAATTCGTGCCTATCCATCCTCTGAAGGACTGGCTGTTTATTTTAGAGACACCACTGAACGGAAACATGCTGAGGAAATCCTGCGCCAAAGTGAAGAGCGATCGCGCTTAGCTCTGGATGCTGGACAGATGGGTGCCTGGGAATGGGATATGCAATCCAATGTGCAATATTGGGATGCCAGCCAGTATCAGTTATTTGGCATCAATCCGGATGAAGTGACGTTGAATCAAGATACTTTCTTTAATCGGGTTCATCCTGATGATTTACTAAAGCTGAAGCGATCGCTCACCACTCTGTTAGAGCAAGGCGGCAGCTTTGATATTGAATTTCGCATCCTCCGGCCCGATGGTACGACCCGCTGGCTGGCTGGAAAAGGCAGGCTGCTCCAGGGATATGATGGCCAACCTTTGCGAATGATTGGGGTGAATTTTGATATTACGGAACGGAAACAGGCCGAAGAGGAACGCAATCGCTTGCTACAAGCGGAACAGGCAGCACGAGCCGATGCTGAAGCGGCTAACCGAATTAAAGATGAATTTCTGGCTACGCTATCTCATGAACTGCGATCGCCTCTCAATGCGATGCTCGGTTGGTTGACGCTGCTGCGCACTCGTGAACTGGATGCAGAGACAACGACCCGTGCGCTAGAGACGGTGGAGCGCAATGCCAGGATGCAGACGCAACTGGTAGAAGACCTCCTCGATGTTTCACGCATTATTCGCGGGCAATTGCAGCTCAAAATTATGCCAATCTCATTGGATGCGGTGATTGAATCTGCGCTAGATACCGTGCGTCCGGCGGCTGATGCAAAAAATATTCGTCTCCAGTCCTCGATTGATTCAACGTTAGGCTCCATTTATGGGGATGGCAACCGCCTTCAGCAAGTGATCTGGAATCTGCTGACCAACGCGATTAAATTCACACCGAAAGGTGGCCGAGTGGAGGTAAGGCTGGAACTTGTGGAGGCAGAGGAGGATGGAGATGGGGGAGATGGAGGAGATAGGGGAGATAGGGGAGGTTTGCTGACTTCCCCACCTTCCCCACCTTCCCCACCCTCCCTATCTCTCCTACCGTCCTCTCGCTATGCTCAAATCACTGTCTCCGACACGGGTAAGGGAATCGGTGCTGAGTTTTTGCCGTATGTGTTTGAGCGGTTTCGGCAGGCGGATAATTCGATTACTCGCTCCTATGGTGGGTTGGGGTTAGGACTGGCGATCGTGCGTCATTTGGTTGAACTGCATGGCGGGACGGTCTATGCCAGCAGTACGGGGGAAGGGAAGGGTGCAACCTTTACAGTGAGACTGCCGATCAAAACCAATCGGCCCAATTCAAATCAGAAATACCAATCTTCTGTGCGACCCCCTCAGGAGCCATCCTTGGATACACATGCTCCTTTGAAGGATTTGACGATTGTAGTGGTTGATGATGAAGCAGATGCCCGCGAATTGCTGGTTCAAATCCTTCAGGCATCCGGGGCTAAGGTGGTGGCGTTTGCTAATGCTGGAGATGTGTTAGCCGCGCTAAAGAATTCTACGTCAACAGACCGATTTGATGTTCTGATTAGCGATATTGGTATGCCGAAAGAGGATGGCTATACGTTATTGCGGTCTATTCGAGATTTGCCTCCAGAACAGGGTGGTCAACTTCCAGCGGTAGCATTAACGGCATATGCGCGGTCTGAAGATCGTCAAGCTGCCTACAAAGCGGGTTTTCAGGCTCATTTAGCCAAGCCGTTTGATCCGGCGGAGTTGGTGAACGCGATCGCTAACTTAGTACTTTGTAAATAAAAATCATTTCAGCTTAGGATCGTGGATTTAATAAAACCCGAAACTTAATTTTGGAAAGCGCGGCTCAGCCGCGCTTTCCAAAATTAAAAATTTGGTTTTAGTTTATTCATGATCCTTAGTAGTTGAATCGTAGGATGGGCAAACCCCTTTTGCCCGTGCCCATCCCAAAGCTCTGACGAATGGTACGCTTTGCTTTACCCATCCTATACAGGTATGTTGTTTCTCGGAAATCTCCTTAATTAGGACGGAGTGCAGGGGGGGAATCCCTAGCTGAGCGCAGTCCCTACACCCCTGTTGTAACCGTCTCCACGCTTGCTGAAGGACAAAAAATCCCATCGAAAAATAAAGTAGAGAATAATTCTGTATTTTTGTATACCAAAAATCTTGACTTGGAGAAGATTGTTAAGATATCCTGACTTTTGTTTAAGGTTTATAAATTTACTCAATACAAACGTAATCAAGCGTTCCTGAGCTAGTGATAGGCATTCGGGGCGCAGATGCTCTTTGGGTCAACTTAGGTCAGTTAAACGATGCAAAATTCTTCGAAGTTTAAAGCGTCTGGTAGAAACACATTTAGGAAAGCGATCGCTCCTTCTGGTAGAAACACATTTAGGAAAGCGATCGCCTCTTCGATTAGATCTTCTATTAAATCGTCCAAACGTCTCCTGACGATTCAGTGGGGGCACGTTCATCATCAACCTAAGTTCTCCATTCAGCACATCCTCCTGTCGTGGGTCGGCGCTTTTCTGGGAATTGCCACGCTGGCTTATTTAACGGCTCAAACGGCTCATCCGTTTATCGCAGCTCCATTAGGAGCAACCGCCGTTTTAGTATTTGGTGTGCCTGATAGCCCGTTGGCCCAACCCCGCAACGTGATTGGGGGTAATTTAATTGCGGCGATCGTGTGTGTGATGCTGGTGCAACTGTTTGGAACGGCACCGTGGGTGATGGCGATCGCCGTTGCGACGACGATTAAGCTGACGCAGCTAACTCGCACGGTTCATCCTCCCGCTGGGGCCGTTGCTCTGTTGGGTGTGTTGACTCACGCGTCCTGGGATTATGTGTTCACCCCGATTTTGGTGGGTTCAGTTGTGATTGTGCTGTGTACGCTGATCTTTAGTAGTGTTGTACCGGGTCGGATCTATCCAAAGCACTGGCTTTAGAGGTTTCAATAGCTGGATGGGATTGCTTGCCTTTGCGATTTCGCCAGAGTTTGTAATACAGGATGGGAACTGCCGATCGCGATAGCAGCAAGGACGCAACTTCGCCTGCCATTAGCGAGATCGCTAAGCCCTGGAAGATGGGATCGGCCAGAATGATGGCTGATCCGACGATGACGGCTGCTGCGGTTAAGAGCATCGGGCGAAACCGAACGGCTCCAGCGTCAATAACTGCTTCTTCTAATGGCATCCCTTCTTTCAGGCGCAGTTCGATAAAATCGACCAGAATAATCGAGTTCCGCACCACGATTCCGGCTCCGGCGATGAAGCCAATCATGGAGGTTGCTGTGAAGAATGAACCCATCAGCCAGTGAGCAGGCATAATGCCAATCAGTGAGAAGGGAATGGCGGCCATGATCACGAGCGGTGTGGTAAACGACTGGAACCAACCGACGACCAGCGCATAAATCAGCACCAGCACAACGGCAAACGCAATTCCCAAGTCGCGGAACACTTCATACGTGACCTGCCATTCGCCATCCCACTTAATGGCGTAGGTTTCGGTGGTGGTTGGTTGCTGGGTCAAGTAGGTCTGAACATTTGCTCCCGTGGCCGGAGATAGTTTGTTGAT
>DATNPS010000130.1:0-6357 GCA_036703095.1 Crinalium sp. | reverse complement strand
CAATCGAATCTTGCGGAAGAGTCTATTACGTCATAGTAAAGGGCGATCGCTTATGGCGATGCTATATTGCCTTTGATCAACCGCGCTCTGTTCCTTGGAGCTATGGTTGCTGAGTAGTAGATCTCTCTGGGGGCTTCCCCCAGACCCCCATTGGGGAGCGAGCGGCGCTCCCCAAACCCCTTCCGCAAGGCGTTAATGGTTTGTCGGATAAAGCGCTTCGCATTGCCTGCGATTCGGGTGTTTACGTATTGGACGTGAATTCAATAGCACCATTTCAGACGCGCGTCGCGCGTCTGAAATGGTGTAAAAGGGTGCACTGAGCATCGCGCGGGGCACCCTTTTGCACATTTGTCGAATTCACGTTGTTGGGGGTGCGGATGATGCACACTTAACACGCCTTATAGAGCTTGGGCAGGAGTTTGGCGCGATCGCACTTCCAAATAAATCAACAGCGCATTGATATCGGCGGGGTTGACGCCGCCAATCCGGGTGGCTTGTCCGACGGTGAGCGGTTTTACTTTGGCGAGTTTTTCTCTGGATTCCTTGGAGAGGGTGCTGATGCTGGCGTAATCCAGGTCGGGGGGA
Source organism: Crinalium sp. (assembly GCA_036703095.1). Taxonomy (GTDB): domain Bacteria; phylum Cyanobacteriota; class Cyanobacteriia; order Elainellales; family Elainellaceae; genus DATNPS01. Next base: position 5,772 of record DATNPS010000130.1, on the reverse strand, counting down.
AGCGGACGGTGGGACTGGCGGGCGACCTGGTCAATTTGATTCTGCTGCCGCTGGAGATATCCGGCATATTTAATGTCAATTTCTGCGCCTTCCCGTTCGGCCTGATTCAGGGATGGATTGCCTAACCCGTAGCGATCGAGATCGACGTAATGGAATCCCGGTCGGCGCAATAGGTCGGCCAGCGTAATGGAGCCTTTAATCGCTTGCTGGGTATCGGCGAAGATTTGCTTGCCTAGCGGATCATGTTCTTTAACGCGGGTCTCGTGCAGACGTTCTTTCTCGGCGGCAATCTGTTCTTGCTTGCGGGTGAAGAGTTCCCAAAGGCGATCGCCAATCAGCCCTAATTCCCGTCCCAGTGGGGTAAGTCGCTGGTCAGCGTTGTCCGAGCGCAGCAGCAGACGATATTCTGACCGGGAGGTCAGCATCCGGTAGGGTTCGCGCAGATCTTTGGTACACAGATCGTCCAGCAGAGTACCGATATAGCTTTGCTCACGCGGGAAGACGACCATCTCCTGACCTTTGGCGAAGCGAGCGGCATTGAGTCCGGCGACAAAGCCCTGGGCGGCGGCTTCTTCATAGCCTGTGGTGCCGTTGATCTGACCTGCGCAGAACAGTCCCTCGACTTTCTTGGTCATCATCGTGGGGTAGCACTGCGTGGCCGGAAGATAGTCATACTCAACGGCGTAGGCGGGGCGCAGCATGACGCAGGATTCTAAACCGGGGAGCGATCGCAGCAGTTGCAGCTGCAAGTTTTCTGGCAGACCTGTCGAAAAGCCTTGAATGTACAGCTCTGGGATATCTCGGCCTTCTGGCTCAATGAAAATTTGGTGCGATTCTTTATCGGCAAATCGCACAATTTTGTCTTCGATACTGGGGCAATAGCGCGGCCCTTTGGCATCGACCCAGCCACCATAGACAGGAGATAGATGCAAATTTTCGCGAATGAGACGATGCGTCTCTGCCGTCGTGCGGGTGAGGTGACAGTTCATCTGCTCGCGCTCAACCCAGGCTTCGGGATCAAAGCTAAACCAGCGCACCTCGGCGTCCGGGGGTTGGGGTTCCATTTTGCTATAGTCTACCGATCGCTTATCCACTCGCGCGGGAGTTCCGGTCTTTAGCCGCCCGGTTTCAAACCCCAGGCGATTGAGGGTATCGGTCAGTCCTACGGCAGCAAATTCCCCTGCTCGTCCAGCAGGCATTGATTTGTTGCCAACCCAGATGATGCCGCCCAAAAAGGTTCCTGTCGTCAGCACCACCGTCTTACATTGAAACGCGGCTCCAAAGTAGGTTTGAACTCCAATTACCTCGTCGTTCTGGCCCAAAATCAGGTCGGTGGCCATGCCTTCCCGAATGCTCAGGTTTTCCTGATTTTCGACAATGCCCTTCATCACAGCCGCGTATTCGCGCTTATCAGTCTGCGCTCGCAGTGCCCAAACGGCAGGGCCTCGCGAGATATTCAGCACGCGCTTCTGTAAATAGGTGCGATCGGCCATTTTGCCAATCTCGCCACCCAGTGCATCGACCTCATGAGTCAACTGAGATTTGGCTGGCCCTCCCACGGCTGGATTGCAGGGCTGCCAGGCGATTTTGTCTAGATTCAGGGTGAGCATAAGTGTTCGACAGCCCAGTCGCGCCGCTGCCAATGCCGCTTCACAGCCAGAATGTCCGGCTCCAACCACAACGACATCAAAGTAATCTTGAAATTCAACAGGCGTTTCTAGGGTCATGGTTCAGGCAAAAGGGCGTTCGTCGTCTCATCTAAATTTTAGTGGTTATGATATCGAGTTACAAAAAGCAGAGGGAGTGCAATTGGCGATCGCACTCCCTCTGCTTTTTGATAAACACTTATAGCAATCGAGGGGTTAGTTAGGACGGGGTGCAGGGGTGGAACCCCTGGCTGGGGGCGCAGCCCCCATACCCCCTGTCCTAACCATCTCAACGGTTGCTATAGAATCTTGAACGAATTAAACCAAGTTTTTAATTTTTGAAAGTGCGACTCAGCCGCGCTTTCAAAAATTAAGTTTCGAGTTTCATTAAATTCACGATCGTTATCCAATTCCTTCAATCACTGGATGGAAGTAGAAAGTCGCACCCAGCACTAGATACGTGGCCAACAATAGCGTTCCTTCTAGCCAGTTCGATCGCCCGTCTGAACTGACAGAATTGGCAATCAGAACGGCAACTGTAACCGCAACCAATTCAAATGGGTTAAAGCTTAAATCCATTGGCTGACCCATAAACCACCCTGCCAGCACCAGTACCGGAGCCACAAACAGGGCGATCTGCAAACTGGAGCCGACCGCTACTGAAACCGATAAATCCATTTTGTTCTTCATGGCGACAACGACAGCTGTCGCGTGTTCAGCCGCGTTGCCGATGATGGGTAACAGAATGACGCCTGTAAACAGTTCAGTTAAACCAAGCTGTTTGGTGGCCTCTTCTAGCCCTTCGACCAGTAGTTCAGATTCGATCGCCACCATCACGGTTACAACGAGCAAGACGCCAGACCACAGCCATAGGTTGGGTTTATGGCCTGGGCTGGCAAATCCGTCTTCCTCTTCTTCGGCCACTCCTACATCGTAAAGATAGCTGTGCGTTTTCATGGAAAACAGCAGGGTCAGAATATAGACCACAATCAACACAACAGCGACGATGACCGACAGTTTTTGCAGCGTTAGGGGATCGATGCCGTCTGGTGTGGTGTAGTTTGCGGCGGTGGGAAGCAGCATGGCAATCACGGCCAGGTTCATCGAAGAGGCGTTGATCCGGGCGACAGTCGATTGAAAGTTTTGCTCCTTAAACCGCAGTCCACCCAACAGCATTGAAAAGCCCATCACCAGCAGCAAGTTTCCAATAATGGAACCTGTAATGCTGGCTTTCACGACATTGACAACCCCAGCCTTGAGCGCGACCAGCGCAATAATTAATTCTGTGGCGTTGCCAAATGTCGCGTTGAGCAGGCCGCCGAGGGATGGGCCGACAACAACCGCGATTTCTTCGGTGGCCGTTCCCATCCAGGCGGCAAGCGGCAGGATGGCGAGACAGGCCGTTATGAATACCGGAAGGGCACCCCATTCCAGGAAGTGACCCAGGATCGAGATGGGAACAAATACGAGCAGGATGGTGAAGATTAGATTTTTGGTGGTCATTGAGTGAAGGGAATCGGGTGTTGGGTGTTGGGTGTTGGGGTGTTGGGTGGGAGGGGGTAAGGACGGGGGAAAGGTGGCGGAGATGGGGAAGATAGGGAGGGTGGGAAAGGATGTGCTTCTTTGTCTTCCTAACACCTAACACCCAACACCTCATCTTCCTTGTATCTCCTGACTCCTGGCTCCTGACTCCTGACTCCTGACTCCTGGCTGCTAGCTCCTGCTAAGCAGGATGAAAGTAAAAAGCGGCTCCCAGGACGGCGTAGGTGGCCAGGAGGAGGACTCCTTCTAACCAGTTAGATCGCCCATCCAGGCTGATCAGGTTGGCGATCGCTACCGCTACGACAACAGCGACCACTTCAAACGGGTTGAAGTTCAAATCCATGGGTTGCCCGATTGCTTTGCCAACGAGAACGAGAATAGGAACAACCAGTAGTGCGACCAGCAAACTGGAACCCATCGCGACCGATACGGATAAGTCCATATTGTTTTTAATCGCGACTCGCACGGCTGTGACATATTCAGCGGCACCACCGACCAGTGGTAAGAGAATAATCCCGGTGAAAAGTGGCGTCAAGCCTAGTCCCTGAGTGGCCTCTTCAACGGCACCGACAAAAATCTCGGATTCAAACGCGACTGCGATCGTCGAAATCGCTAGAACGCCCATCCAGAGCCAGAGATTTGGTTTGTGAGCTGGTTCTGTCGGTGTGTGAGAATTGCTTTCTTCTAAGTCGGCTAACCCGACCTCATATAGATAGCTATGGGTCTTCAAGGAAAACAGAAGCGTCATTGCGTAGACGCCGATGAGGATGAGTGCCACAGCAATGGATAGCCCCTCGATCGCACTTTGCTCCACCCCTTGAGAGGTGTACACGACCATGGCAGGAACCACCATCGCTGTGACGGCCAGAGTCATCGTAGACCCATTCACCCGTGCCACAATCGGCTGAAATTCCTGTTCCTTATAGCGCAAGCCCCCCAAAAACATTGACAATCCCATGACCAGCAGCAGGTTGCTGATGATGGTTCCGGTAATGCTGGCTTTGACGATGTCAATGAGTCCAGACCTGAGAGCAACAAGGGCAATAATCAGTTCTGTCGCGTTACCAAACACAGCATTCAACAATCCACCGATGGAGGGGCCTGCCACAACCGCTACTTCTTCAGTGGCCGTGCTGAGCCAGATAGCCAGGGGCACAATGGCGATCGCTGAGGTGATAAACACAGTCAGCGCTCCCCATTCCAGTTGTTCAGCCGCGATGGAAATCGGAATAAAAATCAGCAAACCGATTGAGATGAGATTTTTGATTGACATAGGCAGGTGAGTTTGGGTGCTGAGTGTTAGGTGTTGGGTATTGGGTGTTCGGGAAGGTGGGGAAGGTGGGGTGGATAGGGAAGGTGGGGAAGGTGGGATAAATGTTCTCCATCTTCCCCATCTCCTCTATCTCCCCCATCCTCCATCCCCCATCTCCCTTGTCCCTCGCACTCTCTCCCAATACCCTACATTACCTACAGCCTGCTTCTTCTACTTCCTGACTATTCCCCGGTTGGGAGATTAGAAGGTGCGTTAGGATGAGGAAAATTTACAAAATGCAACATTTTTCTACGCTCGTATGACCGTTGTTTACCCTCGCAAACTTCAAAGCTCTTTTGGAACGCTGAGTGCCCGTGATGTGCTTCAGCAAGTGGTGCGCGATCGCGAAATCCACCTCCTAACCCTCAATCGCTATCGCTATAGCGAACAGCGGAGCTGCAAAGATTTAACTGATTTGATTGAGTTGTTGGATGGGCGATCGCCTGAGTTGATTCGAGATTTGTCGCGTCATATTTCGGACGAGGCGCGTCATGCAATGTGGCTAACTGACCTGTTGGTCGAGTTAGATGCACCTGTGGGAACGCCTCCCGGTTCGTCATATATTGACGAATTTGAGCGGCTTTTGGATTATGGCCGTCCTGAAGATTCAGACAGCCTGGATGATTTTCTGATTTCCTCACTCGCGGCTATCAATGTCACTGAAAAGCGCGGCTGTGAGTATTTTTCAGCTCATATTTATGCTCTGAAGAAAGCTCCTCAAACGGAGGAATCGATCAAAATCCGCGAAACCATTGAGCGTATTCTGCCTGAAGAGGCTGGGCATGTTCGCTGGGGCAACCGTTGGCTGGGCAAGATGGCGGATAAAAGCCCAGAGCATCGGCAAAAGGTTGATCTGGCTAAGCGCAAGTATGCTGCGATCGAGCAAGCCGCATTTGAGTCGGGTATGGACATCACGCTTGGTGCGGAGTTACGCCGAGTCAGCAACCTGTTGGATATTGCCAATACTCTACCCGTTTGGGAGCGTCCTCAATATCTCATTGAGCGATTGCCCCAAACGCTCCTGGCTCCCGATTTACAGGTGACTCGCTTTAACGTCGCACAACGCGCATGGCAACGTGATCCAAAGGCGTTTATGGAACGCTTTGTACCGATGTTTTTGAGTGGATTAAATCGAACTCAAAAAGACCAGACGAAAGCCAGTGCTTAACGTGAACGTGAAGTTGACGAATGGGCTTTTAGGAGAGTTGCGCGAAGCGCAACTCTCCTAAAAGCCTGGTTTTGCGTGCGCGTCGCGCACGCAAAACCGGGCGA
>DATNPS010000098.1:0-9957 GCA_036703095.1 Crinalium sp. | reverse complement strand
CAACACATCTTCCCGGCTATCAGGAAGCCTGTCATTTAATTGAATCAGGATTGGATTGGGCGGGTGATTCTCTTCCTAAACTACGTTCCCTCATCCCATTCTATCCCCGACTGCATGAATTTTATTGTGCCGTACAGCACGCTGTTGAATGTGGAGCGATCGCGCTTCAGCCAGCTCTTGAACGGTTAAAGATGGCTGTAAATCTTGATATTTCATATTCGAAATACACCCAGAACCAATCTATTCAAGAAGCTCCAATATACACCTGTAAAAGAAGCCAGCAGGGAATCAATATTGTTCCCGATTATCCCGTTTGCAGTAGTGCATACCATACTGTGGTGTGGCATTGTCCTGCCCTCGCTATAATCCACCAGTCATTTCTATAAGCTTAATCAACGATCTCATTGATTTGTTGAATTGCCTTAACTTTCGCAATTCTTTTGAGCCGATATAATTGTTGGCATAGCTCATGGCATTGATTGTGCGGGAGTTTTATGAGTGTGCCAACCGGAATCACAGCCCAAAGCAAAATCTATGAGAGTTCAGCATCTCTGGTCTATCGAGGTGTTAGAGAAGCAGATGGCCGAGCGGTCGTCATCAAACAGCTTAAGCAGGATTATCCTTCTTCCCAAGAATTAACGCGCTACAGGCAGGAATATGAAATTACGTGCTCCCTCAATTTGGAGGGTGTGGTTAAAGCTTATAGCCAACAGGATTATCAACGAACACTCATCATTTTTCTAGAAGATTTTGGTGGAGAATCTATCGAATGGTGGATGCGAAATTGTCCAAACTTTTATCCGATGTCTTTAACCAACTTTTTACGGTTGGCGATCGACCTTGTAAATATTATTGGCAGAATCCACTCTGCGAATGTTATTCACAAAGATATTAATCCTGGAAATATTGTTCTTAATCCCGATACAGGTGTTGTTAAAATTATCGACTTTGGGATTGCCACTCGCTTCAACCGCACTAATCAAACGTTCAAAAATCCGCATTTATTAGAGGGCACCCTCGCCTATCTCTCTCCAGAGCAGACCGGACGGATGAATCGGGCGATCGATTATCGCACCGATTTTTACTCGCTTGGCGTAACGTTCTATGAATTACTCACCGGACAAGTACCGTTTCTGACAGCGGATGTCCTGGAACTCGTCCATTGTCATCTTGCCAAACCCCCTATCCCCCCATGTGAACTGAATCCTAAAATTCCCAAACCAGTTTCAGACATTATTGTGAAACTGATGGCGAAGAATGCCGAGGACCGCTATCAAAGTGCTTGGGGCATCAAAGCGGATTTAGAGGATTGTGCTGATCAACTGAAAACAAGTGGTCAAATTAATCCCTTTCAACTGGGTCTGCAAGATGTTTCCGATCAATTTCAGATTCCCCAAAAACTGTATGGTCGAGAGAAAGAAATCTCAGAATTATTAGAAGCGTTTGAGAGAGTTGCAGGGAGAGAGGACACGAGGACAGGAAGACAGGACGATACAAAGAGCGAGAACGCCTCTGTGTCTTCTGAAATGATGTTAGTCAGTGGCTATTCTGGTATTGGCAAATCAGCCTTAGTGCAGGAACTCTACAAGCCGATTACAGCAAAGCGTGGGTATTTCATCTCAGGTAAGTTTGACCAGTTGCAGCGCAACATCCCCTACAGTGCAATTGTGGATGCCTTACGACAACTAGTGCAGCAACTGCTAGGTGAACCGGATCAACAAGTTCAACAGTGGCGATCGCGCCTGTTAAAAGCGTTAGGAACTAACGGGCAACTCATCATTGATGTCATTCCTGAAGTTGAGTTAATTATTGGCAAGCAGTCACCCATACCCGAAGTTGGGGCAACGGAGGCGCAAAATCGCTTTAATCGAGTCTTTCAGCAGTTCATTCGGGTGTTTTGTGCTAAAGATCATCCACTGGTCATCTTTTTAGATGATTTGCAATGGATTGATTCTGCGACGCTGAAATTAATCGAACTGATGCTGCTCGATGAGCAAACGCAATCGCTGTTTCTAATTGGAGCTTATCGAGACAATGAAGTCACTTCAGTCCATCCATTAGCGTTGTCATTGGAGAACTTGCGAAAGCAAGGAGTAGTGCCTCATAAAATCGTTCTAGCACCCCTAACGCTGGAACCACTGAATCAGTTGATTGCCGAGACGCTACATCAAAATGTTGATGCTGTTGCTACTCTCGCCAGGTTAGTGTTGCACAAAACCGAAGGCAATCCGTTCTTTGTGGGCGAATTTCTGCGATCGTTGTACAGTGAAAGTCTCTTAAGCTTTAATCCTGAACAGCGAAGCTGGCAGTGGAACATTGCTCGAATTGAAGCTCAGAATATTACTGATAATGTCGTAGAGTTGCTGCTGAGCAAGTTGAGAAAACTGCCAGAAAGCACTCAGAAGCTGCTTCAATTAGCCGCCTGCGTTGGATCTGAATTTGATCTGGAGACGTTAGCGATCGTCGTTAAGCAATCGCCTAAAATAGTTTTTCAGGATTTGTTAGCCGCTATTCAAGCTGGGCTGGTTCAGCCTAACTCTGAATTAGACGAGAATTTGTTGATTCAAGAGTATAAGTTCTTGCACGATCGCGTCCAGCAGGCTGCCTATGCTCTCATCGATGCGTCGCAGAGACAAGGGATACATCTGCAAATCGGTCGCAATTTACTGGAAAAGACATCGCCAGAACAGTTCGCAGAGCGGTTATTTGAAATTGTTGACCATCTGGATTATGGAACTGAGTTAATCACTGAGCAATCTGAGCGGAATGAGATTGCCAACCTGAATTTGCAAGCAGGTCAGAAAGCGTTGGCAGCAACGGCTTATGAAGCTGCGTTCAACTATTTCAATACAGGGTTGAAACTCCTTGAGGTCGAGAGTTGGCAGCGCCAGTATACCCTGACTTTGGCATTGCACTCAGAGGCCGCAGAGGCAGCCTACCTCGGTGGTCACTATGGCGAAATGGAGCAGCTTGTAGAAGCAGTGCTCAGCCATGCGAAGACAGGGCTAGACACAGTGAAGGCTTACGATAGCAGGATTCAAGCATGGCTATCGCGGGGCAACCCGAAAGAAGCTCTAAAAACTGGACTGGAAGTGCTGCGACTGCTGGGAATTGATCTAGTGGAAGTTCCTAGCCAATTAGATGTTCAAGCAGGACTAGAGGACACCGCTTCACGATTCGCTGGACGGGAAATCGAAGATTTGATTGATCTGCCAGAGATGGCTGAACCTGTGCCACTGGCAGCAATCTATATTTTAGTCAGCACAATAGGTGCGGCTTTTAACGTGACACCTGCTTTGATGGTGTTGATTGTGTGCGAGATGGTGAATTTATCGATCGCCTACGGAAATGCTGTCTGGTCGCTGCTTGGTTATGCTGCTTACGGCATGATGCTCTGTGGAGTGGTACAAGACCTTGAACTGGGCTATCGATTTGGCAAACTATCCTTAAATTTAGCGAAGCGATTAAGTCACAAGAGAGTTAACTGCAAAGCACTGTTTATGGTGAATTTTCATATCATCCACTGGAAAGATCACCTGAAAGAGACATTCCTTAGTTTAGCGGAAGCTTATCAAAGCGGTATAGAAAGCGGGGAGTTTGAGTTTGCGAGTTATTGTGCATTTAGCCTTTGTTATTACCCCTTTTTTGCAGGACAGGAACTGACAGAACTGGAACAACAAACAGCAACTTATCGGAAAGCCACCCATCAGATTAGACGAGAGACTGCTTCCATCTGGCTAGCCATGTTGCAACAAACGATTCTGAACCTGCGAGGTCAATCTGAACATACAAGCCGCTTAGTGGGTTCTCTCTATGACGAAGAGCAAGCGCTCTCAGGAGCGATCGCAGTCAAGGATGGCACTAGTCTTCACTACTTTTACTTAAATAAGCTGATTCTATGCTACCTGTTTGGAGAGTATGAGCAAGCGGTACAAGCAGCTACTTTATCAGAGCCGTATTTAGGCGCAGCCACAGCAATCATCTCTGTCGCTATCTTTCATTTCTATGACTCCCTCATATTTCTAAGTTTATGGGCAGATGCTTCCAACTCTGAAAAAGAAACCTGGTTAAATCGTGTTAACGCCAACCAGGAGAAGATGCAGAAATGGGCGCACCATGCTCCAATGAATTTTTTGCATAAATTTCAGTTAGTCGAGGCAGAGAAAGCACGAGTGTTGGGGCGGTTTTTTGAGGCAGAGGAGTTTTACGAACAAGCCATTCAAGGTGCGAAAGAAAACGAGTATCTGCAAGAAGAAGCCTTAGGCTATGAGTTAGCTGCCAAACATTACCTGGCTCGTGGTCGAGAAAGGTTTGCTCAGCTTTATATGAGGGAAGCCCATTACTGCTATGAGCGATGGGGGGCGATCGCAAAATCCAAAGATTTGGAGACTCGCTATTCCCAGTTTTTTCCTCCGCGTAATGTGGTTCCCGTGCCAATCTCCACCACTGCTGAAACGACTTCTAATCCTTCATTGATTGCTTTCGATTTAGCGGCAGTGATGAAAGCATCTCAAGCGATTTCAAGTGAGATTGAGCTAGAAAAGCTACTTCGTTCGTTGATGCAGATACTGATTGAAAATGCCGGTGCACAAACTGGATATCTGCTTTTAGAAAATGCAGAGCAATGGACGATCGAAGCGGCTTGTGAACTGACCAATGGTGAGCAGTCCTGCACTGCAAAAGTTCTGCAATCACTACCGATAGCGGATCGATTACCTGAATCCATCACTCAATATGTCATCCGAACTCATGAGCCAATCCTCTTAGACGATGCAACTCGTAAAGGTAATTTCATCAATGATCCCTACATTCAACACCATCAAGTTCAATCTGTCTTGTGCCTGCCATTGTTAAATCAAAGCAAGCTTGTCGGTGTGCTGTATCTGGAAAACCGATTGGTAACTGGAGCATTCACGGCAGAACGATCGCAACTTCTAAAGCTACTCTCGACTCAAGCCGCGATCGCGATCGAAAATGCCAAACTCTACTCAAAGCTCCGCGCGCGCGAAAGTCAGATGGCTCAATTTTTAGAAGCGATTCCAGTCGGAATTGGCATCGTTGATGCAGCAGGACGCCCTTATTATGCCAATCAACGGGGAATTCAGCTCATGGGCAAAGCAATTGATCCAGCCGTATCCCCCGATCAACTCGCTAAAGTTTATCAGTTCTATGTGAGCGGAACGAATCAAATCTATCCGACAGAGAGACTGCCAGCCATCCGGGCGTTGAGCGGTGAACATACCAGGATTGATGATATGGATATTCAGCAGAGCAATGCAACCATTCCAATTGAAGTATGGGGCACACCTGTTTTTGATGAGCAGGGTAATGTTGTTTATGGAATCGTTGCATTTCAAGACATCACTGAGCGTAGACAATCTGAGCAATTATTGGCCGATTACAACCGCACCTTAGAACAACAGGTTGGAGAACGGACAGCAGCTTTGCAGAAAAGCGAAGCAGAACTACGTCATCGAGAGCAGGAACTACGATTAATCACCAACGCTCTCCCAGCTCTCATCAGCTATGTTAATAGCGATCGGTGCTATCAATTCATCAACCGTGCCTATGAAGTCTGGTTCAACCGTAGCTGTGATGAGATCTTGGGCAAACCTGTTAGCCAACTTTTGGGTGAGACGGTTTATCAACAAATTGAACCGTACATTAACCAGGTATTTGCAGGGCAAACGGTACCCCTGGAAGCAGAGATCCCGTTTTCGATCGGTAACCGCTTCATCAGTGCTATTTTGATTCCTGATTTTGATGCCAATGCTCAGGTGAGAGGATTCTACAGCCTGATCACAGATATTAGCGATCGTAAGCGTGCGGAACAAGCCTCAATTCTGGAAGAACGCAACCGCATGGCACGAGAAATTCACGATACGTTGGCGCAAGCTTTTACGGGTGTTTTGCTTCATGTCGGATCGGTAATACAAATGCTGATAGATGATTCGGGATCTGCTCAGATATATCTGGAAAGGTTGGAAAAAATTGATGAATTAGCCCGAATCGGACTCGCGGAAGCCCGTCGCTCAGTGATAGCGCTTCGTCCCCATCTGTTAGAACAGGGTACGTTAGAGAGTGCACTACAGCGCCTTGTAACCCAAATGCAGTCTACTACTAAAACTACGTTAGCCTACGAAAGCAAGGGTACGGTTTACGCTCTACCGACCGAAGTCGAGAATCATTTACTCCGGATTGGGCAGGAAGCCTTAACAAACGCCATCAAGTACGCCAATGCCAGCAAAATTTTGATTGAGCTAGTGTACAACAATGCTCATTGTCTTTTGCGCATTAAGGATAATGGACAAGGCTTTGGGATTGGAAGCATCTCATCACTGGGTGGCTTTGGTTTGTTGGGAATGAGCGAACGAGCAGAACGGATTGGTGCACAACTAGCGATTCAAAGCCAACCTGGGCAAGGAACAGAAATTATTGTCACTGTTAACCGGGAGTGAACACCATGAGTCAATCTGCTAGAATTCGGGTTCTGATTGTCGATGACCATTCACTCGTTACAGAAGGATTAGCAAACATCGTTAATTATGACCCAGAAATGATAGTGGTTGCTCAAGCAGAGAGCGGGCAACAGGCGATCGACCATTATCGTGAACACCAGCCTGATATCACCCTAATGGACTTACGAATGCCAGGAATGGGAGGGGTTGAAGCCATTACGGCAATTCGTGCTGAATTTAAATCAGCTCGAATTATTGTGCTAACTACCTATGACGGTGATGAAGATATTTATCGAGGATTGCGAGCAGGTGCTCAGGGCTATCTGCTTAAAGATGCAAAACCAAATGAACTTTTGAATGCGATCCGTATGGTTCATAGTGGTCAGCAGTATGTTTCTCCAGTTGTAGGGCAGAAACTGGTAGAGCGGATGAACAACCCAGTCCTGAGTGAACGAGAGTTAGAAGTGTTCCGTTTAATGGCGCAGGGATTAAGTAATCAAGACATTGGAACTGCCTTAAATATTGGCGAAAGCACTGTCAAATCGCATGTGACCCATATTTTGAGTAAGTTGGGAGTTGGCGATCGCATGCAAGCCGTCATTGTTGGTGTCAAACGCGGGATTGTCAGTTTATAGATTATGTTTTAGTTGAGATTTAGGCTCCGACTTTAGTCGGAGTCCATCTCCCACTTGTGATGGATTGCTTCATGCATCCCCAGATCGCACGAATTGTAGACTCTTAGTGGGCGACAGATAGAAATCAATTCCCTATATTGAATTCATGCAAACGCTAACAGTAACTTAGTTGCAGGTTTAAGTTTGCCTGGCAGGTTTGAAAGATGACTGACGATCGCGAGCATTATTCCTTGTTTGTCCCGCCTTCAATTCAGGATCACATTCAAGGTGTGCTAAGTGCCAGTATTGTACTCGTCATGTATGGAGATTATGAATGCTTTCAAAGCGCAAACGCCTATCGATTGATTAAAGCTGCTCAACAAGAGTCAAGCCCTTCTTTTGGCGAGAATAATGTATGTTTTATCTTTCGTCATTTTCCCCAAATAGAGATTCATCCTCATGCTCAACGGGCAGCGGAAGCAGCGGAAGCAGCGGCAGTGCAAGGTCAGTTTTGGCAGATGCATGAGATGCTCTTTATCCATCAACAAGCGTTAGAGAACGGATATCTGGTGGAATATGCAAATCGTTTGGGACTTGATCTTTCCCGATTTTTGCAAGATTTATCTAGAAGAGTGCATGTCGATCGCATCATTGCAGACCTTCAGAGTGGACATCAAAGTGGAGTAGAAACGGCACCAGCTTTGTTTATTAAAGGGATTCGTTATCGCGATCGCTGGACTGTTGAGCAATTAATAGCAGCCATTACGGCGGCAAGTCATTAGGACACACAAGTAAGGAGATCAAGATGAGTAGCAATTCTGTAAACAGTCAAAGCATGAAACTTGAAGTGGTGGTATTGCCCGTTGCCGATGTCGATCGCGCCAAAGACTTTTATAAAACGTTGGGATGGCGGCTGGACGCCGACTTTGTTACTGGGGAAGACTTTCGGGTGATACAGTTAACTCCTCCCGGCTCCGAGTGCTCAATCATCTTTGGTAAAGGAGTCACAGCCGCCGCACCGGGTTCAGTTCAGGGTCTACATCTCATTGTTTACGACATCGAAGCCGCCCACGCCGAACTCGTCGATCGCGGTGTCAAGGTGAGTGAAGTGTTCCATGATGCAGGCGGCATCTTCCATCGCGCCGGAACCGAAGGACGGGTAACAGGTCCCGATCCGAAACGTGGCGATTATGCCTCATTTGCCTCGTTCAGCGATCCAGACGGCAACGGTTGGGTGCTCCAGGAAGTGAAGACACGCGCTCCCGGACGGTAAGGACATCCGCACACCAAGCAACACCTAAGAACCAGCAAACCAGATGAAAACGCAGAAAGTATGGTTTATTACCGGAGCCTCCAGAGGATTCGGATTGGAAATTGCCAGGGCAGCCCTGGCGTCAGGTGATAACGTCGTGGCGACGGTTCGCAGTAAACCTGAACAACTTGTCACAGCTTTACACAACCACCCAGATCTCTACGTGGTGCAGATGGATATCACTCAAGAAGACCAGGTACAAGCGGCTGTCAAGCAAGGCACTGACCGTTTTGGTCGGATCGATGTTTTAGTTAATAATGCCGGGTTTGGCATGGTTACGGCGATCGAAGAAGCTTCAGATGCCGAAGTCCGCAAACTGTATGACACCAACGTGTTTGGGTTACTCAATGTGACTCGTGCCATGTTGCCGTATCTGCGCCAGCAAAAGTCTGGGCACATCATCAATATTTCGTCTTTGTTCGGTTACGGTGCAGTTCCAGGTTGGGGATTGTATGGGTCTACTAAATTTGCGATCGAAGGTCTCTCGAAAGGGCTAGCGGTTGAACTTGCACCGCTCGGTATCTACGTTACGGCGGTGGCTCCCGGTCTGTTTACGACCGACTTTCTGAGCACTGAATCCTATGTTGCCGCTAAAACTATCATCGATGATTACCGGGAAACAGTAGAACCGATGCGGAGTGGAGCCGATGCGCTACACGGGCAGCAACCCGGTGATCCGAAAAAGCTGGCTCAGGTGATGATTCAACTCGCCAATACAGAACATCCGCCCCTACATTTGCCCGTCGGCAATGATGCGATCGCCATGTACCAAAACAACACTACGAAAGTGGCACAAGACATCGAAGCATGGCTACCAATCTCCATGAGTACCGATCATGATCCGCGCATAACGGCTTCGACCATCGCCTAACATGCAAGATTCGCATATTCGTTTTTCAATAAAGTGCAAAATCAATGACTTTGATAGTGAACCATTTCACCACTAGCTACGACAAAACAGCTCGTAAATTGCTAATGAAGCAACTCAGCCGCTTTCAAAGGAGATTGTTATGAAACTTGAAGGTAAGAAGGCACTAATTACGGGAGGAAACAGCGGTATTGGTTTTGCTACCGCTCAACTCTTCATTCACGAAGGGGCTGAAGTGGCAATTACGGGCCGAGATCAGCAGACGCTCGATGCGGCAGCCGCAGAACTGGGGCCAAAAGCCGTTGCCTACCGCGTAGATGTAACCGACTCTAATGCTCGTGCTGACCTTTTTAGCAAAATTGATCAGCGTTTTGGCAGTCTAGATATCATCTTCGCCAATGCTGGTATTGCTGGAGCAACCCCTGTAGGAAGCACTGACGAAGCGGTATTTGAGAACATCATTCGCGTCAATCTCACCAGCGTTTTCTTCACAGTCCAAGCCGCACTGCCACTGCTCAACGATGGCTCCTCCATTATCTTGAACGGTTCCGTTATTGGTTCAGTGGGCAGTCCTGGGCGCTCAGCCTATGCAGCAAGTAAGGCGGGTATTCGCGGTATAGCGAGATCGCTGGCATACGAGCTTTCTCCCCGCAACATTCGGGTCAATGTCGTTGCACCGGGAGCCACAAAAACCCCCATCTGGAG
>DATNPS010000081.1:0-9035 GCA_036703095.1 Crinalium sp. | reverse complement strand
AGCGACCTCTGTTTCTAATTGAGCTGTCACCAGAGATCCGTTTCCGTTGGGAAACGCTGCTTTAAGGGCGGCGTTGAGATTATCGACTAGAGATGTGCGACCAGGTGACGGTACATTAATGGTTTTGGTGACATTGCCAACCGTAAGCGTAAGAGAGGTATCGGTTGTAGGGGTGAGGTTGATCGGTTGATCTGCACGTATTTGAGTGGTTGGCGATCGCAATCCCAACTCCGTCACCGCTGCATTGGTGGGATCATCTACGCTGATAATAAATAGCTGATTCGTTGGGCTAGAAAACGTGAGCGCATTGTTGCTTACACTCACCCGCAAATCTAATCCGGCATTGCTGAGTGCAGCCTGTACATCAGCTCGCAGATTGTCGAGAGATGTGTTGTCGGCTGTTGCACTCTGTGCCAGGGTCACTAAGCGCGACGAACCATCAGCAAAGAGCACCTGAAACGCTGCATTTTTAGACAACTTACCGTTCTGTGGCAGGAGACGGTGTTCGGTGGATAGCGGAGCCAGCGTCGCCTGAGTTTGGGCTGTTAGATCAATGCCGTAGGTAAAGTCGAGGGCTACTTCCGGAGCGATCGTAACGTTGGCTGTCTCCTGAACTGAATTCAATCCATTCGCGTTGACATTGAGATCTAAGGGACGTGAACCATCGGTCTGATCTGCTAATACCTCAACACGGAAGGTGAGTTCATCGTTAATTGGATTGTAGCTGGCGGTAATGCGATCGCCCGGTGTTGAAATCCGGTTCACCATATCTTGAAGGGTGGCAAAGTTCGCTAACCCTCCAGAATTCTGAAGCTGATTGGTTATTTCATTCCTTAGCGCTCCTCCCAGGTCGATCGCCTGTCCCACCGTGACATCTTTGACAAAGGGTAACGGCTTAGCGTAGAGCGATGAACCGTCCAGGTTATCCAGCCAGCTACCAAAGAGCAGCATCGGTTGAAGCAACTCATTAGGATTGACCCGTGTAAAGTCACGCAGATTAGCAGGTAGCATGACTGGAAAAATTCCAGGATTGTTGATGAAATCTGTGCCGTTGCCAATATCGAGCGTTCCTGTGAGAGCTTGAGTAGACGTGATACCTGTTTCTGGTGTCAGTTGGTAGCTAGCATCCAATCTACTGCTGGCATTTAGCGTTACTAAGTTCGCAATAGGAGTCTGTAATTCAGCAACGGTAAGGCCATCATCATTTCCGGTAAAGTTTACCTTGACATTGGCGGCCAGGTCGATCGCGCCATTTGTTGCAGTCACACCCAACACGCCGACATTCATTGTGGTGTCAGAGAGAGATGAATTGGCCTCATCAACATGGGCTGAGAATTCGTTAATCTTCAACGATACGGTACTACCCAGGCTAAACACAGCCTTGAAGGTTATGCCGCTGTTAAGCGCAACATTCGTTGCACTTTCAATATCAAGCTGCTGATCTTGTAGTTCTGGTGCGTCGCTAATACTAAATGTGCTGTTTCGTTGAGTCGTAAATGTAACAGCTACTTCAGTAATCGTAGTGTTTCGATCTATATTGCGAGTCGTCACTACGGGATTGACAGAACTCACCTGGATTTGTCCTAGTGTTGGGTTGAGTAGCTGTTCGTTAGCGTCATCACCAATCGTTGTACCGTTCCATCGATTTGAGAAGAAGTTAACCAGATCATTAACCGTTGCTTTTTCAGGAAGTGCAGCCTGTAATTCACGTTGCAAGCTGCTTAACACCGTTTGTGGATCGATTAATGTACCCAATGAAACAGGCTGTTTGAACTCAGATGCGACAGGTAAGGGCAGCGTACTATTAAATTTATCGGTTGTATCTAAGTCTGCGCCTACATTCGCTAAAGCCGTGACAATATTGGTAACACCAGCCCGATCAATAGGAGTGGTATTGGCAGATGCCGCATTTGTAGAGAGGGCAAACACCTGAGCCGAATCATCTCCTACCTGTTGGGTGGTTCCGATTAAATCACCTCCTGACTGATCAGAACGGAGTGCGAGAGGCGCGATCGCTATATTGTTTGGTGTCACCACCTCCAGATCAGAAAAGTTAGCGATCGGCCCATTCATTGGCTCCAGACCATCTACCAAACCGGGCTGAAGCGTAGTTTCATGCTGCAATGGTTCCAGGGGCGACTTAGGCTGAAGGGGCTGCAAATCGACGCCAAGCGTTCCCTGGTTTTGGGAAACATTACCCAAAATCGAATCCATGATGTAACTCCTAAAATGGGGGGCTTCAACAGCGCTAACGCTGCTGATCATTGGAATATTTGTGAATTGCAATTACTTCCTTCGATGCGTTCTGCTATATGGGATGTGCAGCAGGACGTAATCTGCAATAAGGTAAAACTTTGGTGTGAGAGGTTGGCACTTCACAAGCGACAGTGCAATTTGTCTTCGGAACACATAAACGAAATGCCCAACCTTAACGGTAAGCAGACGGATTCAGATTGCTCATTAAATGAATCCATGTTCATTGTTCAAATGCTACTACGTCAGGGTTACAAATTTTATGCAGCGATCGCCAGCTTTAAATCTGCTGCATTCATTCGCTCAACCAACCACTGCTGAAAAACATACTCACGAAACTTTTTCTGGATGATTTCACTTTGCTCCAGGTCGGCTGGATTCACATTAGGCAAATTATTGTTCTGGCTCGTAGCGAGAGCGGCTTTTAGCCGTTCAATCCGGAGGGTCATCCATACTCGCTGCACAAAGGTTTTGTATTCAATTCCCTGTTGCGTTAGCCAATTCTGGAACTGCTGTGGATCGGTTAACTGCTCCTGGATACGAAAGTCAATGATTTTCTGTTCGATTTCAGCATTCTCTACGGTGAATTCATCACTCCGTGCTTCGAGCGTTTCAAATACGAGATGTAAACCGACAATTTCCTGTAACAAGGGCGTTAGTTTTCCGGCAACTTGTAGATATTGAAGCGCGCGTCCCAGGGAAAGGGTGTAGTTGTCGATTGTGATAAATGGCAATGTGTTTAAGTCAGTCATAGTAGAAACCCTTAATTCATCCAAGCGGATAATACCAAAGGGGGATGTCCTATTCCAGAAGAGGTTTTCCGAAACGATTGCTGTGAAAAAACTACATAAAGGCGTAATTGCCGTAACGGCGGGAGTTTTACGGTTTTGAGTCCATTCAGCCCCCAAATTTATCACTCAGCTTCTATGATTTCGATCACAGGATATGTTAGTTATGAATCACACGCTCACTCGTGTCTACTCCATCTTTAAAGTCAACTCATTCTCTTAAAGATGTAGCAATTATTAAACTTGTCGCGTCTCTTAAATGATTTCGATCACAATCCATACTATGTCCTCATCACACTATTGAAGTTCTCAAGCTGTTCTCAAAATTACTCAAATAACGATTTGCATAGTGAGAACTACTGGCTAGAGCGGAACTAACTTGTAGAACCGAGAACAGTTTGCTATTCTTTTAATGCTGTCTCCGGAATTCTTGCGATCGCCTCTGTTTAACCCTATGAACACTTGCATTGGGATGTGCACTGTTCATTATTCGATGCGTAAATGGCACTAAAACTGCAAGATGATGCGCTCATACGTCATCTTCTAGTACAACAACAAATAAGTTTTGAAAGGGGTGAAGGGGTGGAAACCCCTTCTTGGGGGCGAAGCCCCCAAACCCCTATGTTGCAAAATTTAGTGTTTGCAACACTAGGCTAGAGAATTGCAACAGCTTCACAGTTGAAGGAATGGTGGGGGCGTTAGTCCGCAAAGGCGGGCTTCGTTTGGATAGCCACGACGTTAGTGGCTCGGCTACGTCCCCCAACAGTTGAAACTGCCACAGAAATGAATTTCTGAATCATTGCAAAGATCACTGTTGCAGCCTTTTCCTCAATACATTCCATTTACAAATAGGAATACGCATCATGCCCCCATTTTTTATTGAGTTTCCCGGTAGCCCTGGAAACGATGAATTTACTGGCAGTCCAAACGCTGATTTTGCTAGAGGTGGATCAGGCAACGATATATTACGTGGCTCAGGTGGCAACGATGATCTAGATGGTGGTGCAGATCAGGATGTTGTCGAGGGTGGCGACGGTGACGACGTGCTGGCAGGTGGCACAGGTGATGATAGAGTCATTGGTGGTGCTGGTAACGATAGCCTGAATAGTGGTTCCGGCAATGATTCGGTGGACGGTGGCACGGGTGATGACCTGTTTATGGGTGATCCTGGAAACGATAGCCTGATCGATGGTGGAGGAAGCGATCGCGTTACCTATGAAAATGCCAACGATGGTGTCATTGTCAACCTGGATGAAGGCAACAGATACAAAAGCGAGGCTGATGGCGAACCAGGGTTTACCATTGCAGCGGGCACGGCTGAAGATGGCTTTGGTACGAAAGATACCTTCACAGGTGGCATTGAAAATGTAACAGGTTCCCGCTTTCGAGACATTCTCATTGGTAACGACGCGAATAACGATCTGCAAGGATTAAGCCGCAATGATGTATTCATTAGCAGCCGTGGCGATGATGTCATGGATGGCGGTACGGGAACCGATACAGTCAGTTATCACCGCGATTCCTCTGGGGTAACTATCAACATCGCCAATATCGGCATCAATCGTTCTAACTATCGGCGTGATCTGGGTTTTGTCACGATTAAACTGGATGCGAACGAGGCACGGGATGGATTTGGTGGGCGAGATACCCTGCTGGCCATGGAAAATGTGACTGGCTCCAGCTTTGACGACGTTTTGATTGGTAACGAGCTAGAGAACGTTCTTGCGGCTGGAGACGGAAATGATTTCATCTTAGGTGGCCCAGGAGCCGACATCCTACGCGGTGCACAGGGGAAGAACGATATTGCCTCCTACATTACCTCAGCGGCAGGCGTCATGGTGAACCTCACCACCGGACGCGGATCGGGTGGTGATGCTGAGCGAGATGTTTTACAGACTATTGAAAGTTTGGAAGGATCTGAATTCATCGACAGCTTAACGGGTAATGGCTTAGCCAATGCGCTATACGCTCTCGCTGGCGATGACACCCTCAGTGGGTTGAGTGGCGACGATTTTTTGCTGGGTGGAGCAGGTGCAGACACCATGACAGGCGGCGATGGCATTGACCTTGCTTCCTACATCACCTCTCCCACAGATGTTTTTGTCAACCTGGCCATTGGTCAGGGTTTTACAGGCGATGCAGCAGGCGATCGCCTTTTCACAATTGAAAATTTAGAAGGCTCTCTCATGAACGACATTCTGACAGGCGACAATCAACCCAATACTCTGAACGGTCTTGATGGTAACGATCAATTGAGTGGTTCTGGTGGTGATGATTTACTGTTGGGCGATAGCGGCAACGACGTCTTGTTTGGCGGCAATGATAACGATACGCTAGATGGTGGCACCGGAAACGACAACCTGAACGGGGAAGCCGGAAATGATCTGTTAATTGGGGGTGCGGGTGGCGATACTCTCAATGGCGGAACGGGCATTGATACAGCATCTTACACTCTCTCACCCAGTGCAGTTGATGTATCCCTGGCCGATGGTCGAGGTCGGAATGGTGATGCCGAGCGAGATGTTTTACGCAATATTGAAAATCTAGACGGTTCTGCCTTTGACGATATTCTGATCGGCAATGATCAGGCGAATGTGCTGAATGGATTAGATGGAAGCGATCGCCTGGTTGGCGATGCAGGTGACGATATCCTCAACGGTGGCATTGGCAATGACGAGCTAGAAGGCGGCATTGGCAACGATGTTCTAACGGGCGCAGAAGGCAATGACATCCTCAACGGTGATGAGGGTGACGATACTCTGGATGGTGGCATCGGCAACGATAGCCTCAATGGAGGAGATGGCAACGATCGCCTGTTCGGGCAAGAGGGGGTGGATGCGATCGAAGGGGGGGTTGGCAATGACCAGATTCAGGGAGGTGCTGGAATAGACTCTCTGCTGGGTGGCACAGGCAATGATGTGATCGATGGTGGCGATGATGGCGACTTTATAGATGGGGGTGACGATGATGACACCCTGCGCGGTCAGGCTGGAAATGACACCATGAGCGGTGGCAATGGCATTGACTTTATGGTCGGTGGTGATGGCAACGATGCCATGTTGGGCAATGCCGGAAACGATTTCATGATGGGTGAAGCGGGTAGTGATCGCATTGATGGTGGTGATGGCATTGATACCGTAGGCTACCTGACATCTCCAAGCGGTGTGGTTGTCAATATCAGCGGCACCCCGATCGCAAAGCTACCTGGTGGTATACCGCGATCGCTTGAGTTGGAACCGATTTTTGTAGCTGGACAAAATTCAGGACAGGATGGATTTTCCACAACCGATGTTCTGCTTAACCTGGAAAACATCAGCGGTTCCGAATTTAACGATGTGCTGATTGGTAATGAACAGGTCAACCAGATTCTCGGCAACGGTGGTAATGATCTGGTGATCAGCACTGCTGGCAACGACACCTACGTGGGTGGCGAGGGAACAGACACCATTAGCTTCCGGCGCGATCCCAAATCGGTAACGGTTGATCTGGTTGCTCAAACCGCAACGGATGGTTTTAGCAACCAGGATACCGTCATAGGATTTGAGAATATTGTCGGTTCTGCGTTTAGCGATCGCCTCCAGGGTGACGGTCAGGCAAATATCATCACGGCTGATGTTGGAAACGATTTTCTTCAGGGGCGCGGCGGTGCAGATACCCTGATTGGCGAAGATGGAATTGATACAGCCTCCTATGTCGAATCGGCAGCAGGGGTTAACGTCAATCTCACTACCGGGTTGGGCAGTGGTGGCGATGCCGAAAGCGACACTCTGCAAAGCATTGAAAACCTGGAAGGCTCTCTCTTTGCTGATATTTTGACAGGCGACAATGGCAACAACGTCCTGACCGGATTGGATGGAGATGACTTCCTGGAAGGATTAGGCGGCGATGATGCGATCGATGGTGGCGACGGCAACGACGGCATCAAGGGGGGCGATGGTGCCGATAATTTGTTGGGCGGCAGCGGTAACGACTCCATCCTGGGGCTAGCGGGTAGCGACTTCATTGATGGTGGCGCTGGCAATGACATCCTGAACGGCGGCGAAGACTCCGACACAATTTTAGGCGGCGAGGGAGATGATGGCCTGCTGGGTCAAAGCGGCAACGATGTCTTGAAGGGTGGCGACGGCAACGATAGTTTCAAGGGGGGCGAGGGAGATGACGTCCTTCAGGGCGACGCTGGCAACGATAATTTAATCGGCGACATTGGAAACGATATTATCCTCGGTGGCACCGGAAACGACACCGTCCGCTACGATGCCTCTCGTGCGGGTGTAGTAGTCAACCTGGATGGCACGGCCTATAGCAACGCCGCAGATGCGATTTTAGAAACACCTTTCTCAATCGCTGCAAACACTGCAACGGATGGATTTGGAACAACCGATGCGATCGCTGAAGTTGAGAACATCGTCGGTTCTGAGAACAATAATGATGTGTTGATTGGGGATGGTCAAGCTAACCGCATTGAAGGACTGAGTGGTGATGACCTCCTGATTGGCAATGGCGGCAGCGATATTCTGGCGGGTGGCGATGGCATTGATACGGTCAGCTATCGTCGGGATGCGGCTGGTATCACGGTTGATTTGCAAGCCGGAACCGCAATCGATGGCAGTGGCAGCACCGACCAGATCAGCAGCATTGAAAACATTGTTGGTTCCAGCTTGGACGATCGCCTGACTGGCAATGATGCAGACAATGCGATCGCAGCTGGTGCAGGTAACGATACGGTGTCGGGTGGCGCAGGTGACGATCGCCTCTTTGGTGAAGCAGGTAATGATCTCCTCTCTGGTGATGCTGGAGCCGATCAACTTGACGGTGGAGCCGACGTTGATACAGTGTCTTATCTCAGTTCAACGGCAGGTGTAGTCGTGAACCTGGATGACACCCAGAGTTACAGTGCGATCGCCGATGTGAGTGCTCTAGAGGGCAACTTCGCGATCGCTGCTAGCAGTGCATTAGACGGATTTGGCAACACCGATAGCCTCGCTAACCTGGAAAATGCGAGTGGTTCTAATTTTGATGATGTTCTCATTGGTAACGCACAAGACAACACGCTCTCTGGTCTTGCAGGAAACGACCTGCTAATCAGCAGTGCTGGATCTGACACATTAGACGGTGGTACTGGAATTGATACCGTTAGCTACCGTCGAGATAGTGCAGGAGTTGCTGTTAACTTACAAACCGGAACAGCAAGCGACAGTTCGGGTGGACTCGATCGCCTGATTGCCATCGAAAACGTCATTGGTTCTAGCTTTGACGATCAGTTAACTGGCAATGAGCAGGCTAATACCCTTATGGGTGTAGCTGGTAATGATTTGCTAATCGGCGGAGCCGGAGCCGATATCCTGAATGGCGGCGATGGAATTGACACCGCAGTTTACACAGGCTCTGGTGGCGTAGCGATCGACCTGCAAGCAGGTACAGCTAGCGGTGGTGATGCGACAGGAGATGTGCTCATTTCGATTGAGAATCTGATCAGTTCTGGACAGGATGACACGCTCGGCGGCAATGATTCCGATAATTCATTGGCAGGGGGTGATGGCAATGATAGCCTTGCCGGACGCGGTGGCAATGACACCCTAGACGGTGGCAATGGTGACGATACGCTGGATGGCGGCACTGGAAACGACCTGATGAATGGCGGTGATGGCAACGATCTATTCTTGGGTGGTGCAGGTAACGATGTGATCGATGGTGGTGCAGGAAGCGATACGGTCAGCTATCAAACGTCTCCAGAGGGCGTTGTAGTCAATCTGGATGCGATCGCCTATACGACAGCCGGAGTGATTAACCTGAATCCACCGCTTTCCATTCCCGCTAATACGGCGCTTGATGGGTTTGGCAGCACCGACCTGCTGCAAAATATTGAAAATATCATTGGTACGACCAGCAGCGATGTTCTGATTGGCAATGGTGAGGCAAACCGCTTGCAGGGACTGGCTGGAGATGATCTCATCATTGGCAGTGGCGGTAGTGATGTGTTGGAGGGAGGGGCAG
>DATNPS010000080.1:0-11009 GCA_036703095.1 Crinalium sp. | reverse complement strand
CAGGTTTGCCGCTTCAGCCGCTTCCATCGCCTGTCGCAGAGCACGTTCTTTTTGTTTGCGATCGCTCACATCCTGCCCAATTCCCAACAGCAGCCCACGCGAAAGCGACACATTGACCCAGGAGGTCTCTAATAGCTGCTGATCCGCCGTCAGCGTAGAGAAATCTTTCCAGTGACCCGTTGCCGCCAACATATGCTCTATGGCGCTTTGTCGATCAATCGGATCGGGATAAGTATGGGCTAGAATATCCTGCTGCTGCCAGTCTGCTAACGTCCAACCTAAAACCCGTTCCAGCTCTGGGTTGATAAACTCAATCCGTCCTTCAGCGTTATAGAGCGCAATCATGACTGGAATATGATTGACGATCGCCTGAAACATCTGTTTCTGGTGTCGCAGATCGTCTTCGGCCTGTTTGCGAGCGGTGATGTCACGCACCATAATCAGCACTTCTTCGTGCGGAAGCGGCACAATTCGCACTTCTTCGTAACAGTGCTTCTCGTGAATCAAAATTTCGTGCTCATACACCTGCGTCTCGCCTGACTGCAATGCCTGTTGGATATAGTGCATTCGCAGTCGAGCCAGGTCGGACGGCAAGACATCGTGTACTCTCGTGTCCTGACGGTGATGATTTGGATTAACAATATTGAATTGGCTGTTGGAGATAAATTCAACATAGCGTCCATCTGCTCGCATTCGAATCAGTAAGTCAGGAATGGCCTGAATGATCGCCTGTTTCGTCGCTTCACTCTGACGCAACGCTTCCTCACTCTTGCGTAATGCGGCTTCAGCTTGCTTGCGTTCTGTAATATCAGTATGAGACCCCGTCATCCGAATGACATTACCAGCGTCATCCCAGATAGCCTGACCGCGATCGAGAATCCACTTATACGTTCCGTCTTTGCACTGAACTCGATGCTCTGTGGCGTAAAACGGCGTCTTCTTCGTAAAGTGATCCTGCACGGCAGCCATCACCCAATCCAGATCATCGGGATGTATCCGGTTTGTCCACTCATTTAGATGATTCGCCATCTCGTGATCGGCAAAGCCGAGCATTTCTTTCAGACGACTGGAGAAGAAAACCTCGTTGGTTCGCACGTTCCAATCCCAGATGCCGTCGTTGTTGCCACGCA
This sequence comes from Crinalium sp., assembly GCA_036703095.1. GTDB lineage: Bacteria > Cyanobacteriota > Cyanobacteriia > Elainellales > Elainellaceae > DATNPS01. The sequence goes on along the minus strand of DATNPS010000080.1, from coordinate 9,879 downwards.
GAGCCAGTTGCCAGCGTTCTTCGCTTTCTCGCAAGGCAGACTCCATGTGCTTGCGATCGCCAATATCCTTAAAGGTGCCAATCATCCGCAGTGGCTGGTTTTGAGCATCACGGACAACCACCTTGCCATAATCTGCGATCCACTGCCAGTCGCCCGATCGAGTTCGAACCCGATAGTCGCAGGCATACGGAACGGACGCATCTTTCAGGTGGGTGTTAAGCTGTTCCAACACATGCGGCAGATCGTCTGGATGAATGGCGGTTTCCCAGACATTAAACGCCTCCGGAAAGTCGCCAACCTCGTACCCCAGAAGCTGTAAATATTGGGGACTTCGATCGACCTTACCCGTGCCAATATCCCAGTCCCACCACCCTTCACCCGACGCTTCCAGCGCTAGCTGTAACCGTTCTTCACTTTCTCGCAGACTGCCTTCAACCGATTGACGATGAATGATTTCGTTCTGTAACTGTTGATTAATTTTTTTGGCTCGGCGGACATGGCGTTCTGAACGTTGCCCCAGATAAACCGTGAGAGCCAGTGTCCAGGCTCCAAACAGACCACCCCACAAAACTAGCGTGGGTAAGGGCGATCGCTCTCCTGCAATAAATTCTGGTGTGGGTGAAACCTGAATTCTCCAATCTGCACCATAGGCTTTAACGACCGCCGTTTGGCTCAGGGCAGACGGTGATGCATCCCCCTGGCTATACACCAACTGCTTGTTGTCGTAAATGCGGATCTGGTAGGGTGAGGACGGTTTAAGGATGCTGTCAAATAAGCTTTGAAAGCGAAAGACCCCCAAAATAAATCCGTCAAACTGGTTTATGGTTAGTCCGCCATCCTGACCCTCAACAAAAAGAGGAACACAGACCAGAAATCCCTGTCCACCTTGAGCCAACAAGACAGCACGGGTTAAAAGCGTTTGATGTAAATCACGGGCAATGGTTAATGTGAGTTTACGGCGGGGTTCCTGATTAAGATCGAGGTTTTGAGCCGCTTCGTTTCCCTGGAAGGGCACAATCCAGCGCACGTGCAAGCTTGGATCAACCCATTCAATCGCCTGATAGCCGTAATAATCCTGAGTATATTTAGCGGCATCAGCTTCCCAAAGCGACTGTTTTGTACCGCCGCTGATGTGCCAGCGATTGGCCATTTGTTGCAGCGCCACAATCCGCGCAGACAGCGCTCGGTTAAGGATGGCCTCAACCGCATCCGCTTCCTGCTGTACCGATCGCTGAATGTGTAGTTGCTGCTGTACTAATAGCTGCTGCCAAACGGCCAGAACGGCGATCGTGGCTACAATGCCAAGCAATAGCGGTATCCAGTACTTTTGAATGCCCCTCCTGAGGCATCGGAACCCTTGATGATAATGTCGCCGTTTTTGTCTCACACGTCTCCACCTCCTGAGCAGATAGCAACTACTCGCTGATTAGAGCGTATGCTGTTGGGTGGCGATCGCCCCCACGGAAAAGAGTGGCTTGTTCCATCGGCTATCCAAAAGCAATATCATCACTAAAATCAGCACAGGTTAATGGTCTGCATCCCGGAGTGTCATGTCCAGTCTAAAATTAGGGTTCCCCCAATAGACGAAACTCGCTCATAATCTAGGCTACAAGCTTTTTTTAGCACTCAGAGAATAACTTGGTAGAGCAGTTGAGTTGAGTGATCTGTAAGATCACCGTTGCAATATTTATGATTGAAGTTTTGTATCCTCAAGCCAATACAAAACCTTAATCAGGAGCAGCAATTCTTATTTTGAAACCGACGGACGTGCAAAACTCGCAGTTGGTTTCAAAATAAGAATTGCTGCATCAAGAGCGCACCAAATTCCCTAAAAATCTATCCTGAGATAATTGTCATTTGCCCCTGTTTCATCCTACAGTCCTACAGTGATGTTGAACAACGTTCAGTCCCTACCTCAAACGTGGAGTATTCCTAAACTTCACCAGAAATTTACAGGAGCCATCGATACAAGTTTGACAAACAATCACCCTGCACCCCATCTTTACTAACTCTTTAATGGCTATAGCGTTCACAATTCATAGATGGACAGGAGTGGAGACTGCGCTCCAGTCAAGGGGTTTCCCCCTTGCACTCCGTTCAAATTTCAGATTAGAAGCTACATAGCAAATTTAACGAGTTAGCTGCTGAGTAGTTTAACCCTCAGTAATATCAGCACAACTCAATTAAATCCGGTGAAGAGGAAATTTACATGACGCCGATTGACGGTAGTGCCATTCCAAAAATTCTTGAGAAATATGAACCGGAACTGCTAGCAGACTGGATGAAAGAATTGATGACTAGCAGTAACCGCAGAAGCTTGACCAAAGAGACAGAACTGCGGGAAGAGTGCCGTGAATTTTTGGGTTTGTTTCGATCGGCGGTGCAATCTGGAAATTTAACAGATGTTCACACAACAGAATGGAAGACTGTGCGGGAACTGCTGACGAGCATTTCGCGGGGGCGATCGCACAAAGGATTCACGCCGTCTGAAACCGCCATGTTTGTCTTTTCATTCAAGCAGCCCCTATTCCAGCAATTGCAGCAAAGTGTAGAAGATCCGGTTGCGCTCGTTAAAGAAATTTGGTTGGCTACGAATCTGCTGGATCAGTTAGGGTTATTAACCACTGAAGCGTATCAGAAAAGTCGAGATGAAATTATTATTCGTCAACAGGAGGAGCTATTAGAGCTTTCGACACCCGTTGTCAAACTCTGGGAGGGCATTCTGGCGCTACCCGTGATTGGTACGTTAGACAGCGCGCGGACACAAGTCGTCATGGAATCGCTCTTGCAAAAAATTGTGGAGACAGGCTCCGAGGTAGCCATTATCGACATTACAGGTGTACCTACAGTAGACACACTAACCGCCCAGCATTTACTGAAAACGGTAACAGCCGCACGCCTCATGGGGGCTGATTGCATTATCAGCGGCATTCGTCCTCAAATTGCTCAAACCATTGTTTACCTGGGCATTGACTTAACGGATGTGATGACTAAAGCAACCCTGGCAGACGCCTTTTTAATTGCTCTCAAACGAACGGGGTTCAGCATTTCTCGCGCTCCGAAATAAGCAAGGACAAGAAAGATATGGAACGCATTCCTATCCTTCAAATGGGTAATCTTTTGCTGGTGACAATTCAGGTCGATATGCACGATCGCCTCGCTCTGACGCTACAGGACGATCTCACCAACCGCATTGTCGAAACTAGCGCTCACGGCGTATTGATCGATATTTCTGCCTTAGACATTGTAGATTCCTTCATCGGCAGAGTTCTGGGCAGCATTGCCAAAATGTCACGGGTCTTGGACGCCCAAACGGTCGTCGTGGGAATGCAGCCTGCGGTCGCGATTACCCTGGTAGAGCTGGGACTATCGCTGAGTGATGTGCGCACAGCCTTAAACGTTGAGAAGGGGATAGCCTTGCTGCAAGTCTCCTTGAGGCAAGCACAAGACCGAGCGCCTGATGGCTCCACATGGGAAGGGAGTACAGACCACTATGGAGAGATCTGAAGTCATGAGCATTCAGTCTTCCTCAGACGTGGTGTTAGTCCGGCAGGCAGTGCGACAGTTCGCCGTAGAGCTGAAATTTAGTTTGATCGACCAAACGAAAATCGTTACAGCAGCCAGTGAGCTGGCCCGCAATACTCTGGATTACGGTGGTGGTGGTACGGTCAAGCTCGAAGCGCTCCAGAACGGCTTGAAGCAAGGCTTACGTCTGACCTTTGAGGATCAGGGGCCAGGCATTCCAGATATCGACTTAGCGTTGCGGGATGGTTTTACCACAGGCAACGGCTTAGGCATGGGACTCGGTGGTGCAAAACGGTTGGTCAATGATTTTCATATTACATCCCAGGTCAATCAGGGCACCTGCGTCACCATCACAAAATGGAAATAAGTTATGAGAGAATCTGTCGCTTTACCCATGTCAGAGCCAAGTCAGGTTGGCGAAGCTCGACGGGTTGCTATGGCACTGGCAGGCCGTCTGGGTTTTAATGAGGTCGAGCGCAGCAAAGTTGGGATTGTCGTGACAGAACTGGCAAATAACCTGGTGCGCTATGCCAAAGATGGCGTGCTGCTGCTGCATGAAATGTCTAGAGAGGCGATCGCAGGAATTGAAATTCTCTCCCTCGATAAAGGGCCGGGAATCGACAACATCAGCGAATGTTTACAGGACGGCTTCTCGACGGGAAGCACACCTGGAAATGGCATGGGTGCTATTCAACGGCTCTCCAGCTTTTTTGACATCTACTCGATGCCGAATATAGGTACGGCGATCGCCGCTCACGTATGGGCTGATCCAGTAGATATCCAGGCGGTCAAACCTTCAGGCAAACTTGACCTGGGCGTGGTTTGTTTGCCTAAAGATGGTGAAGAGATTTCTGGAGACACCTGGGCCAGCAGCAGCCGTGATCAAGCCTGTCTGATCCTGGTGGCCGATGGCTTGGGACACGGGCCACAGGCGGCCCAGGCGGCTATAGAAGCCGTCAGGGTCTTCGACGAGCAGCACCATCAATCGCCAAAAGAAATTGTAATGGTGGCCCACCAGGCTCTCCGCAGCACGAGGGGAGCCGCATTGGCGATCGCCCAAATTAACTTTGACACTCAAACCCTTGACTATGCCGGAGTGGGCAATATTGCTGGCGCGATCCTAACGGCCAACAGCCATGTCAATCTTGTCTCCCTGAATGGCACGGTAGGCTACGCGGTTCGTAAAGTGCAGGAATTCAGCTATGCCTGGCACTCGTCCGGACTGCTGATCATGCATTCCGATGGGTTGGGTACACAATGGCATCTCGATCGCTATCCTGGACTTAGCCAAAAGCATCCCAGCCTGATTGCAGGCGTTTTATACCGCGATTACAACCGGGGTCGGGATGATGTGACGGTGTTAGTCGCTAGAGAACGGTAATCATGCTCACCCTCCTAACCCTAGAAATTCGCTACGAACAGGATGTCGTCCTGACTCGCCAGCAGGCGCGCCAGATTGCCGAACGGTTGGGATTTGATGCGCAAGATCAGGTGCGATTGGCGACGGCTGTTTCGGAAATGGCACGGAATGTATTTCAATATGCCGGAGCCGGAACGGTTGAGTTTTTGGTGGACGAGGAGCCACCTCAGGTATTTCTGATGCGGATTTGCGATCGCGGCCCTGGCATTACAAACTTGCCCAGGATTCTGACAGGGCAATATACCTCTCCCACAGGTATGGGGCAGGGCATCCTGGGCAGCAAGCGGTTGATGGATCGTTTTGAGATTGAGACAGCACCAGGACAGGGAACAACCGTGCTGATGGGCAAAACGCTACCCCAACAAACTCCTGGACGGTCGGGAGTATCCTCTCCGCTCACCCGCGAACAGTTAACCCAAATTCAGCAAAACCTGGCAGAGCGATCGCCCCAAAACCCCTACGAAGAAATTCAGCGACAAAACCAGGAGTTGCTTCATGCGCTGGCGGAGTTACGGAAACGCGAAGAAGAGTTAACTCAACTGAATCGAGAACTGGAGGATACCAATCGGGGGGTCGTCGCCTTATATGCCGAACTGGATGAAAAAGCAGATTCATTGCAAAAAGCGAATGAGTTAAAGACAAGATTTTTATCTAACATGAGTCACGAGTTTCGTACCCCGCTAAACTCGATCGTGTCACTTTCCCGTATCCTGCTGAGCGGTATGGATGGTCAGCTTGCAGCAGAACAAGAAAAGCAGGTGGGCTTTATCCAAAAGGCTGCCGAAGAGCTGTCTGAGTTGGTGAATGATTTATTAGATCTGGCGAAGGTAGAAGCCGGAAAAATCGTCGTTCATCCCAGTTCATTTGACGTCAGCGATTTGTTTGGTACCCTACGGGGAATGCTGCGTCCGTTGCTGGAGCACAATGCCTCGATTGCGCTGGTCTTTGAAGAACCTGTTGGCATTCCCAGCCTGTTAACCGACGAGGGCAAAGTGGCGCAAGTGTTGAGAAATTTTATTTCCAATGCGCTGAAATTTACAGAGCGAGGCGAAGTGCGAGTATCAGCCGTCGTTGCCAATGAACTGGTTACATTTTCGGTGGCAGACACGGGAATTGGCATTGCTCCCACCGATCAGGAGCGAATTTTTGAGGACTTTGTGCAGATCGACTCGCAATTGCAAAAGCAAGTCAAGGGCACTGGGTTGGGATTACCCCTCTCTCGCAAGCTAGCGGAATTGCTAGGCGGGAATGTTTCCATTCATAGCGAGGTAGGACGCGGTTCTACCTTCTCCATTACTATTCCGATCGTGTACCCTGGTGCGGCCCAAACGGATTCGCTAGCCCAACCCAACTGGCAGTTTGATCCGACTCGCGCTCCTATCCTGGTAGTCGAAGATGAGGCAGACACCCTGTTGATTTATGAAAAATATTTTGAGCGATCGGCCTATCAACTGATTGCTGCTCAAACGCTAGATGAGGCAAACCATGCCCTTCAGGTATTCAGGCCGATTGCAATTATTTTGGATATTCTGCTGAAAGACCAGCCCACCTGGTCGTTTTTAAGCGAGCTAAAGGAAAATGACGCAACCAAAAACATTCCGATTTTAGTCGTTACTGTGGTTGACAATGAGAAACGGGCGATCGCCTTGGGAGCCGATGGGTTCTTAGTTAAGCCTGTGGATAGATTACCCCTGCTCAATAAACTCAATACCCTGGTTAGGGGGAGTCATCAGCAAACTCTCTTATTGGTTGATGACGATCCGGCGGCTCGGTATGTGTTGAAACAACTTTTAGCAACAACATCCTTGACTATCTTAGAGGCTGCTGACGGGCGTGAGGGGCTGCGATTGGCACAGGTTGAGAGGCCCCAAGCGATCGTAATTGATCTGACGATGCCGGAGATCAACGGTTCTGATTTGTTAGAGCAACTCAAACATCATTCAACGACCCAAAGTATTCCAGTTATTATCAATACCTCAGCGTCATTAGCTGTTGAAGAACAGCATGATTTAGCAGAGCGAAGCATCGCGATTCTTTCCAAAGATACATCGTCTCAAGTAGACGCGATCGCCCAACTTCAGCAAGCTCTGTTGCAAGCAGGAATTGTGCTGGATAGTGGGGATAAAACACATGGCTGAACCATCCGCTACGGTTTTACACATCGAAGACAACGAAGCCAACCGTTATGTAGTTAGACGCGTTTTGCAAAATGCTGGGTTTCACATTGTTGAAGCGGTGACCGGAGAAGCCGGACTCAAAGCGGTTACAGAACATCAGCCTGATTTAGTCATTCTCGATGTCAAACTTCCCGGCATCAACGGATTTGAAGTCTGTCGCCAGATTAAATCCAACCCGCAAACCACATTTATTCCGGTCTTACATCTTTCAGCCAGTTTTGTGAAAGGGAAAGACAAAGCGGCGGGACTCGACAGTGGAGCCGATGCGTATCTGGCCCAGCCTGTAGAGCCAATTGAACTGTTGGCAACGGTGCGATCGCTGTTGCGCATTCGGGAGGCTGAGGAAGCTGCGCTATCGCTCGCTCGTGAATGGCAAACTACGTTTGACTCAATCCGGGATGGCGTTGGCTTACTCGATCAAAACGGTCGATTTCTTCGCTGCAACTCTGTTATGACCCAGTTGTTGGGTAAACCCTGGGATGACATTTCAGGGCAGTTGCATCAAGATTTACTCCAGGAGGCGATCGGGATAAGCGATGGGATATGTTTTCAACAAACGAAATCTACTTGCCATCGACAAACGGTAGAACTTCATGCGGGCGATCGCTGGTTCCTCAAAACGATTGACCCTGTGTTGGATGAGCAGAAAAATTTTAGAGGGGCCGTTTTTATTCTGTCCAACATTACTGATCAAAAACGAGCAGAAGCCGCAACGCGTGTTAGTGAAGAAAGATTTCGATTGCTGTTAGACAATGTGCAGGATTACGCGATTTTGTTTTGCGATCCGCAAGGCATTGTCACACGCTGGAGTCTTGGCGCAGAAAAGATTTTAGGCTATCAAGAAACTGAAATTTTAGGAAAATCTGCGTCTTGTTTTTTTACCGCAGATGATTTGGCGAACGGTGTGGATCGGTTTGAATTGGTACAGGCGGCGACAGCCGGACGGGCTGAAGACGAACGTTGGCAAGTTCGTAAAGATGGTAGTCGGTTCTGGGCCAGCGGCATCACAACTCCTCTGTATAACGAGACCGAGCAACTGCGCGGATTTTGCAAAATTTTACGAGACTTTACCGAGCGCAAACGGATTGAAGATGAACGTGCTCAATTACTGGTTCGGGAACAGGAAGCGCGTGCTGCGAGTGAAGTCGCAAACCGTCTCAAGGACGAATTCTTAGCGACCCTCTCGCACGAATTGCGATCGCCTCTCAATGCCATATTAGGCTGGATTCGTCTGCTCAATACCCGTAACTTTGATAGCACCACCACAGCACGGGCGATGGAGACCATTGAACGCAACGCCCGATCGCAAGCGCAACTGGTCGAAGATTTGCTAGATGTCTCTCGCATTATTCAGGGCAAACTTCGCTTAAACATTCGTTCTGTCAACCTGATTGCGGTCATCGAAGCGGCGATCGATGCGGTGCGACCATCCGCCGATGCCAAAGATATTCAGATACAATCCCTGTTTGCTCCATCAGTGAGCACCATCACTGGAGATGGCGATCGCCTACAGCAAGTTGTTTGGAACTTACTATCCAACGCTGTGAAATTCACGCCATCGGGGGGGCAGGTTTGGATTCGGTTGGAGAAGGGCGATGGGGAAGAGAAGGGGAACAAGAGAGATGGAGGAGATGGGGAGGATAGGGAGGATAAGGGAGATGAGTGTGTTCAAATTACGGTAACGGATACGGGGCAGGGCATTAATCCTGAGTTTGTGCCGTTTGTGTTTGAGCGATTTCGCCAGGCCGATAGTTCGACGACGAGAACCTATAGCGGTTTGGGATTAGGGTTGGCGATCGTGCGGCATCTGGTTGAGCTGCACGGGGGAACGGTTCATGCGAGCAGTCCGGGTGCTGGAAAAGGCTCAACATTCACAGTACGACTGCCTTTAACGCCCATGCGGCTTGATGTTTACCCACATCACCTGATCCAACCCAATCTCTCCGAACAGCTTTCGTATAATCATTCGCCTCAGCTAAATGGGGTGCGAGTGCTAGTTGTGGATGATGAGATAGATGCTCGCGAAATGCTGGCCGCCGCTTTAGAAACAGCGGGTGCAACGGTCATTCCGGTGATATCCGTAGCTGAGGCGATCGCCACTATCTCAAACGCCAAGGCCGATGTTTTAATCAGCGACATCAGTATGCCAGAGGAAGACGGCTACAGCTTAATTCGTAAAGTCAGAATGCTACCTGCAACGCAGGGGGGAACGATTCCGGCGATCGCGCTGACTGCTTATGCACGCACGGAAGATCAATCGCGAGCACTGACAGAAGGCTTTCATATGCATCTTTCCAAACCTGTAGAACCGACTCAACTCGCCAGTACGGTAGCCAGCTTGATTAGACAATCCAGGTAATTCTGACCAGGTAATTCTGACGACCTCACTCCGTCTCCTCCAACCACTCCAGCCACTCCATCAACTCCCAGTCGCTTAGCAGCGATTGAGCGGGTTTACCAAACAAAGCGAAAAGGCGATCGCTCACCATCTGCGATGACCAGCCCAACCGTCGCACATGAACCGAGATGAGTGCCAGCATAGCTGACAGGTCAGCGGGATCATTGCACAACGCCTCTGGCTGCACGTCCGCAACAGAAGCAGATACGAGACTTAAGGAACGGTTGGCCTCACGGTCAGGCAATGCATGTGAGACGTAGCGTATTGACGACGCAGCCTGTTTCGCTTGCAAATGAGCGATCGCCTCCGCCATCAAGATAGGATCACCCGATGCCAGGTAGCGCTGCATTCGATCCTGG
>DATNPS010000079.1:0-6410 GCA_036703095.1 Crinalium sp. | reverse complement strand
CTATATCACAGGGTTTAATTTAGAAACAACAGGCGGACTGTGATACAACAATTCTCACTACCACCGATTGTGGTTTTACACGCCCGACGGACGTGCAAAACCACAATCGTTAACTGATCGAGAGCCTTTTTAAGAATATTTTTTTATCTCTGCAATCGAATATACATTAAAAAGCTGAGCAAAAATCCTATGATTGTACAGATGCTCAGAACTTAAATCATGCTTCAGGGGGATGAATCCCCTCTCAAGGTGGGATATGAGAGAACCTTTAACGGAACGGCGCGATCGCAAACTAGACCAGGCAGCCCATGCCGCTTGGCTCTACTACATTGCCGGAAATACTCAAGAAGAAATCGCAGTGAAGCTAAATGTATCACGACAGGCAGCTCAGCGTCTCGTTGCGCTAGCGGTCAGCGAGAAGCTGATCCGATTTCGCCTGGATCATCCCTTAAGCGAATGCATTGCGCTGGCAGAAGCCCTGCGCGACAAATTTGGGCTGGCGCTCTGTGAAGTAGTGCCAACGGATGCTGCGAATAATGACAACCTGACGGGGATTGGCGTGTGCGCCGCCACCCACTTAGAAACCTGCCTGGTGAACAAAACACCGATGGTTGTGGCGTTTTCATCCGGTCGCACGTTGCGTGCGATGGTGGATCAAGTGCCGTCGATGGATTTACCGCAGCACAAAATTGTCTCAATCATTGGCAATATGTCGCAGTATGGACGGGCAGGTCGCTATGAGGTGGTGATCCATTTGGCCGATCGCGTGGGTTCTCAAGTCTACCCGGTACCAACGCCAGTCGTGGCAACCAGTGTAGAAGAACGAGAACTGCTGCAAACACAGCGATCGTTTATTACGGTCAAAACGCTCGCAGCACAGGCCAAAGTTACGTATGTCGGCATCGGGCAGATTGCCTGGAACGGCCCACTCCACGACGATGGTTTCATTACGGATAGCGAATTAACCGAGCTGATTGAGTTAGGAGCCGTTGGCGAAATTGCCGGATGGGCGTATGACCAGAACGGTATGCTGTTGCAGGATGGCATTAACAGCCGCGTCGCCAGCGTTCCGCTCGAACAGCCCGCACAGCGGCTAATCATTGGAGTAGCAGGAGGCGTGAAAAAAGCAGAAGCGATTTTGGCAGCTCTGCGCGGCAAGCTGATTACGGGATTGATTACCGATGAACTGACGGCTCAAACGCTACTGGCTAAAAAACCGTGAATTTGGGTCTTAGTTCAGCGCAATCCCCAATACCTGCATGGATTTTGTTAACACTTCTTTAGGACGAAAGGGCTTAGTGAGATATAAATCCGCGCCAACATCCATTCCTTTCTGTTTATCAAATTCCTGCCCTTTGGCGGTGAGCATCACGATGTAAACATCGGTCATCTGCAATTCGTCTTTCACGGTGCGGCACACTTCCAAGCCGCTCATTTTCGGCATCATGACATCTAGAAACACTAGGTTGGGTTTTTCAGTTTTGATCGCCTCTAGTGCTTCGATGCCATTCCTGGCCGTCAGGAGTTCAACGCCTTCATCCTCTAACGCCTCCAGGGCTTGTTCCATCAAAATTAAAATATTAGGTTCATCATCAACAATCAAAATCTTCTGGTTCATGGCATCCTCCAACGGCTATTGGGCTGATTGAATTAGGACAATTCGCGATCGCTCAACATAATGAAAAATACATTCTCTAATTCTTTCTCAAATCGCAGTGTTTGAACAAGATTCGTCTCTTGAGAAAGGATGGAATCAATGATAATCATGTCGGGTTTAGCGTTCAGGGCTTTATGTACGCACTCTTGTGGATCAGAGGCTTCCAAAACGCTGTATCCTTGCGCTTGTAAGACATCTGACAAGGTCTTGAGCGTTGACGCATTTTGATCAACCACTAATACTTTCTTACTGGAAGTACCCTGAGACAACAGCAAACCGACTTCGTTGAGCAATTTTTCGGTGTTAATTGGTTTCGTCAGATAGCGATCGATGCCAATGTGAAATCCCCGTTCCTTATTCTCGATAATCGACAGAATAATGATTGGAATATCAGCCGTATGCGGATCATTTTTCAGTACAGCAGCTACGTCAAATCCGTTGATTTGAGGCATCATCACATCCAGCAAAATCAAATCTGGACGAATCGTTTTAATTTGATGAATCGCCATCATTCCATCTTTAGCTTCACGGACTCTGTAACCTTCTGCTTCTAACTGTTGTCGCAGTAATTCTCGAATATTGACATCATCATCCACCACGAGAATTGTTTTTTGAGTTGCAGTGATGCCAGCATCCGGAGCTGTAACATGTTCTCTCAGTTGTTTGACCAATGCGTCAAAATTGATCTTCGAATGGGCTTGACTACTACTTTCATAAACCGGAATCACAAATGAGAAAGTGCTGCCTTTGCCCGGTTCACTGTCTACCCAAATTCTGCCACCGTGGTGTTCTACAATTTGTTTGCAAATCGGTAAACCGAGTCCCGTGCCTTTGGGTTTATCGGTCAGCGTGTCGCCCACCTGCCGAAACTTCTCGAATACTTTGGGCTGATCTTCTGGAGCAATGCCAATGCCTGTATCAGTGATGCTGATGCAAATGCCGCTATTGGCTTGCTGCACTCGACAAATGACAGAACCCGATTCTGTAAATTTCACCGCATTTGAAATGAGGTTGATCAACACCTGAAGGAGCCGATTGCGATCGCCTACCACCTGGGGCAATCCCGGTGCAATCTCAGCCAGAAACTGTAAGCCATTGGTTTCAAACAGTGCGGATGTAGCATTGGTCGCCCAATCAATTAATTCTGCCGGGTCGAGCGGCTGCATCTGCCATTCCACCTTCCCTGCTTCCATCTTGGCAATATCCAAAACATCGTTAATCAGGGAGGTCAATCGCTCCGCTTCCGCAACAATAATGCTGAGGTTATCATCTACACGTTTAATTGTTTTCTGAAGTTTGCGATCGTCTGCCGAGAGGACAGGAAATACATCGGTTTCTAGTTTTTCTTTAATGATGGACGCAAACCCCAGCACCGATGTCAGCGGTGTTCTTAATTCATGAGACACCGTAGAAATAAAATCAGTTTTCATCTTGTCGATTTCTTTTTCTACAGTGACATCTCGAATCAAAAGGGCCGATCCAAAACAGGTTGTCGGTTCGTTATGAGCTGACTTCTTAAAGATGGCTGTCGCCACCGCTTGACCGATGCGATGCTTGGCCAGTTCAACTTCAGCGGTCAAAATTTCTTGGGGATTAGACTGCGTGCGTTCTACCAAATCTGCTAAATCGTTCATGGGCAGCGATCGACAAGCTTGCCCTTTGAGGCCCATTCCCGACACGCCATACATCTTCAAAAAGGCTGGATTGAAGTGAGTAATCTGCCCATCGGTATTAGAGACCAGCAATCCATCGGCCAGATTGTCCAAAATGGCATTTAACCCTTGCGCTTCGGCCAGCGTATTTTGTAAGGCCGCCGTTCGTTCTGCGACTCTGGCTTCTAGCTGCTGGTTGAGCTGTCGCAAGGCAACTTCCGCTTGTTTGCGGGCCGTAATATCCGTGTTAATTTCCAACACCGCGCAGGGCTGGCCCCAGGCATCTCGCTGAAGCGTCCAACGGCTTTGCACCGTAATCGATTTACCTTGACGCGTGACATGCTGCACTTCACCTTCCCAACTTCCCTGCTGTAAAAACGCGGCCATCACCTCTTCCAGCGAACGAGTAAAGGTGGTATTCAAAATGGCGTGAATGGTCTGATCTTTCACATCTTCACGCGTCCAGCCATACAGCCGTTCGGCTCCCTGATTCCAATACGAAATCTGGTCGGTCATGTCGCGCATGATAATGGCATCGCTGGAGTGGTTCAGCATATCCAGCAGCCGTTGATTTTCAGCTTCGGCCAGTTTGCGATCGTGAATATCTGTACAGGTGCCAATCCACTCCCGAATGCTGCCGTCTGCTTCGAGCACTGGAACGCCATAGACTGAGAAATAGCGATAGTGGCCATCCTTGCCCCGCAGCCGATATTCCGTTTCATACAGACTGCGCTGCGCGACCGCCGCATTCCAAACCACAACAGAGTGGTCACGATCATCGGCATGAACCGCATCCAGCCAGCCCCACCCTTCAATCTCAGTTTCTGTTTGCCCCGTGTAGGCAATCCAGGTCAGCATTTCGTGGCTAATTCCCAGCCCCTCTGGTGTCGCGCCCCAGACAATTTGAGATGTGGCAGACACCAGGGAACGATACCGTTCTTTTAAGCGTTGATTTTCGGCTTCCGCTAGCTTGCGATCGTGAATATCCGTACAGGTGCCAATCCATTCTCGAACATTGCCATCGTCATCTAAGACGGGAGCACCACATACCCAGAAATAGCGATAGTCACCGTCCTTATTACGAATGCGATATTCAATTTGATATTGGCTGCGGTTGGCAACCGCCTCTCCCCAAACTTCTGCCGTCCGGGCGCGATCGCCCGGATGAACGGCATCAATCCAGCCACCATTCTCCGCTTCAGCCAACGTTTGTCCCGTATAGGCAATCCAGCTTGCCAGCTCAAAACAAATCCCTTGGGGTGTGCTGACCCAGACAATCTGGGTGGTGCCAGTGACCAGCGAGCGATATCGGGCTTCACTGTGTTTGAGCACTTGTTCGGAGCGATCGCGTTCCTGTTGGGCCTGTTTGAGATCGCTGATATCTTCAACGCTAGACCAGATCAGACGCTCTCCATTCTTCTCGATAATCAGCCCAGAGAGCCGAACCGGAATCAGAGAGCCGTTTTTGTGGAGGTATTCTTTCTCATAGGATTTATAGCGGCCCGTTTGCTCCAGTTCTTCTAGAACCGCCTGTTCCTGAACCGCATATTTGGGAGGAGTGATGTCCCAGTATGAAAGCGCCAGCGTTTCTGGCACCGTGCGGCCTAAGATAGCGGCAAAGGCAGCATTGATATTAACCAGAGTTCCATCCATTCGGCAAAGGGCTAGACCGATTGGGGATTGTTCAAAAAGCTGACGGTTAAATTCATCTGGTTGATGAAACATGGGTCGTATTCCTCAATGCGATCGATGGACAGGGACAGAACAGCAGACTTGAGACAATAAGAGGGTGTAAAGCCTTAACGCAATCGGATAGTGTTGAAACAGTCGATACATCTGCTCAGTCGGGTTGCTGACTACATCAGTATTCTGAGCTGAAAGCCGCTGAATCAGTTGCCGATGGCGAATAAGCAAGTCAGTCGGTTCAAGCATTGAAGATGTGGAAGACACAAATCCATCTGCATCCGCCGTGGATGTCGCCTCTGGAAGAGTCGGTGAAGCAATCATTTCGGTCATTTCGGTAGCCAAAGCCGGACGGATCTGATCGTTAGAGGCGATCGCTGTGGAACAGGTCATCGGAATTTGAATCCAGAATTCGGTTCCCTTACCGGGTTGCGATCGACACTTCAAGATGCCCTGGTGTTTATCGACAATAATTTGGTGGCTGATGGCCATTCCCAAGCCTGTTCCCTTGCCAATCTCTTTGGTCGTGAAGAAGGGATCGTAAAGGCGACGCATGGTGTCTTCAGACATGCCCATGCCGTTATCAGCAATGCAAACAACGACAGAATGATCACAGTGTTGAGTGCGAATGGTAATCGTTGGGTTCAGTACCAGCGACTCTTCCAGTGCATCCAGAGCATTGGCCAGGATATTCATAAACACCTGATTTAGCTGTCCGGCGTAGCATTCAATCAGGGGGAGATCCGCATAGTCTTTGATCACATCGATCGCTGGACGAGTCCCCACGGCTTTCAAACGGTGCCGCAGAATCATCAAGGTACCATCAATACCATCGTGAATATTGACCTGTTTCATCTCCGCTTCGTCATGGCGGGAAAAATTTTTGAGCGACTGCACAATTTCGACAATGCGATTCGTCCCCAACTTCATCGAATTGAGGATTTTGGGCAGATCGTCCATTAAAAAGTCCAGGTCGATCGCATCCATCTCTGCGGCCAACTCTGGAGGAATCACCGGAATCTGCGTTTGATAAGTCTGAAGTAACCGCAGCAGATCATGCGTGTATTCAGCGACGTACTTCAAATTGCCGCAGATGAAATTGACTGGATTATTAATCTCATGCGCGACTCCAGCGATCAATTGTCCTAGGCTTGACATCTTCTCGCTTTGAATCAGTTGCGTTTGCGCCAATCTCAACTCTTGCAGCGCCTGCTGGAGTTGCTCGGCCTGAGCTTTGGCCTCAATTGCCGCCTGACAGCTTTGTTCGTAGAGCAGAGCTTTTTCGATCGCCACAGCCGTTTGCGAAGCAAAAATACTGACCAACCTGAGATGCTCAGCCGTATAGGTTTCAGACGTTTGTGTGCCAATGGCGATCGCACCTAACACACGATCCTTGGCTTTCAACGGCGCACAAATTA
>DATNPS010000078.1:0-46387 GCA_036703095.1 Crinalium sp. | reverse complement strand
CAAAATAAGAATTGCTGAGATTTGATAGATGGCAGTCCCACCGAGCTAACTCATCCTACATTTGATTCAACTTACCCACTATTGTTCCTACGGTTGAAATCGGTAGTGAATTCTAAAGTATTGTGATCTCATTCTCTGGTTTGTCTTTGCCCTCTAGCAATGATTTTGGAACCGATTGCGGGTTTTGCGCACCCATCGGACACAGTAGGGAATACAAGCCCACCCGCGACGAGCTTGTATTCCCCTGATTTGCATAGTGAGAATTGCTGTCAACCTCTGCTGCGCTCAACGTAGTTTGCACAGTAGTATCTAGTGGTCGATCGCCCCACGATCAAGAAGTCCTCTGGCAAGCACTGCTGGATGGCGTGATCGACTTCATCGCCACTGATCACGCGCCGCCCACGCTGGAGGAGAAGGCGAAAGGCTATCCCTAATCACCATCGGAAATGCCGGAAGTCGAGACAGCGCTGTCTGTGATGCTCACTCAGGCGATGCAAGGCCGCTGCACGGTGGCTCAAGTCGCAAACTGGATGTCTACGGCAGTTGCCAAAGCGTACAAGATTCTCAAGAAGGGGGCGATCGCTCCCGGTTATGATGCCGATCTGGTGCTGGTTGACCTGGAGAACTACCGTCCCGTGCAACGCGAAGATCTATTAACGAAATGTGGCTGGAGTCCCTTTGAGGGCTGGAATTTAACCGGGCATCCAGTCGTGACGATTGTGCTGGGACAGGTTGTTTACGAGAACGGTAAGGTAAACACCGCCGTGCGGGGAGAAGCGCTAACGTTCGGTTAGGAGTAGAGTGGCACTGCCTACGGCCTTTGTGTAGCTTGAACTATAGCGGTTTAGTGGGCATTGTTCACTCTACGAGATGCTCTTAAGAATTGGGCCTTTAAAAGCGATCGCAGAACCGGAGGCGAATACAATGAAGCTGTGACGGTGAGGACATGTTCATATGATGGTGCGGAAAAACGATACTTCAGTAGTCACGCTAGCGATGCTGTTGGCCCTGGCGGTTTCACCCAAACCCCTGCCTGCATCGGCGGCGTCTATGGCGATGTCTCAAGCTTCTAGTGCGTCATCGGGGGCGATCGCCCTGACAACGCCAAATCTCACATCCAATCCAGCCGTCCAGACTGAACGTTCTACATCAAACGTCCTCACGCTGGCGTCAAGCACCAGTCAATTCTTCGCAACGGCGGCGGCTCCGACCGAACAGCGTCAGAGCAAGACATGGCTCTGGTGGCTGCTGTTGATTCCGGTGGCGCTACTGGTGTGGTGGTTTTTGCGGGGTAAACAGTCGCCTGAGGAATCGGAAACATCTGAGGTTTCCCTGCCACCGCCCGACATGAGCAACCGTCCGACTCAAACGGATGTCGTAACGCCAGAGGGAGGAGCGGAGGAACCTGCTGGGCCACCAGAACCGTCACTTGCCAGTCGCGTCAGCTCTGTGATTTCTGCCGATCGCGTTTCGATTGGTACGGCGGCCAATCCTAGAGTCTTAAATTCTGTTGCTAGCCGCGAGCCTGCCGATACATCGCCGCCATCCGAACAGAATCAATCATCCGCTGAATCTGGAGAAGCCCTCCCTTCAACGACTGAATCGCTTGCACCCCTTGAATCGACTCAAGGAGGGGACACGTCTGAATCGTCTGAACCCATTGAATCGGCGGAACCTGTCAGATCGGTCGAACCCATTGAATTGGCTGAACCCATTGAATCGGTTGAATCGGTTGACTCTATTGGAGGAGCTGACATGGAACCGACTGAATCGCTTGAAGGGGCTAGCTCGACTGACTCTGCCGGATCTGTAGAGCCGTCATCCCTACCCTTACAGCCTTTAGCACTCCTGTCGTCTACGCCAGAGCAAATCACGCTATCTGCACGCGATGGACAGCAAGCTTATATTCGGTGGCCTGCGCTGGATGAACACCCGACAGCAGTTCAACTCGACGGACAGGGGTATGCCCTGCGGCTGTATGAGGTTACGGGCTTAGATCTGGACACCCAACCTCCCCACAGCATCCAGCAGCTTGCGGTCGATAAACAAGAGTGCGATCGCCTGATGCCCATCGCCGCATACGATGGCGACTATCTGGCTGAGGTCGGGTATCAAACCGAGGATGAGTCCTGGCATCCCCTGATTCGTTCGGCGGTGGTGCGGCTGTCTGCTCCCGATGCGAGTGGCATCACGGCACCCGGTTCGGCTCCCATTGCGGGTGGTGTGGGGCTGGCCGCCGGATTGGGCGCAGCGACGATGTCGTCAGTGTCGGGCGATCGCGATCAATCCACCGTGGAAGCGGCTAAATTTGACGTGGGGCAGGTTGACCTATCGGCTGAAGCGCTGGCCGATGTGGATCAGGGCTTGCCCGATTTGCCTGAAGGCTACGGCGATAGCCGCATTGTGCTACTGCCCCGAGATCCGCAATGGGCCTATGCGTATTGGGACGTGCCGAACGAGCACAAACAGGAATTGCGACGGCAGGGCGGTGAGCTTCTGGCGTTGCGCCTGTATGACGTGACGGATATCGATCTCACCATTCACCCGCCCCATAATCTTCAGCAGTTTGACTGCGATGAACTGGCGCGTAACTGGTATGTTCCTATTCCGGTGAGCGATCGCGACTATATTGTGGAATTGGGCTACGTTACGGCAGATGGTCGCTGGTTATCCCTGTCGCGATCGGCTCCTGCCCGGATTCCGCCCGTGTATCCATCGGATTGGTTTGACGAACAGTTTGCCACGATTGATTGGGAGGAACCGTTGCAGGGCAAAACGTTTGGTGCGCTGATTCCGCCTCGCCAGCAAACGCTGCCCACCACCGAAAACCCGATTTACGACGAGATCTTTGGCATCGCTCAATCAACTGAAGCGCAGCGGTTAGCTGGATCGCTCTATGGCTCGATGCAGATGGCCCCGGAACAGACCGTAAGTTCCTATGTGTTCCCCTCTGGCGTCGGGATGTGGGCTATGCCCACGATGTCGATGTCGGGCCTCGGTATGTCGGGGATTGGCTTCTCGGCCTCAATGCCACCGATTCGTCCGCGCAAATTTTGGCTAGTGGCGGATGCTGAGCTGATTGTGTACGGTGCAACAGAGCCTGACGCGACGGTTACGATTGGCGGTCGCCAGATTCCCCTCAATCCTGACGGCACCTTCCGCTTCCAGATGTCCTTCCAGGATGGATTAATTGACTACCCGATTGTGGCGATCGCCTCCGACGGTGAGCAAACCCGCGATATTCATATGGAGTTTACCCGCGAAACCCCAGAACGCCGCACGAATACGAAAGACGAAGCCACAGACGAATGGATGTAAGGTGACTTCAGAAAAAAATACCAACGTAGGATGGGCAAAGCCCTGCGTGCCCATTGCCATGATTAAGGGGGATGGGCACGGGAAACCCCTTTGCCCATCCTACGACTGCACCGACAGGTTAGGAATCATTACTTTGTGGTCATCGTATACACCCCATCCCAAATGGGCGGTGGTGGCGCAATGAGGTAGCGGTTGGCGCGTTGGAGATGAACGGCGATCGCCTGATCTTCTGGACGCAGCCGTTGAGCTTCTTCGAAGTGACGAATCGCCTGTCGAAATTCCATCTGGGTATAGGCGGAACGTCCAGCCGCATACAGGTCGAGGAATTCGTGGGTTTTGGCATCGAGGTCATGCTGGCGATCGCCAATCAGTTCATACACGCTGATCGGTTTGGTCTTGCCCTTGACGCGAATGCGGTCTAGCTCTCGTACCCAAATGCGATCGCGACACAGTTGATAGGTGTATTCGCTCAGAATGATGTCGCAGCCATACTCTTTGGTCACGCCCTCCAACCGGGAGCTAATGTCTACCCCGTCGCCAATCACCGTGTAGTCCATCCGTTTCTGGGAGCCGATGTTGCCCGAAACCACCTCCCCGGAACTGATGCCAATCCCGATGCGGATGATGGGTTGAGACGCAATGCGGCGATTGTGGTTAAATTCCACCAGCCGATGCCGCATCTCCAGAGCAGACTGTACCGCCATCCAGCTATGGTTATTTAGCGGCAGGGGTGCGCCAAATACCGCCATCAGCGCATCGCCGATGAATTTATCCAGCGTCCCTTCATAGTTAAAGACGGCTTCCACCATCGTCTCAAAGTAGTTGTTCAGCAGGTTCACCACCTGCGCCGCTTCCATTTTTTCGGTGAGGGAGGTGTAGCCCCGAATGTCGGAGAAGAGAATGGTGACTTCTTTGCGTTCGCCCACCATCAGTGCGTCTTCGCCTAAGGCCATGACTCGCTCGGCCACACCGGGCGTCATGTAGCGATACATGGTGGTCTTCATCCGCTTTTCCTGGCTGATGTCTTCCAGCACGACCAGGCCGCCCCGGACGCTGCCTTCGGGATTGGTGAGTGGGTTGACGGTGAGGTTGATGCTGCGCTCTAGTTCTCGAACTTCGTTCTGGGGGAGGGGTGTCGGGTGTGATGTGTGTGGTGTAGGGGCAGGCTCGTTCCAGGGGATGTAGAAGTCGGGGGATTGGCGATCGCGAATGGCCAGAATACAATCGTCTGGGCTGGACGAGGGATGGTACAGGCCGATGGTCAGGCTTTGTTCGGGGACATAATGTTTGGCCCCGCACTTGAGGCTGTCTTCCAAACGCATTTGCAGGTTTTCAATCGGCACGACCTCCCAAACGAGACGACCGATTAGCTTTTCAGTCCAGATTTGCTCGTAATGGCGTTTGCCGTCCTGGCTTCTGGAACAGCCCAGCAGTTCCAGTGCCGCGTCGTTGATGGTGACAATTCGGCCCTGCATGTCGGTGGAAATCACCGCATCCGACAGGCTTTGCAGCATGTCTTTCTGGTACTGCTTTTCTAACAACACGCTTTCAAACAGTTGGGCATTTTCCAGCGCAATTCCGGCCTGAATGTTGAAGGCCCGCATAAACTCTTCATCCGAATTGGTGAAGCTGCCCTGGGCTTTGTTGATCAGCTGCGTCACGCCGATCAGCGTGCCGCCAGAGTTGTAGACGGGCATACAGAGAATGTTGCGAGTGAGATAGCCCGTGCGCTGGTCGGTACTGGGGTCAAAACGGGGATCTTCGTAAGCATTCGGAATATTGAGCGTCTGCCCGGTCGAGGCGACATATCCGGCGATGCCCCGATTCGCCGGAATGCGGATTTCCATAATGGTTTTGCCGTCAGCTTTCGCCACTTTTGACCACAGCTGGTTATTCTCCCGATCTAACAGAAATAGGGTGCTGCGATCGGCCTGCATCAGGTCGCGGGCTTCATCCATTACGGCCCGGAGGGTAGTTTCCAGGTCAAGACTATGGGCCAAACAGGAGGTCGCTTTGAGCAGAGCCGCTACGCCACGCTGATTGCGAGCCGCGATGTAGAAGGAATTGCAGCTTTCCAGAATGATGCCCATCGAGTTGGCAAATTCTAGAAACTGGCGTTCATCCTCCTGATCGAAGGGTAATCCCCCCTGTTTATTCAATAATTGCGCCACCGCAACCACCCGATTTTTGGTGCTGAAGATGGGCATACAGAGGATGTTGCGGGTGCGGTAGCCCGTCTGCAAATCTACATCTGGATTGAACAGCGGATGAGCGTAGGCATCTGGAATGTTGAGATATTCCCCGGTCGCCGCCACATGTCCAGCGATGCCCACGTTAATCGGCACCCGAATTTCCAGATACTTTTCGCCTTCTCCCTGCGCCACTTTCGACCAGAGCATCTGTTTCTCTTCATCCACCAAAAAAATAGTGGTGCGCTCGGCCCGCAGGATTTGCCCAATCTTTAGCGTGAAGGCTTCTAGAATTTGCTCCAGCATCGTCTCCAGGGCTTCGTTGTTGATCATCTCGATCGCCCGGAGGAAATGCTCGAATTCTTTGGTGATCTGATCCAGCAGGTTGACAAACTGGGGAACAGGAAGATCCTTCACCCGATGGGTCAAATCACTGTTGCGATCGCCCGTTAGCGTTGCCAACATGCTGCTGGAAGGGGGAGCCATTGTCATGATGTCAGGGGATGTAGTGAAAACCGACAGATAAACACGAAACGGCAGGCAATCACAATCGAGGCACCGCTACACCCTGAAATTTGGTCTTGTGAACTATTGTGTCACTGTCAAGAAATGTGAGCAACCACCCGACCGGACGCATGACCGTAGCATCCGAAACACGAATGGCTATATTTACACTGCTGAAATGCTCAAATCCGCCAAAAATGTAACACCGTCGTCTCGGCGGTATTGTTGAGATCTCAAAACCCGAGAGGTGTGGGGGCTTCGCCCGCAGCCAGGGGTTCCACCCCTGCACCCGTTAGGAGCGATCGCCCTCTTTGCTGGCATCCCAAAACCCAAGAGGTATGGAGGCTTCGTCCCCAACCAGGTTTTCCCCTGCACCCGTTAGGAGCGATCGCCATGTTTCTGGAACCTCAAAACCCAAAGGGTGTTGGGGGCTTCGCCCCCAGCCAGGGGTTCCACCCCTGCACCCCGTTTTAATTTAGAGCGTTGGTGGCTGAACCGCTGGGACAGCGGTGTTACAAGGCGGCTTTGTACGCTTTGTACAGCCGCTTGGTGTAGTTTTCCAGGCTGAAGTAGTCCGCGTTTGGCTTGGTGTTGGCGGCTAGCTGATTGCGCAATTCCACATCGCTGAGTATCGTTTCCAGTTTCTCCTTAATATCGCCAACCTCATAGGGATCGACGTAAAGTGCTGCATTGCCGCAGACTTCCGGTAGCGACGACACCTTCGAGGTAATCACCGGACAGCCAAACCGAATCGCCTCAGCGGGGGGTAGACCAAACCCTTCATACAGCGATGGGAAGACAAAGCAGTAGGCTCCCCGATACAGATAGCGCAAGCTTTCCGTTGAGACATACTCCAGCATCTTCACCTTCTGTGAGTCTTTCTCGAACAGATATTGCATCTTGCCGATCTCACCTTCCCACGACCACGCCTTTTTGCCCACAATCACCAGTGGCATGTCGGTGTCAATGCTGGCATAGGCTTCAAGCAGACGTCCCACATTTTTCTTGGGTTCGATCGCCCCCACAAACAGGATGTACTGCCCCTGATCGAGCTTGAACCGTTTTAGATAGTCGTCAACATTCTCCTCTTCCTCCGCATCCAGGGGCTCCAGAACGGTGGGTTGATACGTCACGATGATCTTGGCGGGATCGACATCAAAATAGGTGAGCAAATCCTTTTTGGTATGCTCGGAAACCGAGATGATCACGGCAGATTCTTTCAGCGAGTCTTTCACCTTGCCGTAGAAGATTTCCTTGTCATCCAGCGTGGTGTAGGGCAACCGCAGCGGAATCAGGTCATGCATCGTCGTAATCTTGCGCGCTCCCTGAATCGCGATCGGCAGAGGATACGTCGCGTGCCAGATATCGATGTTTTCCGGCAAATAAATGTTGGTCGAGCGATGTAAATACTTGTACGCCGTATTGGCAATTTCATAGCACTGCGGCAGGTTAAACGACTCGGCATACTTTAAGAAGTCGTCGCTAAACCGCCCCTGCTTGATCACCAGTTCGGTCAAAATCTTGCGCCGTTTTGCCCGGTACAGCGGCCCGGATGACGCTTTGACAATTCCCTTAAAGACGCCCACCAATTCCATAAAGCGGCTCTGGCGTTTGGTCTGGTCGTCAAAGAACAGCACTTCATCCAATACTTTGTTAATCTTACTGCTGTTGCGGCTCAGTAAGACATCCACATTGGCTCCCAGCGAGTTCAGCGCTTGAATTAAGCTGGTGCCATAGGTTTTGATGCCCGTGCCGCTGGTCATCTCCAGGTTGTAGCCATCCACCAGAACTTTTAAGCCATCCAGATTTGCCTCAGGTTTGGGACGTGGTTTGGGGCGATCGCCCCCCTCTTTTTTCTCTGCCGCCACACCGACTGGAGCCGCATACACCACGGACTCCGGCTCGGTTGTGAATTCACTAATATTGCCCCAGGTCGAGTCTTGTGCCGACGTGCGGAAGGTTTTCACCAATCCCGGCACACAAATCACATAGCCGCCCCGTTTCGCGATCGAGTTGGGCGACCAGGCCGTGATCCACCAATCCTCATCGGCTCCCTGTCCCGGTTTGCCTTTGTCGGGCTTGGGTGCACCCAGATACGGCGTTGGAATCGGCAATACGCCACTCCAGTAGTCGCGATGCGCATGGAGATGCTGACCGGGCATCGATCGCTTCAGCAATACCTCATATCCGGCGATGTCCTCTGTTCGGACGGTGGGGTGCTCCAGTGCATCGCGTCCCGCCAGCAGCGGTCGCTCCTGAGGATCTTGAATCTCTTCCAGGATCTTAAAGATATCGGGTTCAACGTCCACATCGTCCTGGAAATAAGAAATCCAGGTAATGTCAGGATCGGCCAGCCAGTAGCTAATGCCCACGTTCATCGCGTGGGGCAGTCCCCGGTTATCGGGAATGTAAATCAGGGGAATCTGCAACTGATCGGCAATCTGACGATTCCGCTGGGCGTTCTCAAGCGTTGAAGCATCGTCTACGACGACAATCGGCACTTGTAACGCCTGAAGCTGAGGGAGCGATCGCTCCAAACTTTGCGGACGATTATGAGTTGTCACCGTAATCGCATAGGTCGGCTTGGGTGCTGGCCGTCGATCCTGCGTTTCATTAAAAGCAAGTTGCTCCAGCAGGGCATCCACATGCACCTGATGCTCCTCGTTCAAACCCAGCGTCAGATCTTTGGCATAAATCACAAAGACCTCATTCGCAAACACGGGCTGAAACGACCGCACGACCTCCAGCGAAAACGGCAGTTCAATCTCCTGCACCATCGCCTTGTGAAACACCACAAACGCAAAGTGGCGCGGCGGCAAAACATAGGCCACGTTGTAGTGATACGTGCCTGCAAAAAACTCTAAAAATTCGTTAGGAGCCAGGATAGCATCCAGCGGCTTAGCATAGCGCTCTAGAAACGAGCGAGCCTGCATCCAGAATTCGTCTGCAACGGGAAACGGCATTTGGGAGTACCACCTGTCCTTGGGGAAGCGAAAGCCATTCTATAACACATCGTCCAACACCCAACACCTAACACCTACTCCCGCAACCCCATCACCCGCTTCACCTGCAACCAGGCATCCCGCAATTTCCAGAATTTGCTGGTTTTCATCGCTGTAATCACAGCCTGAGCCTCTTGAAGTTGGGCTTGGGCTTGCTTAGCGTCTGCCTGATAGCGATTAATTTTGAGCAAGAGTCGCTGCTGTTCTAGATAGGATTCATGCACCGATTGCAAACTTTTGCCGGGTGCAAATTCCTGATGCCAAAAGATGAATTTTAATCGAGCCAGTTCATTCGAAAAATTGCGGCTTTCCTGAAACAGCGATCGCCCAATATCTGCTTCTCGTTCCACAACTTCGCACGTCACATCATAACTAAACGCAAACTTAGAAGACTTCGCTAAGTGCAACAATAAACACAGAACGCCCCATTCATTAAGCTGCGGATCGTGTTGGAGAATTGGGGAAAGAAGCGATCGCCTCCCCATAAATCCATATGGCACAACGAACGGTTCAAACATCAACAGTTTATTCAGATTAAACGGATGGAAATAGCTTAATTCACTCCATTCTTTCGAATCGTTTGGTTCTTCAACAGCCTCTGGTTCAGTAATCCTTAATGCTCCTGAATAGGCTACTCCAACCGTTGAATTTTGCTCCAAAATGGAAATCAGTGAGTGCGTATGATTGGGATGAAGTAAAGTGTGATCGCCCATCACTGCAAAGTAATCTGCATCAACCGCATTTAAGCCTGCCCAAAGTGTCGTACTGCGAAATTCAGGTGAAGGAATTTCTATAACGTTTAATTTAATCTTTTCAGCATAGTTTTGTAGCACATTGTTAGAGCTAGAATCAGCGATCGCTTTAATAACAATTACTTCTTTATTGGCATACGTTTGTTGAACGATCGTATCCAAAACTCCCGGGACAGTATTTGATGTTCCTTCCTCAATCTGCACAATATACTGAATGCTGGGCTGCTCAGAAATAAAGGCAATTTGTGCTGAAGAATTGTCCTGTTTAATAAATCCTTTATCTTGAACTAGCCGTTCATGATACGGCAGAATTCCCAATAGTAATTTCTCTAAAGTATAGTTCTCCAGAAAAATAGCGTGAGCCGCCTTAGACATCGCCAACGCATCACTCGGATTCTCTCCAATCCAGCGCATATGCTGCGAGATTTGCTCCAACTGGTCAGCGATCGCGGCATCTGGATCAACATACAAAACTGCATCACCAAATGCCTTACGAATAAACGGATGATCACCACAAATGGCGATCGCTCCTGATGCCACAACCTCAAAAATTCGCATCGACGGTAGCCCATCTCGACGATGCTCCTCCCGATGCAGACAAAGCCCAACCCCTGCCTGATTCAAAGTTTTGAGAACGCTGAATCCGTCATACGGCAAAGCACCCCTATAGGCAAATTGCAGATGCTTCCAACCCTCCGCATTGCCGTACACCTCCATGTAAGGCTGAGCATCCAGCCCCTCAAATAATGCCTGGAATCGCGCCCCGTCCCAATTGGAACCGATATACACCAATCGGGGATTTTCAAGATTCGGAGCTTGATAATCAGTCTGATTGTAGCTGGGATAAAACGGAGCGCTAAAAGATACTTTTGATGTGTTGTGCAGCAAATGATGCAGCCAGCGATCGGTCGTCTTGGATGCAATTAGATAGCCGTCATAGCTAATCGTATGTTTAACAAATTGCTCCGTTCCCTCAAAAAAAGAAGCCGGACTCCAAATACACCCATAGGTCGGATAGCCTGACAGCTTTGGACTGTTGTTATGCAGCGCAATTACAAAATCAGGCTGAAAGGCTTTAATCTGGGTAGATGTTGCGACTTCTGTAGCCTCCCAAGCGATCGCTTTTGCTGCTAGATAAATTCGTCGCGATAGCTCAGTCTCTGCAACAAACTGCCCAAAAAATGGATTCTGAATCGCAATTTTCATAAGCCTGCTGCTTGATACTCATCTTTCTGCAACTCACTTGGCTTTTAGTCCGAGCTAAGGCCAAAGATCTTTTTCAACTTCATCCATTTTCTTCGTAGCTTCCAAAACTTACTGCTCTCCATTGCAGAGATGGTAGTCTGTTTTTGCCTTAGCTGCTCTCTTGCCCTTTTCAGAGTGCTTTCTGTACCACTGAGTTTTTTCTCTTTAGCTCTTAACGCTTTTTCTGTTTTATTCAGCGTAGTTTCTGTTACGGTCAAATCTGCTTGAACTTGGGTCAAACTTGCTTGTACGCGTTCGAGTTCTGCTTGAGCTACTTGGAGTTCGTATGCAAACCGTCCTCCCTCTGCATAAGCTTCGTCAAGAGCGGCTTGATACCGTTCAAGTTCTGCCTGCGTAAAATCTAGTTTTGTTTGCTTCTCCTGAAGTAGCCCATTAGCCCGCTTCAGTTCATACTTTAATCTCAATGGTTCTAAACGAAGATTTCGAGCTTCAGTTTGAGGAGAGCTGTAAACGACCATCATCGGCAGTTCAACCTTAACAATCTCTGGCACAGCTACTAAAGAGAATAGATGTTCTGCCGCCTGATGAATATCAGGTACATCTCGAAGGGATTTTAAGATGGAGATCAAAACATCTCTACGGAACAGCCCTAGTGATAGAAGACCGAAAGGATACTGCAACATAGGGAGAGCTTGAACTGCCTCCTGATATGTTTTGTAAGGATTTGTTTGAGTGAAGACTGAACTTATAATACTTCCTTCGATATTGGCAATCCATGCTCCGTATAAAGCTCCTGTAGCTTCAGTAGCATGGTTACTTGTCAGGATGCTGAGTGCAGAAGAGATAAATGCTTCGTCGTATTGTAGGTAGCGATTGGTTACAACAAAATATGCTTCATCCTGCTTCTCTAAAACGTTGAGGATTGCATTGATAGTAGTGGAAGGAGAATCCCATACTAAATTAGAGCAATCATACCGATGAATAGATGAGTGTCTGGAGTGTTTTATCCATGCTGAGATTAACTCATCGTCACATTCATCCCCGTCATACTGTAAACAAATGGCACCTACTGAAATTGATTGAGCTGCGTTGGCAATGCTTTTACTTTGTTGTTGAACGGTATGACGAGTATCTAAAATGTTAGCTAGCTCAGCTTGTAGAAAAGCTGTTTCTTCGGCCAAAGATTGTGTACTGCGATCGCTATTTGGCACCTCATAGATCGGCGTTCCATGAATAGCGCGCTCACAGATCCGATCGAGTGCCAGATCGTTGCCAGGCATTAGCTCTTCAAGAGACTGAAAGCTTAAGTTATAGAGATGATGATCCTTAATCCCAAACGTTTTAAATTCTGTGGAAAATCTGAAAAAATAAGCATAGGTGAACCGATATAGTTTTCGGAGTAAATCTATGCTCTTTTCCTGCGTTATGGACGTTGATTCTGTTAATAGCGAATCAATCAAACGATTGAGTGTAGATTGATCTGAGTTAGTACTGCTAACTAAATGAGTAAACGCTTTTCTGAATAAGGAAAGTTCAGATGGGGCAGTACAAACTCCTCTTGCGGCTGCCTCAATTGAAACCGTACTAAAAAAAGCAATTGCTGCATCAGTATGCCAAAACAAAGCATAGGAAGCCAATTGTTCATTTGGCATGATAATTCTGACATTTGGAGGAGTAGACTTAGCTTGGCGATAAGCCAGGGTCAGAAAATCTGTGTTTGCAGGATGAATAGCATCTCCTCCAATCCAAGGATGATGCCGTATAATTAAATACTCATTGCGCTGAGCAAATATATTAATAAGTTGGTCAACAAACTTGAGTTGATCAGTGATGCTAGCGTAATCATCCGAATCTGCTAGTTCATCGGGACTGGATGTAAAAACTGTGAAAACTCTAGCATCATCTGGAATATTAAGTTTTTGGCGTACCTCAGTATAATTGGTTTGAAAATCATAGAAAGGTTTCCAGTTTAGACCAGAGCCAGATTCTCGATTGCTGAAATACTGTTTTACTATTGAAAGCTCATCAAGTGTAAGGGGAATATCTTTCCACGCATCAACACATGCTTCAGAGGATTTAGCACTCAAACAAATTGTATTGTCAAAGAAACTGAAGCTATTATCGATTGAGCCTCGCTCATGAGTAATGACATCAATACTCCTTAGTTGAGCGACCTCAAACGCTACTCGGTAAGGGGCAAGACGACCACTAAATAGAAACAAAGTATCAGGTTTATAAGTCTCTAATAATCTGGAGACGGCCTTGTATGTTACTAAACCATCAATCAAATATTGTCTATGAACTTGTCGAACGTCTGCTCTTTCTAGTTCTCGTTTGTTGGAGAGCCGAAAATAAGTATTAATTGATGAAATGATCCACTTTCCAATAGGAAGGCTTTGATAAACTGCTTCACTGTAATCTTTTGGATCAAGGCTCTCAACCCATTCTTCAGCCAACTTATAATCGTTTATATCAATGAAATCTTTAAGCTGTTGATGGGGTAAGTTGAACGAATCAAAAAATTGCTCGCCAGTTTGAGAACACGCTTGGCATAGTGTTGCCTGATTGGTGCCATACTTTTCAGCTCTCACAGTAACAAGACAATCTTTATAAATGCCATCACAACCGATAACTAAAACTTCATTACCTCGCTGTTGTAGAGCAATCGCTAGAACTGCATCAACCTGATTGTGGACTAACCATTCTCCGTAGGGGGCAAAAAATAGGATTCGCTTACCTTCTAACTGGTTGTCTAAATTTTCAATCTTTAGTTGCTCAACTGCACTTGGGGTCATCATTAAATCGAACTGCTTGAACGATGGGTTGATACGGGCTGGCTTTTCAAGAACCATTACGATCCCGTTATTTGTAAAGCTCTTTCTTCCTGGATATAACGCCTCTAATTGTTGCTGAATTTCAGGAGAGATTTCTCGGTGGTAGACGGGTTCAAAATGCTTGATAGTAAATGGTGTTTGTTTAACATAATTCAGATAATCTTCCGTGAATAATCGATTTATAGAAGGATGATAATATACATGATTTACAATAATTTCTGCTGTTTCCTCATCCGTAAATTGGCATAAATGTTGATAAAGCTCAGGAGGACGCATCAATAAATGCCCCCAGAGAGGGATTGGCGAATTGGCAAAATTAAAGGTATTTCCCTGCTTGTCAGTAATCGTTCTTAAATGATGCCCATCATGTGCTGACCAAATAGGAGAAAAAATAGAGCAAAGTTTTCCTCCTGTTTTAAGAGCTGCGAACATCTTTTCTAGAGCAAGTGGAAATTTATTTAAATGCTCAAAAGTCGCTGTTGAAAATATCAAGTCATACCTGGAATAGTATTGCGCTGGCAAATCTTCAATATTGCTGAGAACAACACTGTATTTTGCAAAAGTTCCATTATCACGCAAATAAGCAGTGGTACCTTCTGAGTTTTTAATCCATTCTTTTACCTCTGCGTAGCCAGGAATTTCCTCCTCAAGCGATTCTGCGTATTCTAAAGTTTCTAAAGCCGTCCAAGAATTTGCTTTGAGGTATTCTAAAACGAATTCTTGAGGTAGAATTCCTCCTACATCAAGTACGTCTTTCCCTTCAAAACCAACCATTTCTTGGCACATGAATGCCATAGTGACTTGCCAATCCAGATCAAACTTAGCTTGAACCTCTTTAATATTGGATTCAGTCAGTTTTTTATCCATATGTCTGCTGTTAATCAAGCTTTCTGAGTCACTCTTGCCAGTTCTTCTTTCAGTTAATCAAGGAGCATATTCCAATTCACAGGAGTTCCTTTTGTGGCATCTTGCTTAATTCGTTTTCCCATTAAAATTTCATAACACTTGGGAGGTAATCCTAATCCCGGTCGCACTGCCCTCAAGTTCTCAGGTGTAAACTGCTCGCCCGCTTTCATGTCTTGAGCTACGTAGAGCGATCGCCTGAATACCATTGATTTTTTCTCCGCTTCAGTAGGGCCATATTGTACTTGACCCAACGCCCGCCATGCTCTTTCAGACTCTATCACTAGTTGTTGCAGTTCTTCAGGTTCCAGTGAGAAAGCGGAGTCTACCCCACCATCAGCACGTCTAAGGGTAAAATGTTTTTCAATAACAGTAGCTCTTAAGGCAACACTGGCGATTGCCACTCCAATGCCCATTGTATGGTCTGACAAGCCTACCTGCACGCCAAACAACTGCTGTAGATGTGGGATGGTGAGGAGGTTGGAGTTATCAGGAGTGGCAGGGTAAGTGCTAGTACATTTCAACAATATTAAATTCTGGCATCCTGCTTCACGGGCCGTGCGAACGGCTTCATCTAGTTCAGCGATCGTTGCCATGCCCGTTGACATAATAATCGGCTTACCAGTTTGAGCCACTTTGCGGATTAAGGGCAGATGGACATTCTCAAATGAGGCAATTTTGTAGAGCGGTACATTCAAGGATTCCAGAAAGTCTACAGCTGTCTCATCAAATGGTGTACTGAAGCCAACCATGCCTAGTTTGCGGCATCGCTCTAAAATAGGCTGATGCCATTCCCAAGGAGTGTGTGCCTGTTGATATAGCTGATGTAGGGAGTTACCCTGCCATAGACTATTGGGATCAGCAATAAAAAACTCACCCTCTTCAACATCCAGAGTAATGGTGTCAGCTGTATAGGTTTGTAGTTTGAGAGCGTGGACTCCAGCTTTGGCTGCGGCTTCAACCAGTTCTAAGGCCCGTTCTAGCGATTGGTTATGGTTTCCTGACATCTCTGCAATGACAAAGGGGGGATGATCTATCCCGATCGTTGTGCCCTGGATGTCGATGTTTCTCATACCTGAACTGATATGTTGCGATTCTTGAAGCAGGTGTACTGGAGCGCGAGATGGCCTTTAACAGTTATCATGCCAATTTTTTGAAATTGGGCTTGTTCAAAAGCATGGATTGAAGCCAAGTTGTCGGGTTTGATGAGGGCATGAATCTGTTGGACTGCTGTAGTTTGAAATAGGGTCTGAACGGCAAGGTTAATTAGAACAGTACCATACCCGAACCCTCGCTTTGCTTGGGCAAGAGCAAGGTGAATTTCAGCAGTATTGGATTCGGTCATCTCAAATCGCACCTGACCTATGGGGGTGTTGTGGCGATCGCAGGCAGTGAACCAGTGACAGCTTGAACTATGTAACTTTTGCCTAAACCATTGCACATGGGTTTCCCAAGGAATGGGCTGTTGGGAAAACGATACAGCTCTCACAGTCGGATCATTTGCCCATTCCCATAACAATTGGCAGTCTGTTTCGGTTACTCGTCGTAGACTGAGTACTTTATCTTTCATATGCGGTTTCAAACATTAATGTCCGTACACAGCAATGATGAAGGGCTAGTCTATTAGCTGCTGTAATACTCTCTCAACTCCTTTACCATCCACCAGGGTTTGACTGTGCTGCGTCATCTCAACCCGTTTGGTGGCCCATTGAGGTTGGTTAGACACTAAGTTGGTTAATACTTCGGCGATCGCCTCTGTCATCACATCTCGATGCCAGCCTAAATTAATCACAACGCCCATTGCATCCAGCTTTTCGGCGACCGCCCGTTGGTTCTCTGCCAAAATTAGCATTAACGTAGGAAGCCCCATGAATGCCAGTTCCCAAGAGGTCGTACCACCAGCGGCGATCGCTACGTCTGCCCATGCCATAAGCTCTGGCATATTAGCTACATTTTGTTTAAGGTGAATCGAGCCTTGAGATGACTGTACTACTGGTTGAAGGGATTCCCAGTGAGGATTACTGCCCCCAATCACAGCAATTGTTTCCAGTTCAGCTTTGACATGCTGGATCGCTTGCAGAATTTTGAGCGTCACATTGTCTGGATCAGATCCTCCCATAGTGACCAATACTTTACGAGCTGGGGCATTGAGTTGTCGTTGCCAGCCCTGCCACTGTAGGAATTCAGGTCTAAGTAAAGCATAACGGGTGCCTAGTAGCAGTTGGGTATAAGATTCTCGATGTTTGTATAGCTCTGAGCAAGCATAGATGTTTTGATTAAGAACTAGATCTGCATAGTAATGAGAGGCATGTTGGTAGTCATCAAAAAAGAGGAGGGACAATCCACCCGCTTTGATCCAGCGTTGATAGTCTGCACCAAAATGATAACCATCCACTACAATCCAGCTTGCTTGGTGTCGATGAGCGATTTGAATGATGGCCTGAGCATCATCGAGGCAACCAGGTGTGTGCCCAAATTGAATTAGCTCAATATCTAATGTCTGAAGATGATTGAGCAAAGCAGGGGAGAGGTGAGCCGCGACGACCACAGGACGGTGCCCCGCTGACCGCAACCCTTGAGCTAGAGCAAGACAACGCATTACATGTCCTGTGCCAATGGTCACTGAAGCATCTGCTCGAATCAGAATGCTCATACTCCAATCCACTTCCAGCTTATGGTTTCTTAGCCACTAGCAGCATATTCGAGGAGAGATTATTGTCAGATAAGAAATTTTGAAATGCCTCTCCCTTAGTTTCCCATTCATCAATTAAAATTTGCTTGAGAAATGGTTGCTGGCTAAGATCAAACTCACCCGATAAAACCTTTTTGCGGACTAATTCTGCATCTAACCGTCCTGGAGTTTGCTTTTCAATGACTTCAAGACCACAAGTTTCGAGCAATTGAGCTAAAGACTCAAGATTAAATAAATTGATGTGTTCATTATCAACCGCACTCGATTGCTCTTTAAGAGTGACAAGATCAAACCCTTTGACATTAGGGCAGGTGACAATAAAGATGCCGCCAGGAGATAGTAATTCATAGCATTTCACCAGAAAATCTTGTGGTGAAAACAAGTGTTCGATTACCTCAAAATTGACAATTACGTCAATAGGTTCATCAGGGTTGAAATGAATTTGCTCAATCGGTTTTTCAATAATGTGAAGACCGCGATCGCGACAGGTTTGAGCTAAGTCGGGAGTCGGTTCTACTCCAATCACCTGCTGAAAAATTCCTGTCTTTTGAATCTCTTCGCAGAAAATGCCAAACCCTGCTCCAACTTCTAAGAGGGTATGAGTTGGTACGTTGAAGCGACGACAAATATCAATCACCTTTTGCACGCGGGGCTTAAAAATTTTCTCACGCCGCGCAGCTTCTGATGCAGGGAAAATGTATTGATTCCAATAAGCGTAATTCTCAGACTCCCGATAATACTCATCTAAGTGCTCAGGACGAGGACGAGGATTAGCATATACCGTTTCACATTGCTCACAAACAATGAATTGAATCTCGTATTTTTCGTAGGCTTTGTGATATCTAGAAGAGCTACAAGCAGGGCAGTTCACGCAGACAAACTCATGCTTGTGTCGCAGTAATCTCTGGATGTCAGCTGCAAGCCGTTCTGCTTGAGCCTTCATTAATTCATCTGGGCGAATCTCTGATTCTTTCAGCATGGGTTTCAACGTCGAGTTACAAAAATCAACTCAAATCTCCGAAATGTTGGAAAAGTTTGGATGTTTAATTCTCAACTACAGCTCCATAGGCTGACGGTTCTCCCCAAATATTATCTTTGACCCACTGGCCATCCTCAATGCGCCAGACTCTGGGATCTCGGAACGTGTCGCAGATGGTGTCAAACTCTTCTTCAGTCATACCGACATAACCCAACCATCGCTCTAAATCGCGTCGGGGTTTGACATGGTCATATTTACGAACCATGTCAATGCCCTGTTCGCGAGTCATTACTCCCGCCCGAATATCTTTGCAAGCGTGATCAGATCCTCGTCCATAGCCAAACTTGATGAACTTTAAGTAGTCATGAATACCGTTCTCGTGCATGTCATCCAGATTGGAGATTGTGCGGTAGGTACGTTCGAATGCTTGCTGAGCAGGTTTCCATCCATAGTGATTGATCACCAATTTGGAGTGTTCGTTGGCTTCCCAATTGACAAAATTGCTTAAATAAATGCCACGCACCTCTACCTCATCAATCTCGTCATCAGAGGGATACTGTGCCCACAGTAAATCTTTTGCGGTTAACCCTTCTTTAAGTTCAGGCCGCCCCAATTTCTCCAGACCTTCATCGGTAAAATCATTCCAGTCGTAGCCGCGTAATGCGTGTTCTAAACGAAACTTGGCAGTAAATTCCACTAGATCATTGTAGGAATACATACCG
Source organism: Crinalium sp. (assembly GCA_036703095.1). Taxonomy (GTDB): domain Bacteria; phylum Cyanobacteriota; class Cyanobacteriia; order Elainellales; family Elainellaceae; genus DATNPS01. The sequence continues at coordinate 27,286 of DATNPS010000078.1, read as the reverse complement.
CCCAAATCCATAAAGCCGTGTTCACCCCACATCATCAGCGGTACTTTATAGCGGACTGCTACCTGAATTGGTACCGTGAAAATGCCGCAGTGGGCGTGCCAATTCATGTCACCTTGCAATTTGAAGCCAATGCGATTCATTTTGATTAGAGTGTCTACGCTGGGGCGCACAACAATGTGGTCACAGTCAAACACGTCTCGCATACGCTGGAGGTTGTATTCACCTTCAGGTAGATAGTTATTGCCGTGGTAGGTAACTAGCAAGGGTTTTAGCCCCAATTCTTTAACGGCAATGTGGGTTTGAAAATAGCTGTCTTTGCCACCACTGACCGGAATGACAATATCGTAGTTGCTGCTACTGCGATATTCATCAGCTAATTCTTTAAGCCACTGCCAGCGTTGTTCCCAGTCAATAGTTTTCTTTTGCTCATGAACTCGGCAGCCAGAACACACCCCATGCTCATCAAAGGTGAGAGGTGAGGCGCTAATGGCGGGATAGACGCATCGAGTACAATACTGAACTGCCATTGTCGGTACTGATGATGAAGGCTGCGGGAATCATACCGTTTTTTGAAGAGCTATAGAGAGGCTAGAGGCGAACATTGATGCCTGCCTTTGATAAGGCCCGTTTTCCACTTTTGTCTGATAGCTCTTTGAAATGCCAAATATTAGCTGCCGCAACAGCAGCTGCTCCGGCCCGGATGCCTTCTGCATAGTGTTCATAACGTCCGACTCCACCGCAAGCGATGACTGGAATTGTGGTAACAGCAGCAACAGTGCTGATCAGAGCAAGGTCATAACCTTTGCCTGTGCCATCGCGATCGATACTGTTGAGCAAAATCTCACCTGCTCCTCGCTGCTCTACCTCTCGTGCCCAAACTTCAGGTTTCATGCCCGTTGGTTCACGACCGCCATCAATAAAAACTTCGGTGCGCCCATCAGGGTGACGCAACACATCAATGCTGACCACGATCGCTTGACTGCCGAGAAGTGTTGCTCCTTGGGTAATTAATCCTGGCGATCGCACAGCGGCAGTGTTTAATGTAATTTTGTCGGCTCCTCGGCTAATCCGCTGACGCATATCTTCAATAGTCTGAATGCGTCCACCCCACGTTAGGGGCATAAAACAGGTTTTGCTAACTTCGTCCAAGATATCTAAAGGATTCGTCAAAGCTTTGATTTTATGGTCGTCGCGCCTTAAGTCGTATTGGTCATCACGGCTAATATCGAGGTAGATGAGTTCATCAACGTTCCATTGATTAAACCGTTGTACCTCGTGAATTGGATTACCAATAATTTGGTGAACTTTAAACAGCTCGCTACGAACCAGTAAGCCATTTTTAAGTAAAAGAACAGGGATTAATCGCTTTTTAAGCATTACTTTCACATGCTTCAAGAAAATTTCTTAAAACGGATAAACCAGCTTTTTGGCTTTTCTCTGGATGAAATTGAGTCGCGTAAATATTTCCTACTTCTATTCCAGATACAAAGTCCAAACCGTGGGAGGTGATGGAACTTACAACACTTTTATCCTCAGGAACCAATACATAACTATGAACAAAGTAAAATGTTGGGGTATCCTTTAAACCGACATAGAGGCCATCTTTCTTGAGCAATTTAGCATCGTTCCAGCCGATGTGAGGTATTCGAATACTGTCATCTAGTGGTTCGAGACGTTCAACTGTGCCAGAAATCCAATCTAAGCCCTTATGCTCTCCATATTCGGTTCCCAGGGTCGCTAGTAACTGCATCCCTAGACAAATGCCTAAAAATGGCTTGCCCTTTTCTCGAACTTCAGTTTCTAAAACACTAATCCAACCTTGAGTTTGTAAATTGTGCATTGCATCGCCGAAGGCTCCAACACCGGGCAATATAATGTGACTTGCCTCTGTCAAAGCCTTTGGTTCGTTGGTAATCAATACCGAATAATTGAGAGATGAAATGGCATTGGCTACGGAGCGGAGATTGCCCATTCCATAATCAATAATTGCTACTGTTTGCTGATAGCTAACCATTGCTTTTATCTATTGATATAATCAATTCTCTAACAAAGTTTTTCTAGCAAAACCCAGGTCGTGTTATCCCATGCAAGATTTACCCTTTGCCAAAGAAACCCGTAATCAATGATCGCAACTTTTCCGGTGTATTGTTCAAGCAATTCCCCAGCAAAATCGCGTTTGAATAGTTTATTCTTGTAGCCTCGGTAACTTAGCTCAACGGGGACAGGATTAAAATATTCGTTGATTAAAATATATCTAGCTGACATCTCATACATCCTTTGATAAACCGAAGACAGATCGTCAGGCTTGATGTGAATAAGCACTCCACAGGTAAACACTAAATCAAAGGTTTGATTAGGCTTAAAGTCTTGAATGGATGAGTGGATAGCATGAATATTAGTGTCTTTTTTTAAATCTAGATATGCGGAGGAATTGACTTCTACTCCAGTGAGTTCAAAATTGGAGCTAAGATTGGCGATCGCCTTCAAGTTGTGTCCACGATTTGCTCCAAACTCACAAATAGTTTTGACACCAAATGTCTTGCTTAAAATATCTGCAAAAAAAGGCTGACGCTGTTCTGGCAAAATAGCGTTGCGTTGAGTATATTCAGTACCGAAATCGCCTTCCCAAAAAAGCTCTTGTTCGGTTTTATCTCTCATATATAAAATCACTCTCCTAACTGCTTTTGCTTGATGTGTGAATTGATTTTTATTAGTTCTGGATTCTCCGTTAAAAAATCTAAGATCTCATCAGTTGTAAACAAGCAGTTGTGGCGATATAAAGCTTCATAAATTACTTGGATAAATTGAAAATCTTCCTTAGTATCTAATGTCCAACGATAGGAGGATAGGTCTTCATCGTTGCTTTGATTATGCAGAGAAAAAATTAAAGGATGCTGATAAATATAAGGCGTGACGTGCTCTCGTTCGTAGGGCTGACTTGCTCTTAAAAATGCTTCTTCTAATGCCTCAAATGTAAATACTTCCGCATCTAAACCGATAGGATAAGTTCGATTCAAAGTATTACTCAAATAATCGATTCTAAGCCCCTGTGTTGTTTCATCCTGAAAATAGCTAAGCAGGTCAAACAGGATAGCAGGATCAAACAAAGGACAGTCAGATGTGATTCTAATAATGACTTCAATCCCATATTCTTTTGCTGCTAAATAGTATCTCTCTAGAACATCATGTTCACTTCCTCTGAACCATTTGGCTTTGTATTTTTCAGCCTCTAAAACAATAGCATTATCCTCCTCAGAGGTTGTTGTAGCAACAATTACCTCATCCACTAATGGACAGTTTTGCACTCTGGAAATGACGTGGGCCAGAACGGTTTTATCGCAGAGCCGTTTCAGCACTTTGCCCGGTAAGCGAGTTGACCCCATTCGTGCTTGAATAATTGCAGCGGTTTTCATAGCAAAATCTCTCTCAGGGCGATCGCTACACGATCCTGTTCTTCCTGGGTTAACCCGTAGTATATGGGTAGACTAATGGCTTCTTGGTAATAGCGTTCGGCTTCAGGAAACTGTCCCCACTGAAATCCAAACTGTTGAAAATAAGGCTGCGTGTGAACTGGAATATAGTGTAAATTAACGCCAATATTGGCTTGCCGCAGGGCTTCAAAGACCTGACGATGGGTTTTCTCGATTTTATCTAGCTGTAGCCGAATCACATAGAGATGGTAGCTGGAGGATGAATCAGGATGTTGCCACGGTAGTACTAAGGGCAAATCTTGCAGTAATTCGTTATAGCGGGTTGCTAAAAACTGGCGACGCTGGATAAACTCGTCTAGCCGTTGGAGTTGGCTTAACCCTAATGCAGCCTGAAGGTCTGTAATTCGATAATTAAACCCTAAATCGATTTGCTGATAATACCAGGGTCCCTGGGATTCACTCTGCATTAAATCTGGATCACGAGTAATACCGTGTGTTCGCAAGCGAATTAGCTTTTTGTATAGATCCTCCCGATTGGTTAGCACCATCCCTCCTTCACCTGTAGTAATGATTTTTACAGGGTGAAAGCTAAAGACGGCCATGTCTGAAAAGGTACAGGAACCAATGATCTGCTGCTGATAGCGTCCGCCGATGGCATGAGATGCATCCTCAATCACCTGAAACCCATAGTGCTGTGACAGAGCGGCAATCGCTTCCATTTCACAAGACTGTCCTGAGAAATGTACTGGAATAACAACTTTTGGGAGGCATCCTTGTTGCTTTGCCCAAACAAGCTTTCGCTCTAGCTCAACGACACTCAGGTTATAGGTTCGTGGGTCAATATCAACAAAGTCGATAGTAGCACCACAGTACAAGCCGCAGTTCGCGGAAGCTACGAAAGTATTGGGAGATGTCCATAATGAACCTCCTTGGTCTAAATCAGATGCTAGACAGGCAATATGTAGAGCTGCTGTAGCATTGGAGACAGCTACGGTATATCTAACTCCGCAGTAGTTTGCGACAGCTTGCTCAAATCGCGCGATCGTAGGGCCTTGAGTGATCCAATCCGATCGCAAGACCTCAATCACAGCATCAATATCTTGCTGGTTAATGTTTTGACGGCCATAGGGAATATAGGAATTCATTAGGGCTTATCAATCATCTTTAGACATTTCAATCAGTTGATCAGGCGTCAACCAATCAGTATTGGTGTCAGAGCTATATTGAAATCCATCTGATACGGCGAATCCTTTTTCTTGTAAAGCGTTATAGCTAAAATCAATGTCCTGGGCAAATTGAATTGCAGGTCTAATGACATAGTGATCATTAAACTCAATGGTTAAATGGTAATCGTCAGCCGGACACATGACCTCATGTAGTTTCTCACCGGGTCTAATGCCAACAACTTTGATTGGAACATCCGGAGCTAGCGCTTTTGCAAGGTCGATAATGTGCATCGAAGGAATTTTGGGAACAAAAATTTCCCCTCCCTGCATCCGTTCAAAACTTTTTAATACAAAATCGATGCCTTGCTGAAGAGTAATCCAAAACCGAGTCATGCGCGGATCGGTAATGGGAATTTCACTTGCCCCATCTTTGACAAGCTTTTCAAAAAAAGGAACGACTGAGCCTCTAGACCCAACAACATTGCCATAACGAACAACAGAAAATCGAGTTCTCAAGGAGCCTGCTATATTGTTGGCAGCAACAAACAGTTTGTCAGAAACAAGTTTGGTCGCTCCATAAAGATTAATTGGGCTGGCAGCTTTGTCGGTTGATAGCGCAATGACTTTTCTGACCTCGTTCGCCATTGCTACATCAATAATGTTGCTGGCTCCATTGATGTTGGTTTTGATGCATTCCATCGGGTTGTATTCAGCCGTTGGAACTTGCTTTAAAGCTGCTGCGTGAATGACATAATCTACGTCTCGCATGGCGAGATTCAGGCGATCGCGATCGCGCACATCTCCAATGAAATAACGCATTACAGGTGAATTGAATTCCTGCGCCATCTCATATTGTTTCAGCTCATCCCGCGAATAGACGATTATTTTTTTAGGTGTAAAACGTTCTAACAGAGTTTTTACACACTTTTTGCCAAAAGAGCCTGTCCCTCCTGTGATCAAAATTGAAGATTCGTCAAACATGAAGTTCGCATTGGTTGTAGATTAGACAATTGAATTCAATATATAGCGATCCTGTCTGTAATTTGAACAAGAGGTGGGATGGAATCTTTGGTTGGGGAAGTTGGATGTGCTCCTTACTTCTCGGAATTGGCCTTATTGATGGACGATAAAACTGCTCGTAAAGCTATGCGTCATCAATAGGTAGCCCAAACACTTTTTTCAAACGGAACCAAGTAGAACGTATTTTCCAGAACTTGCTAGTCTTCATAGCCATAATAAGACCTTCAGCATCACTGAGTCGGGCTTGAGTCTGCTCTAGTTTGGTTTTAACCGTTAAAAAGCGTTGTCTCAGTTGGCTGTAGGTATCAAAATCGACCTGCCGTGACCGAGCTGCTGAAGTCGGTGATGGTTGAAATTGAACAGTTGGGGATGCAGCCGATTGAACTACTTGTGGTTGAACGGGTGGCGCAGCTTGAATCTGTTGAAGTTGAAGTTGAAGCTTGCGGAACTCAGACCAAACTGGGGAAACTGGGATGTCCTCATCACTCTTAAGCTGTTTAGCGGTTCGAATCAGAACGTCTGCAACAATTTCTGCCATTTTTGACCAAGAGAATTTTTGCGACTGTGCTAACCCTGCGGAAATCATCGATTGACGCAGCTGTGAATCCTGTACCTTACGCAATGCCTCAACTAACTCATTAAGCCTTGACTCTTTTACATACAGTGCTGCCTCGCCAGCCACTTCAGGAATAGACGAGTTTTGACAGGTAATAACTGGGCAAGCGCAGGCCATCGCTTCAGCAATTGGAAGCCCAAAACCTTCATATAGAGATGGGTAAACAAGTGCGATCGCCCCCGAATAGGCTACCCTCAGCTCGGCATCATCCAGGGCTAATACATGCGTTTCTACACCTTGTGCTAACGTTGCTAGTTCTGGTTCCAACTGATTCCTGCCACCCACACAAACAACGGCGATCGCTTGTTTTTCTTCTCTAGAAAGTCTAGCCAGTGCTCTAAAGAAGAAGATGCCATTTTTATAGCCGTTCAATCCTACCCGTTCACCTACCAGAAGGTAATAGGGCTTTGAGATATTGAACTTTTGTTTAAACTGCTCTATTTCCTCAGAGGCAGCAGGTGAAAAAACTGATTTAACCCCGCAGTGAGCTACTGTAACGGCTTCTGGAGAAATGTGGGGAAAGAATTTCACGAGGTCACGAGATGTGCTTTCTGAGATCGTGATGTATTGGGAGGCATGAAAAATACCGTAGTGCTTCTCTCGCCATCCAGCAGCCGTTAGATCAGCTTGAATGACCTCCGGAATCATGTCATAAGCCATGAAAATAGACGGAGTTGAGGTTGGAATCGTGTAATAGGTGGAAATGAAGAGATCTGCTCCCTTCTCATCGCAGATCTCTTGCAGCATGGCTGAATCGTTTCCGGTTTGGTCATAGTCAAATCGTTTGACGGGTCGATATCGAACACCAGGAATACGAGGAGCTGTACCACCGCGATCTAACACAACCACGTGTTCGGCAAAGCCTACTTTGACCCATTCCTCTAGTAATGATTTCCAAACTTGGGCAATTCCAGAATTTGTAAATTGAAAGAATACTCCATCAATCACAATCTGAGGAAATGCTTTTTTCGTTTTCATCGCCCTTTGCTCTAACTCATTTAACTGCAAAAAACGCCAGATCTCTGTACCGGGTTCTTTTTCCATGATCGGTGTAACACCGCAAGAATCGATTGGTTCAACTAAGGTGTCATCTTGAACCCATGAAAAATGTTCCCGCAAAAAAATAGGAAACTCAGTTGGCTCTTGAAGTTGCATCCACTGAGCGATCGCCCCTTGATATCCGTAATAACTCTCCTTGAATTGCAATTGTTGCGGTGTTACATAAGCAAAGTGTTGAAAGAGTAGCCCTGCTTTTTCAGTGTCCTGATGCAGGAATGGGTTGATTGTTGCAACGTCTTGCCACTGACCGTTTTCTAAAGGTTTTACTAATCTAGGGGGTTCATGTGCTGCCCAAATTGATCCGGGTTCAAATCGCCAAGTTCGTAACCATTCTTGTTTTGGATTTTGGGTATAGCAATTCCGAGAGCTGATGACTAGTCTTTCTCCAACAAAATACCAGCACCAATAATACGCAGCAGTTTTGTCTGGATTATTGATAAATAATTCTCGAGCTTGGCAAAGTTGATCAGCCGTCCATAATTCGTCTACGTCGATTTGCCATAGAAGGCATTTCTCCAAGATATTTTCCAGGGGGGCATTGACCATTTCTCGCTTGCCATCCCAGAAGGTTCCCTCTGGTTTTCGGTAAACCGTCACATTGTCAGGGTAATTCTGTTGTAATTCATCTAGATAGGCTAACGTGCCATCATTACTACGCCCGCGATCGTGAAGGTCATCAGCGATATGCCCACCAGAATGGAGGCTCCAGGCTGTGTCATGCTTCAGCTCAGCTACCCCTTCAACGATGTGCCAATGCCAGCGAAACGGCAGCTGTTTTAATACATCAATGTGATATCGGATGAATGGCTCACCGTTCAGGACGATCGTGAAGAAGTGGATAGGTAGATCGTTTTGGGTTTGCTGAAGCTCCCAATCGTCTAGTTTCCTGAAAATGGAATAGCCATTTCGCAGTGCCTTGTTTTGAGCAATCAAGATATAGTGCAGATCTTCTAGCAACCGTTGATGGCTGTCATAGTTCTTATACGTGCAAATGTCGTCTAGCAGAATGAACTTGGCTCCATACACCTCATCCAGTTCCACATTGCCAGTGAACTCAGATCCATCGATCAAAACCATGTCAAAACAATCAATGTTGTTTTCTGCTTTAATCCGCTGGATGCCATCTCCTGGCACTCCAGCCGTTTTGACATAGTCGATATCTTGCTGTAGCCAGCCCAATACCTGTTCAGCCGAGTAGTTTTTTAGGGGAGTATCGTATAAAGCGTAGAAGTCTGCTATCTGCTCTCGGCTCGGAAACTTCTCAACGGGTACCGAGGAGACGTTGTAACACTTGACAAACCCCTCACTCGCGTACCGATTCTGCAATTCTGTAAATCGAGGTTTGGAAACCTCCATGCAGAAGAGTGAAGGGTTGCTAGGGTTATCCCTTAACCCCTTGACAAATGCCTCTGTACTACCGCCTCCTGAAGAGGAACCGATCTCCAAAACGGTTTTAATATCCTTCCGACGGGCTAACCGTTGAATAGCCTGATAGAACTCGTCGTCTTTAATTTCTGGTGCAATCAGATTATTGAGTTCGGAGTCGGTCACGCCCTTCACAACACAAGCCTCACGCTACAGTTCAAGGTTTTAATTGCTAAAGATAGCTTAAACATATCTTTAGGATCATTCGCCTATCAAGTTGAAACCATAGCACCCTAGCTAACTAAAATCTACTGGTTGTAGGGATTCAGTCTCCATTTCAGTAGAAGGTTGGTGGGGATTTGACGGCTGGGCGATCGCCTCCCGCATCTGCTCTAACTCATCCTTGACCTTATGATATTGACTTGCTAACGACTGGTAATCTTTCTGTAGCGCTTCATACTTTTCTTCCAGCACATCTCTGCTGGTTTCGGCATTAGCTAACCATTCCCGCAAGTTAATAACGAATTCCTGATATTTAAGGATTCTCCGTTTTAGCCAGTAGTCTTCTTGATAGAGCGGGAACCGATTTTGAATGCTATAGGATTCTGGTAGCGATAAGCGAATTTGGCTGGATAACCCACCGACATAATATGAAGTAAACGTTCGAGGGTAATAGCATAATTTCACGGTTTCATCTTGCAGCAAGCGGAGAAACCATTCATAATCTGCTGAAATGCGGTAGTTTTCGGTAAAAAAGCCAATCTTTTCAAAAAAGAGTTCTGCTCTAGAGAGGCTGGCTTGGTGGGGTAGACAACCACAAACGAGTGTATCAAGAGCATCCTCAGGACGCGGAGGCTTGACGATTACTGATTTTTTAGATGAATAGCGAACTTCTAGATCCCCGTATAAAAAATCACAGGATGGATGTTTGGATAAAAATCGGACGGCATCCCCAATTACAAGATTGTCAACTAAATAATCGTCTGCATTGAGAAAGCCAATAAACTCGCCCGATGAGTAACGAATGCCTTTATTCATAGCCTGATATAGTCCATTATCAGGTTCACTAATAAATCGACTGATTTTATCGGAATATCGGTTAACGATTTCTTTGGTTCCGTCCTGTGAATCTCCGTCTACAACAATGTATTCGAGATCATCATACGTCTGATTAGCTACGCTCTTAATGGCTTTTTCAATATCCTTTGCGGCATTTTTGCAGACGGTAATGATTGAAATTCTCACAGGTCACTCCCCATAACTGATACTTTCCTATTCGTAGGTCACGGTAAACACACGTAGATGGCGACTTTAATCCTAAAGCCTAGTCTTTTTAGATAAAGATGACTAGGCAGAAGAGCCACTCTTTACCCAGCTTGATATCATATTTTTGCAACCAAAGCACTAATAAAGCAATGGTTATCCCTCATGAAACTGTTCTCAAAGCAGCTCGGATATTTTAAAGACAGATTGATATCCTGCCCATACATCTATAAAATAGCCTCTAATATCATGTAACTAACTACTTGGAAATAAATCCTCTGGCTCATTAAATAATTTAGTTAGTCAAAAACCGAATTGGGTGTGTAGTTTGAAACTTGTTTTATGTGAGGAAATATATAACCATGGCTTCTCTATTGCCGCGTCTCAAGCAGCAGATTGATTTGCCCATTTTCTTGGTGATTTTACTTCTTATTACTAGCTTTTATTTTTTTATTTTTAGCCAAACCGGTCTCTTGTCCTCTGGATTTCGCTTCTTTGTTGATGATCATCAGATAGCTGCTATAAATCACGATTTATCATTAAAGAGCTTACCGCGCACTATTTTAGATTGGCTTTTATTAGATAATTCTGCTCGCTTTAGACCTGCTTATTACACTCATGTTATACTTCAAACCCAGATTTTTGGCTTAAATGCAGGCTTGTGGTTTGGGTATCTTTGCTTATTAACGAGCCTCACCAATTTTTCACTATTTGCATTTGCGAAACTGCTAAAAATTCCTACTACTCTAGCGCTACTATTTTCAGGATTAACATTATGGGGTGCTCAAGCGGTAATTTGGGCGCGTCCAAGTTTACCAGAAGCATTAGGGACTTTTTTCCTGGCAACATCGTTAATGTTTGCGGCTCTAGGCAGTCGAATATCTAAATATCAAACTGTAAGTAATATCATCTTTGCTACTTTTGCCGTTTTAACTTCATTGAGCAAAGAGTCATTTATTATATTTATCCCGGCTCTTGTTAGCATTAAGATTTGGTCGGATTCTACCTTTAATGAAATTCCTTTACGCCAAGCTCTCTCCCAAAACAAATTCCTAGCAGGAGTTTTGGGGGGAGTTATGATTCTGGAAGTTTTATATATCAAATTCGCAATTGGAACTCAAGCAACAGGTTACGCAGGGTTTGATGAGAATAACTTAAAGATTTCCAATTTACTAAGAACTGCGGCAACCTTGACAAAAGCAAGTCATCCAAGCTTTTTAGGTTTAGCGATCGCACTGCTTATTGCCATTGCGGTATTTAAGCGAGAACCTTTATTGGCATTATTCAAGAAGCTTTATCCAGTTGTTTTCATTTTGCTAGCTTCAATAATTCCTCAAATTCTCTTATATGCCAAATCTGGTATTGACGGGTACTATTTGATACCCGGCATCTTGGGATATTCTCTATTAACAGTTGTAGTTTTGTCTTTGATTTTGGAGAGAAGCAAATTCTTAGGGTTCTTACTAACTACCTTAGCTGTCATTTTGCTCTGCTTTCAACTTCCTCCAATGTTGAGTACTTACAATCAAATGGCAAAAGATAGCAGAGATATGAATGCCTTGTTGCAAAACATACAATCTTGTACAGCTAATGAAGAACCTATCCTAGTTGCACTAAATCCTAGAGTTCGGTATGAAGTTGCTGTTTCACTCAAGAGAACGCTGAACTATGCCTTTCAACGGAATAATCTTCTCGTTGCAACATATGGTCTAGAAAAAACCAACTTCTTTTCGGACACTTTGAGAGACCAAGAGAAAATTTGGTCATTTTTAGACCCCAAAACTATTGAGAATCTCTATGAGGACAAGACAATTCTAAATTTTCCTGACAAATCTAAAATAAAAGCTGTTTTAGTTTTTGACAAGTTGGATAATGACTTTTTAAAGAGTTCTTTAGCTTGGTTTATGCCTAGCCATTACAAACGAAGTGAATATCCGATTAGTTTTGCATTTACTCGACTATATTGTAGGCAATGAATTTAAATATTTCAAATTATATTGTTTTGGGCAGATTTAATAGGTAGGTATTGTTCCGAATGTTAACGAGGTTGAAATGATTAACCAAACGTCTGTAGCCTCTAAAGATTCTATTCCTTCTCAATTTTTAAAGGTATTACATCTAAAAGTTGGTATTATTTCTCTCCTTCTATTGTGTTTGCTATGTGTAGCTTTACATGCATCATGGGAGCGACCAATTTGGATTGACGAATTTCTACATTTTGCTTTAGGAAGCCATCGAACAACATCTGAAGCATGGGATACTATCAGCCAGTCAGTCACTACAGTTAATCATGGGCAAACAGGAATATACATGCTACTTGATTACTGGTTGCTACAATTTTTTGGCGCAAGCCGATTTTGGTTGCGTTTTCCAAGTATTCTCTCAGCGATAATTCTATTCGGGGCTTCTGTATACTTATTTCATCTTTGGCGAATGTCATTTCTTTGGAAAGTCATCGGAGTACTTTCTCTTTTTTCCCAAGGAACTTTAATGTTTTATGTTGGTGAAGCTCGCCCTTATATGCCTTTAGTGGCTGCTACTGTTGGGACACTAGCCTACTACACAATTCCAACTTGCAATAAAAGAGATTCTATTTTATTGAGAGCTTTAGGCTTATCATTTATCCTTTTCGGTGTTTTATTTCATCCTTACTTTTCTATTTATTGGTTGACCATATGTATATTCACTTTTGTTCAGAAATGGATTGAGGAAGATAAGTTCAAGTTGTCTATTTCTTCTTTCATATATCATGCTGATGTACCCATATTCATTCTTGGCTTTACAACCTATTTTATTCTTGGATTCGCTACATGGCTAAAGGGTAAACCCGATTTTTCGTTTGACCCATTTGAGTGGTTGAAAAATGATAGTTTATCTAACGTTTTTTTTGATCTGAGTCACATGCAATTTCTTAGAGGAGCTGTTTACCCATTCTTAACGTTAGTTCTCTCTATGATGCTGTTAATCGTATTTTTACCGAGATTGCGGGCTACTTCCTTAAGATTATTAATTTCGCCTACCATCCTGTTGGCTTTTACCTTTTCTATCTCTATTTTTCTTTCCTATGTTTCCTTTTTGCAAAAATATTGGATTTTACCTAGACAGTGGGTAGCTTCAATGGCACTTTCAGCCCTTGCCTGTGTTTTATTTGCGCATGTAATCTTTAAGGTTCTCGCTAATTTTCATATTTTCGTTGCTATTATTTGGTTCGGATTATTCTCAACCCCGATTTTGGCCAATGCTCAACAAACATTCAATACCAATCTTCCTCAGTTAATCCAAGCAACTATTCCTGTACGTTTAAACTATCCCAATCCGCTAATTTCAGAATATCAACTTCAGTTTCCTAAGAATAATGACGAGTGGGTGAGTTTAGCTAATGAAAATATTCGACAAAAAGGAGCAGTTTGGTCCATTTTTAGAGCATATTATTCAAAGGATACATCTGGTTTATGGAAGCGTGAATAATAGGGAAAATAAATGGATTTTTGAGAAGAAATAGAAATCTTAGCTTGTATGTTAAAGATATTGAAAATTAGAGATGTTAAATAAAACTAGGGATACTGAATTAGTGTATAGGCTCTCTATCGTCACACCAATTTTTAATGATTGGCAATCATTTACTTATTTGGTACAAGCTATTGACAATCTTGCTAAAACTTTGGATCTGAATGTCAGTATTATTGCTGTTAATGATGGTTCTATTGAGTTAACGCCGACGCCTGAAGTACTGCTTCCAGACTTGAAATATTTACAGAAGATTGAGATTCTTAATCTAGTTTGCAATTTAGGTCATCAACGTGCGATCGCTGTTGGTCTTTGTGAGGCTTTCCATCAAGAAGATTCTGATGCAGTGATTGTGATGGATTGTGATGGTGAAGATCGACCTCAAGACATAGGCAAATTACTGAAAGCTTCTTTTGCTCATCCTAATCAAATTGTGGTGGCTCAAAGGGGTAAACGCTCAGAAGTGGCTAGCTTTCGGTTGTCCTATATTCTGTATAAAACCTTATTTTTGGTATTAACAGGTAAGGTAATTGACTTTGGTAACTTCTGCCTCATTCCACGATCGCTATTGTCTCGCATGGTGTTCATGCCAGATATTTGGAATAACTTGGCAGCAACAATTATGTTGTCTAAAACCCCAATCTATAGAGTCAGAATTAATCGGGGCGATCGCTATGCAGGTAAGTCCAAGATGAATATGGTTTCACTCATTATTCATGGCTTGAGTGCTATATCTGTCTATAGTGACGTTGTATTTGTGCGAGTCATTATCACCTTTACAGTCCTGTCGGTATTGTTAGCCTCTGGAATTGGTCTAGTCGTAATTCTTCGTCTATTTACTAATTTAGCGATTCCAGGATGGGCATCATATGTAACTGGGTTATTAAGTGTTTTGCTATTACAAACTCTTTTGCTAGCTGCCGGAGCTGCTTTTTCGCTGCTCAATCGGCGATCGGCTCTTTCGGTTGTGCCTGCTCTAGATGCCCGAAGATATGTAAGAGAACGAGTTGTAGTGTTTAATCATGAGCGATCTAGCGTTTAAGTATTCTGGTTCTGAACTAGAAATTTTCAGTGAGGCTATTCATTGGAAATCATATTGGGGTTCACAGGTGCGCCCATACTTGGGGCAACGTGTCTTGGAAGTTGGCGCTGGTATTGGTGGTACAACACGAAATTTGTGTAAGAAGACGCATGATTTCTGGTTGGCCCTTGAACCAGATCAGGCGATGGCGAGTGATTTGAGCCGACAGGCTGCAATGGGTTACCTACCGGAGTTTTGCCAAATTCAATGCGGAACTATAGATAGGTTAGAGCCTGACCAACCCTTTAATACAATCCTATATATTGATGTTTTAGAGCATATTGAAGACGATCTCAATGAGGTTGAAAGAGCAAAAACATTGCTGGCTCCTGGAGGTTATCTAGTTGTTTTAGCTCCTGCCCATCAGTGGCTCTATACAGCGTTCGACCAAGCCATTGGCCATTATCGTCGATACAATCGCGAAAGCCTTCTACAACTTACACCGTCAGGATTGAACTGTATATCAACAAGATATTTAGATTCAGTGGGTCTATTAGCTTCATTGGGTAATCGTCTTTTGCTCCGCTCTGCCCAACCAACTCGTCAGCAAATCCGGCTCTGGGACAGATATATGGTTAGGCTGTCAACTTTTATAGATCCCGTTGTGTTCCATAGCGTTGGCAAATCCATTCTTGTAGTGTGGCAGCGGCAAGATTGAAGTTGCATACAAGAGTGAAACCCTAAAATTCTGTAGTTTTCCGAAGTTTAAGACCTATCGGCACACTAGTATATTGTCAGA
This sequence comes from Crinalium sp., assembly GCA_036703095.1. Taxonomy (GTDB): domain Bacteria; phylum Cyanobacteriota; class Cyanobacteriia; order Elainellales; family Elainellaceae; genus DATNPS01. Next base: position 12,039 of record DATNPS010000078.1, on the reverse strand, counting down.
GAGAATACACATTTATTATTTCCGAGTACTCGTTTATTGTTTCCGATATCTCATTTATTGTTTCCGAGTACTCGTTTATTGTTTCCGGCATCTCATTTATTATTTCTGAGTTCCCGTTTATTGTTTCCGGCATCTCATTTATTATTTCCGAGTACTCGTTTATTGTTTTCGAGTGCTCGTTTATTGTTTCTAGGATCTTATTTATTATTTCCGAGATTTCAAATCATATATTGGTATATTTTTTGAGTAAAACCACAGATAATTTTTTTGTTCCTTTACTTAATAATTGATAAATCCATAAAACTACTCAACTCAGGCAAAAGAGCGCTCTTCTATCTTGAAACAGTTGTTTAATCAGGAGCATCTTTATGCCCATCAGAACTCGCGGTTCGAAAGCACTCGACAAAGCTCAACGTCGTCTTGCCCAGTTCAAATCCATTCACGAGCATCTCGATCTCGGAAACGGTCTTACCCTTGATTCCTATAATCATTTGATTGACAAGAATCGTGCTGCTCTCGAAGCACACAATACGCTGTTGTCTAACCTTGACGAATCTCGTAAAACTGTAGAGCAACTGGATAAAAGTCTCTCAGATTTATCTGAACGAATGCTCAGTGGAGTTGCTAGCGTTTACGGCAGAAGTAGTGTTGAGTATGCAAAAGCAGGTGGCTCCAATCGTAAGGGAAGAAAACCATCTGTATCTGTTGCTTCATCAGCGACAACGGATGTTCCTCAATCCACTCAATCTGCATCAACGAACGGATCAGTGAATGGTAACGGAACAACACCAGCCATCTACTAAGTTAATGTGAATCCGACAAACGGGCTTTTAGGGGAGTTGTTACGTCGTAAAACTCTCCTAAAAGCCTGTTTTTGCGTGTTACCTCTTTAAATGGCATCCACCATCATCCGCGCAACATCTTGCATCGTATACTTGGCCTGCCATCCTAATTTCTGTTTTGCTTTATTAGGGTTGCCGCAGCTTACGGCGATATCCGTGGGTCGAAACAGGTTCTTATCTACTTCCACATGCGATCGCCAGTCCAGTCCCAGATGTGCAAACACTTCCGCAACAAAATCTTCTAGACGGCTGGTATGTCCAGTAGCGATCACAAAATCATCTGCTTTGTCCTGTTTCAGCATCAGATGCATGGCCTCTACATATTCCGGCGACCATCCCCAGTCCCGTTGAATCGAGATATCGCCCAGATACAGCTTTTCCTCTTTTCCCTGAGCGATGTCATACGCCGCAGCAACAATCTTTTGCGTTACAAATCGCTTTGGTCTCAACGGCGATTCATGATTAAACAAAATGCCAGAACAGGCAAACAAATTGTAGGCTTCCCGGTAGTTAGCCACTTGCCAAAATGCAGCAGCCTTGGCGACCGCATAAGGACTACGAGGACGAAAGGGCGTTTCTTCATCCGCTAGCTCACTACCTGTATCCCCAAAACACTCACTGGAGCCAGCATTGTATAACCGGATGGGAGCACCAATAAATCGAATCACTTCTAACAGATTGAGAGTGCCAAGCGTAATGCTTTCCATCGTCTCCACAGGCAGATCGAACGAAAGCCCAACCGACGTTTGGCCCGCCAAATTATAAATTTCATCGGGCTGTACCCGACTGATTACTTGCAAGACGCTACGAAAGTCATTCAGGGACATCGAGCAAACGTTGACCTGATCCCGAATTCCCAGTCTTACCAGGTTGCGAAAGGTTGATATTTGAGCATCTCGCGACGTTCCATAAACTCTGTAGCCCTTGCTCAGGAGCAATTGTGCGAGGTAGGCACCGTCTTGTCCAGAGATACCACAGATGAGTGCTGTTTTCATGAATTAACGCTTAACATTCGCTATCCAACATTAACCCTCAGAGATGCACGTCTTGTGAAGTTCTACGGTCATAAACATTCCAATCATAAAGTTTAGAGGTGAGAGGACTAGCTCAACCAGAGAAACTAAAGGGTATAAGAAGGATGGTAAGAGCTGCCTGACTGATAATCCTCCACTTAGCAAGTATCGGATTGGAGTATGAATATCAATATTACTTAACTGTAATTCGGAGAATTCTGTTGTGAGTTGTTGGCGATCGCGACAAAACACAATCCAGGGCAGCGCCATGTTAGCACCTGTTAAGGGGCCACCGTCTGTAAAGCCCCAGCCTTTTTCAGGCTCAAATGGTTCATGGTGAAAGTTTTGATAAATGAAGCGTGACCAGGGGGTATTTGCAGGTTCTATCATCACAACCTTGCCACCCGGTTTTAAGCAACGATTCATTTCTTTCAAAAATAATCTTGAATCTTTGATGTGATGAAATACATCTACCATTACAAAAGCGCTAATACTAGAGTCTTGAAATGGCATTTCTAGAGCAGAAAAAGTTTTATCTACCCCTTCATAAGATAATACATCCGACGTTATGATATGGGGCGCAAGATGTTTCATAAAGCTTGCCCCACTTCCCAGCTCAACGATGTTTCCATCCGGCGGAACTGTTTTGATTCGAGTCAAAATATCCTGATAAAAGCTAAGATATACATTCCTTAAAAAGGGCTTGCGTTGAATGATGTGACGCAGAATATGAATATTTTCAGGATTGTCGAGATCACATAACTGAGAAGACTCAGGCAGCTTGAGCCAGATTAATAGCGGCTTGAGAAGTGCTGTTAAATGAGGCATGAATTATGAAGTATTAAATGGAACTTTGCTCTAGATAAACTTGATTTTCTTAGCTGCAACCAGGCACATCTTTAAGAGCGTGATACCTTCTTTGAAGTGTCGAATATTTGACTTGCCGTATGTTCGAGAAAAATAGCGAACTGGAATATCTTTGATTTTTAAGCCTAACTTAGCAGCACCAAACAGCAGATCAAAATCTCCAAACGGGTCAAAATCTCCAAAATACGAGCGATTTTGAGCAATTCGCAAGTAATTTTCTCGGGAAATGGCTTTCGTTCCACAAAGAGAATCTTTTATTTTCGTATTGAGCAGGTAGGACAGCAACCATGCAAAGAAGCGGTTGGCGATGCGGTTCAACCAGGGCATTGCGGCTAAACTGACGGGATAAATGAGACGACATCCGTTGGCTAATTCACAATGACCAGAGGCGATCGCCTCAAAAAAGCACGTTAAATCTTCTGGACGAACCGTCAGATCTGAGTCCAGGATCATTAAAATATCGCCTTGGGCCTGGTCAAACCCCAACCGAACGGCATCTCCTTTGCCTCGACCAGTTTGTTGATATGCTTTGATATCAAACTGCTGATTGTATTTAGCTTTTACCCGTTGAATTTCGTCCCACGTATTATCTGTAGAGTTTCCTTCAACAAAGATTATTTCTGTGTGCTGACCAATTTGAGGTAAACGGGTAATACAGCTTTCAATGTTTCCTGCTTCATTACGAGCAGGAATAATGATAGAGCAGGTCATATTCCGAATGTTGAGATTTGCGTTGGTGCTATCCAACCTTTTTCGGACGATGATGTGTTCTGTAAGGCAAAAGCGATTAATGCCTGGAAGGGGAGCAATAAATCGATTAACAAATGCAGATAATAAAGGAAGTCGCTTGGGAAACAACATGCGCTTTCCGTGAACGATGACGTCAAAGCCTGCCAAATCGAGTAGGTTTTCAATGTCGGTAAAGCTCAGCCAATTTAATGATAAAAGAGGCATTCTTTGACCAATTAAAGAAGCAACCCTCAGAATCAATTCCCAGCCCGGATTGTGAAATGTTAGGACGAGCCGACTGTCGGGAGCACAAAGGTCTGAAATGTTCTTAAGCGCTTTTGGAATATTTTCAATATAGCTAATTGTATTGGCTAGCAAGATATAGTCGAAAGATTTATTACACCGATAATCTTCTGCTGAACCAACTTGAAAATCTAAATTTGGAAAACGCGCCTGGCTATGTTTCACCAGGGAGGAATTAATATCAATTCCTAATCCATAGTGGGGCTGTAATGAGTGAAGCAAGTGCCCTGTACCTGACCCAATTTCTAAAACTCTAGTGTTGGGCTGGATAACGAAACTATAAAGCCTTTCTAAATCCTGATAGTAATAGAGATTCCGATTTCTCCAAACATCTAGTTCATCCCTCTGTCTTTTACTAAGCCCCAGTTGACGTTCAACACGCGATCCAGTCATTTCTCAAAGCAAAACGATTTATATAAATAAACTGAAGAAGGCAAGAATCCGGGTAGGTGAGATGCCGCCTTTAAACGGTACATGGATTGTGCTGCTTGGAGCATAGATTCTGGAGTGGTTACATGGTGGTTTTCGATTCCAGAAAAACCGATTGCTTGAAACAAAAACTGCATGAACCTGCTGACAGCAGGCATTCCCACTAATAAAATTCCACCAGGCTTTAAAACACGGTGGATTTCCCACAGAAAATCTTTAATTTCACGAATATGTTCAAGCACTGAAATGGCGACAATCAAGTCAAATGTATTGTCTTCAAATAAGAGGCGATCGCTAACACCCTGGCTAAGAGTTGCTTGACAGCCAAAATTAGTGAGCTGCTTGGAGACAATGTTAGGGTTGCTGGTCAAATCAACGCCATAAACCTCTTGACTGATCTTACAGAGTGTTGGCAGTAAAATACCGCTACCATAGCCTATTTCAAGCGTTTTATTAAAATGGCGACGATTTAACAACTGGAGAGTTATTGCAATTCGAGCAATATAAAGTTGTCCTACTAAAGGAATGTAGTAATACTTGAGAGGATCATCTTCCCCATTTGGTGTAAAACTTCCTCTAGGAGGCAGACTAAAACGAATTGAATTCATGAGTTTATTAATCTCCTAAATGAGGACTTCTTAATTGCAATTCTGCAATCAACTTATCCTTATTAAGGAGGCAACAATTCGCCAACAGTATGAATAGCTTTCTGTGGTTTTCATACTTATTTGTTAACTGTACAGAAATTATTCATTCCAAGCTGAAAGTATTGATGGTGGAAGTTTCGAAATTGGCACTCTTCGATTAATGCTTTTCTTAAACTTGGACGACTATAATATCGTTTGTGATCTCTGATTTCTAGCTCATCCACGATCTTCAAACGATAAGCCAGGAATTCAAGAACAGGCTTTGACCAAATCGATGGAACAGTCAGAATTAAATGTCCATCTTTCTTTAGCACTCGACGAACTTCCTTCAGGATAGATTTTTCGTGTTCTATATGTTCGAGCACGGCTAGCATTGTTACGACATCAAAGCTTTCATCTTCAAAAGGTAATTCATGCGCCAGCTTCAGTTGAATTGTGGAAACGTTGCTGATGCTAACAGGCGCAACCTTGAAATCCACACCAATTCCTTCAGCAATTTTAGGTGATATGGTTCTGAGAAATGTTGCTGAACGCCCGCAACCAATATCTAGAACCCTGGTGTTAGAAGGAATATAACTAATGACCTTTTTGTAGCGTAACCTCCGAAGTAAAGGCTCCAGAATTGCGTCTTTCACGAGCACTTAATTCCCTGCTGAAAGTGTGGGTTCAATTGCTCATAAGCTTACATTGAAACAAATCTCCCGGTTATCTGAATTCCGTGCCATAAGAGAAACCAATAAGCTTGAGGATTTGATTTGGCAAATCATTATAGTTGCTGAATTCTTATATAGTCAGACGGAAGTGTCATCAGCGGGGGGAACCAGGATGGATCGTCGCATGTTTTTAAGCTGGATTGGAATGGGCGCGTTGGCCAGTTCCCTACCGATGGCGATCGCCGCTTGTGGGTTGCGTGACTCCAAGCAAACCTCTACATCAGGCACCTTTACGTCAGTTGGTTCAGTCGCTCAACTGGATCAGACCGGGCAACTGCTTGTGACAGACGGGGTGCCCAATCCAGTATTAGTGGTACGTCAGTCAGCAGATCCAAGTGGGTTGGTGGCGGTCAATCCGACTTGCACTCATGCAGGCTGTACCGTGCAGTGGAAGGCGGATGCGAAGACGTTTAACTGTCCCTGTCATGGGGCACGATATGACGCGCAGGGAGCTGTAATTCAAGGGCCAGCACGGCGATCGCTCAAAACCTATGCCGTCCAGATCGAAGGCGATCAAGTCATGGTTCAAGAAAATTAAACCAAAGTTTAATCTAACTCTAGCGAAGGGTTGTATTAGTCTTATGAAGACAAAACTAAAAAGTTGCAGAACTTAAGTGACAGCGGTGTTCGAGTAGTCCATAATAGTTGGCTAAATTAATTTGCTTGAGTTGTACAGCGATCGAAGGGTTAGCTAAGACGGGGTGCAGGGGTGAAACCCCTGGCTGGGGGCGCAGCCCCCACACCCCCTGTCCTAACCGTCTCCACGGTTGCCTTACTATTCCTGGTGTGGATGTTGAGTGATTGAAGGGTGAGGAGTTACGCGGAAATCTGGGTCGTTGATGATGAAACGGAACAAAATCTTTTTTGGCAAAGTCCTGCTGGCAACTGGAATCGGCTTAACGCTGATGGTCGTGATGGAAGCCCATCAGAAAATGTTGGGGGCTAAAGCGCCTAATGTGTCGCAAACGGCGATCGCATCTCCGCAGAGTTTGCCCGATACGCTTCCCGATGTGTCTTCGGTGCCCTATCAGTCTCTTCCCCAGACGTCTAAACAGCAGGCGTCTCAACCTGCTCGACAACCTGGAGGACAACGACCCGTCGCTCAAGCTTCGCCTCAAGCGATCGCCCTGGCGGTAGATTCGGGTGCGTCGGAGCAACAGGTATCGCGTGTGAATCCCACTCAAATCGCGACGAATGAATGGATGGGAGCATCCTTTCCGGTCGAAAATTTTCAATCCTACACATCCCCGTTTGGCTATCGGCTGTCTCCCTATGGAGGCTACAGCCGTGAGTTTCACTATGGCTTAGACATGGCCGCGCCTCAGGGGAGCTATGTACGCAACTGGTGGTCTGGGACAGTTGTGGAAGTGTCGGACGACAGTAATTGTGGAACGTCGGTGGTGGTTGATTCGGGCAACTGGACTCACATCTATTGCCATATGAATGGTCACGTTGAGACATCGGGCGGCAAGCGCTACATGATCGATCGCGATGGCGGCATTCAAATCTGGGAAGGCCAGACGGTGGTGGCTGGGCAGCGAATTGGCCGGGTTGGCATGACAGGCCGCACGACTGGGCCACACTTGCATTGGGGACTCAAGTTTAATGGCAACTGGGTAGACCCAGCCCTGGTATTACGGGCCATGTATTCGTCTCAGCGCAATGCGGCTCGACCGGGTGCGGGGCAAGCGCAGTAGGATGTGCCGCCAGCACGTATGATCGAGAAGCAAAGACTAATGCTGTGCTGCATACCGATCGCCAATCATGCCTGTTATTTGGGAACTCGATTTTTATTCACGTCCCGTTGTAGACGAGCAAAACAAAAAACTATGGGAAGTGCTGGTCTGCGAAAGTCCGTTGGACATTGCGGCTAGCGTCGATTCTCTATTTCGCTATTCCAAGTTTTATGCCAACACAGAAGTAAATTCGGGATCACTGCGGAAAGCGCTAGAAGAGGCGATCGCCCAGTCTTCTAGCCGTCCCGATAAGATCCGCTTTTTCCGTCGTCAGATGGCTAATATGATCACCAAGGGCTGCGAAGATTTGGGGATCGCGGCCTATCCCAGTCGTCGCACCCTGGCGCTGAACCAATGGATTAATCAACGCATGGAAGAGGTGTATCCTTCTCTGCCCAATTACCAATCGGGCAGCAATCCATCCGTCAGTCTTCCCCCAACCACCCCCCAACCGCTGCCAGACGCGCTGCGGGGGCAGCAGTGGGCATTTGTCAGTTTGGAAGCGAGCGCGTTTGCAGACATGCCAGACTGGAAAATTGATTTTGAAGAAGCTTTTCCGATCGCGATGGCTGGCGTCGCACCAGACACAAAAATTCCAGGGATCATTATTTACTCATCTCGTGCGTTGCCTCTAGCGGGCTGGATGTCGGGTTTAGAGCTAGCTTTCGTCAAAACCAGTGAGGATAAGCCTGCCCGCTTATTGCTAGAAACGGGCGCGAGTGAATCCTGGATTCTAGCGAATCTAACAACCCCGCCGCTTCAGCAAGAAGCCCGCAATTTTGAAGCGCTGAAGCAAAAGGCGAATCAGGTTCACTTTCTAGCAGTGCAGTCTGATCCGAACTCTGAGGCGTTCACCGGATTTTGGCTGATGCAAGAGTTGAATCTAGCGTAAAGTACCGTGATCCCCGAAGATGGTTTAGGAGGATTTTGGCTCAGTTCTAGTGCTTGAGGCGAAGTTGAAGGAAGACCTGTTCCAAGGTCTAGCAAGGCTGTCTCAAGTACCGGAGCTGTGGTCTATTCCTTACCCAGTCACCATGCTCATTCTCCTTGCACATCTCCGGTAATCGTAAGAATCTATGGCTTCTGAAGATTTGCCACAGACAAACTTGGCCGAGCAACTGTTGGAACTGGCGATCAAGTCAGGCGCAGAGGCCGCAGAAGTATTTCAATCGCAATCGCTGTCTCGCCCTGTTTTTTTTGAGGCCAATCGGCTGAAACAGTTAGAAAGCTCCCAGGCTGAAGGAATTGCTTTGCGCCTCTGGCGAGATGGCCGACCCGGTCTGGCGGTTGCCTATGGCCCGGTAGAGCCTCAGTCGTTGGTGGATCGGGCGATCGCCCTCAGCCATCTCAACGAGCCAGAGCAAATTGAGCTAGCCGATTCGAATCAAGCCTCCTATCCGGATCTGGGGGAAGCGGTTTCGGTGGAGCAACTGGTGGATTGGGGAAAGGAAGCGATCGCCCTGGTGCGAGATGTTTATCCAGACATCATTTGCACGGGGGAGTGGGAATGCGACCTGGAAAACACCCGCTTGATTAACACGCAGGGATTAGACTGCGGCTATGCGGACACCACCTTGAGCTGCTTTCTAGCGGCAGAATGGGTGCGCGGTGACGATTTTCTCAGCGTTTCCGATGGTCAAACCCAGCGCGGTAGTCTTGACCCGATCGCCCTGGTGCAGCAAATTTTGCAGCGGTTAGACTGGGCGCAAACCAATACAGCCCCCGCGACAGGCCGGGTGCCCGTGCTGTTTACCGCCAAGGCCGCCGATATGCTGTGGGACACCGTGCAGGCCGCGATGAATGGTAAGCAGGTGGTGGAACGAGCCTCTCCCTGGAGCGAGCGATTGGGAGAGGCGGTCGTGGCTAGCGCCATCACGGTAGCTCAGCAGCCAAACGATGGCCCATTTAGCTGCCCGTTTGATGATGAAGGAACGCCGACGCGTCCGATTACCTTCATTAAGAATGGTGTGCTGCAACTATTTTACACCGATCGCAAAGTTGGTAAGGCGTTGGGCAGCGGCACAACGGGCAACGGCTTCCGGTCGGGATTGGGCAGCTATCCTACGCCCGGTCTGTTTAATCTCCTGATCCAGCCCGGTACCAAATCGCTAGACGAGCTGATTCAGTCGCTAGAGCATGGCCTGGTCGTCGATCAAATGTTGGGGGGCGGTGCCGGAATTTCGGGTGAGTTTTCGGTCAATATTGATCTCGGCTATCGCATTCATCAGGGCCAGGTGGTCGGTCGTGTGAAGGATACGATGGTGGCTGGCAACGTTTATACGGCCCTCAAGCAACTGGTGGAACTGGGCGGCGATGCAGACTGGAATGGTTCCTGCTATACGCCATCGGTGATCGTCGAGGGATTGTCGGTGACCGGGAAGAATTGATTTTTTTGCTGCAAGAGCGATTATTTTGCTACAAATAGTGGAACCCTAGACCTTATATGGTGACGTCTACCGTTTGGGTTAATTCCGCTTAGCCCTTTTTAAGTCAATATTGCTCTTGAACGCCAGCAATTCTCATTTTGAAACTGATTGCGGGTTTGGTACGCTCGTTGGGTGTGCCAAATCCGCAATCAGTGGCATTGCCACCGATTTGCATGATGAGAATTGCGGCTGGGACACTGGTTCATCTGCCAGTACTCGAAGTTGGAATTTACAAGTTCAGCGGGTTTAGTAATGTCCAATGTTGCTCTGGCGCTGAACAGGTTGAGTCACTATGAACGTCCAATCCATTGAACAAGCGTTCAACCTCCTGGATCACATGCCCATTGGCGCGTGTGTGCTGCGGGACGACTTTCGCGTGGTGTTTTGGAATCGCTGTCTGGAAGAATGGACGCGCTGCCCCAGAGCCAAGATTTTAGGGGATGATATTCGCAGCCATTTTCCCCGGTTCACTCAACCTGAGTATGCCGACCCAATCAGTCGGATCATGGCTGGAGGGCCTACCGTTACATTTGCCGACGCCAGCCAGCAGCCTATTTTGCCCTGTCGGTTGATTGGGGGACGTGAACGAGTTCAGCGCACGACCGTGACGGCCTATACGATGCCGGGAGGGAGCGGATTCTATGCGCTGCTGTCTATCCAAGACCTGACTGATGCCGATAGCTCGACTGCGCTGTTGAAGGTTCCTGGAGAGAATGGCAGCGTTCCTCCCAAGGCTGTTGACGTTGAACCCCTGCCGGAGAATGAACTGGGCAAACCCAGCGAACCGATTAAGCCAGAGGGCGATCGCTCTCAGATCTCGTTTTCCCTGCCGCAGATTCCCGGAGCCGTATATCGCTGCGAAGGTACGGGTACCTGGACGATGCAGTTTATCAGCGATGCGATCGAGGCGATTTCGGGTTATCCGGCGTCTGACTTCATTCAAGATCGAGTGCGGCCTTTTAGCAGCATTATTCATTCAGAGGATGTTGCGCTCCTGCAAGAGGCGGCGCAAAAGGCCCTGCCCCAGCAGCAAATTTATGTAGTTGAATATCGCATCCTTCATGCCGATGGGCGAGTGCGCTGGGTGTATGACAAAGGGCAGGGTGTCTTTGATGCCGAGGGCCAGTTGCTCTGGTTTGATGGCGTCATCTTTGACATTAGCGATCGCAAGCAAATCGAAGAAGCGCTGCAATCCAGCGAAGAGCGGTTTCGGTCGCTGGTGCAAAACTCGACCGATATCACCACCGTCTTATCGGAAGATGGCACGATTCTGTATCAAAGTCCGTCGATCGAGCGAATTTTGGGCTATTCGCCTGAAATTTTTGTTGGACGTTACGCCTTTGACTGGCTGCACCCAGATGACCTGACTGAAACGCAGACCCGATTTGACCTGCTGGTGCGCAATGCCGATGCGGTGATGTACGTCGAGCATCGTTGGCGTCATGCGAATGGGGCCTGGGTGTATCTGGAGTCGGTGGGCAGCAATCAGCTTGAGAATGCCAACGTGCAGGGGATTGTGATTAACACCCGCGATATTAGCGATCGCAAAAAAATCGAAGAAGCTCTGCGGCAAAGTCAGGGGCAGTTAAACAGCATTCTCAACTCGCTAGAAGACGTGGTGTGGTCGGTGGCGGCGCAGACGGGCGAAATTCTCTACTACAGCCCGAATGCTGAAGATTTGTATGGCCGCCCGGCCTCCGACTTTTTCGGCGATTTGAACCTGTGGTTTAAAGTCGTGCATCCCGACGATCGCGATCGCGCCGTGGCGGCCTGCGAGGCGATGCGAGAAACGGGCAGCCAGGACGTGGAGTATCGGATTGTGCGGCCTGATGGTGAAGTGCGGTGGGTGCGCGATCGCGCCCGCCTGATCTGCGATGCCGAGGGAATCCCGTTGCGGGTGGATACGATCATCACCGATTTCACTAAGCGCAAACAGGCGGAGGCTGCGCTGGAGCAACAGCTTCAAAAGGCACTGCTGTTGGGCCAGATTACAGAAGAAATTCGTCAGAGTTTAAACACGCAGCAAATCTTCCAAACCACGGCCAGCCAAATTGGGCAGGCGTTTCGGGTGAGCCGCTGCATCATCTTGTCGTATAGCGTCGGCACGGCCACCTCGATTCCGTTTGTAGCGGAATATCTGGAACCGGGCTGTGATCCCGTCCTTGATTCTGAATTTTTTATTGCCAAAAGTCCCTACGGGCGACGGGTACTGGCGCAGGATCGAGCCATTCTATCCGACAATGTCTACACAGAACCGCTACTGTCCAACGAGCGAGAGCTTTGCTGGCGGTTGGGGCTGCGATCGCTCTTATCGGTGCGCACGTCCTATCAGGG
>DATNPS010000072.1:0-4224 GCA_036703095.1 Crinalium sp. | reverse complement strand
CTACTGGCAACCGACAAACTGGCTGCGCGTTGCGGCTTATATCCTGAAAAGCTGGCTGCTGATGTTTGGGCCATTACTGTTGATTCAAGGCGTTTCACTCAGTTCTATCACTCATGCAGGATATGGGCTGGGGGGAATTGGAGGAGCGGCGATCGCTTACTATGTTACGCAACCTGCGTTACGCCAGCGGTCGATTGATACGCTGAACTGGGTTTGTCGGGCGGTTTATACAACGCTGGGTTCGCTATTACTGCTGTAACACCGTTGTCTCGGCAGTATGGCTAATACACTGTTTGGGTACATGGAATTGGGGGAGACGTGCCGATGGCGCGTCTCTACTGGCAATACATCTCTATTGGGGTTTTATGGCAATAATGCGTACCATTTTACAGGTTCAAACGGTGCAGCAATTAATGGATTTGATACAGATGGAAGGTCTGTCACCATTAGATTTTGAACTCTTCAAACATCATGCTCCAGATGTGCATTATGTTGTCTTAGATAACGATCAGGCGATCGCTGCCTACTGTTCGCTATGGTGGAACAACACACCGTTCTATCCCAACCATCAGTTGGGACTGATTGGTCATTACGCTGCACAAGATGCTGAATCGGCTCATTTGCTACTGAATCATGCCTGTCAGGAATTAGCCTCTCGCGGTTGCACAATGGCCGTTGGGCCGTTGGATGGCAATACCTGGCGACGCTATCGATTGCTCAGCGATCGCGGTACTGAACCCATCTTTTTCCTAGAACCAGATAATCCCGATGAGTGGTGCGATCAATTTCGAGATGCTGGATTTACACCATTGGCAACATATACTTCAGCTCTAAATAAAGATTTGAGTCAGTCTGATCCGCGTTTGCATCGAGCAGAGGCACGACTACAGGAGATAGGTGTAAAGGTGCGATCGCTCAACTTACAAGACTTCCAGCAGGAACTTCAAAATATTCACCAGCTTTCTCTCATTAGCTTTCGCCACAACTTTCTCTATACTCCAATTGAAGCTAATGAGTTTATCGAACAGTACAGCCGAATTCGTCCCTACGTTCAACCCGAACTGGTGTTAATGGCAGAACATATAGCTGTCACCCCATCCATTAAGACATTGAAAAACCAAAGGGATGTGGGGGCTGCGCCCCCAGCCAGGGGTTCCACCCCTGCACCCCGTTCTAATACCAGTGACTATGGCTATAACAACACATTAGTTGGATTTCTCTTTGCCATTCCAGACTTATTGCAGGCCAAACGAGGCGATCGCATCAATACCGTCATCATTAAAACAGTAGCCGTGTTGCCAGGAAGACAGTATGCCGGACTGGGGAATGTGCTGGTGGCACGGGTGCAGGCGATCGCCCATCAGCTCGGCTACACTCGCGCCATCCATGCCCTGATGCACGATGCTAATAACTCTCGCAATGTGAGCAAGCACTATGCTCACACGATTCGGCAGTATACGCTCTATGCCAAAGAATTAGTCGTGTGAGTTCATGTTGACGAATTGAAAGCCGTATTGCACAAGTTTTGGCTATACTTTATCTGTGTACAGGTGTGCATATCGGCCTAAATGACGTATCAGTAGGACAGGAGTAAGGCACTCGCCAATCTTCGTAAGTATGGGATTGACTTTGCTGATGCTGTTTCAGTTTTTTCTGACGCTCTGGCGATCACGATTCCAGATGCACGGTTTGATGAAGAACGCTTTATCACAATTGGCATGGATGCTTTGGGGCGAGTTCTGGTTGTAGTTTATACATGGCGTGGGGATGAAATTCGTCTAATTTCTGCTCGCAAGGCTACACGCCATGAACGAGAACAATATGAGGAGGAATGAATTTATGGAAGATGAGTATGATTTTAGCCAAGGGAGGCGCGGTGCAATTGATCCGACTCCACCGGGAAAAACCCGCATCACCATTCGCCTAGACGATGATGTTCTGGCCTGGTTTCGTGAGCAAGTTCACCTGGCAGGTGGTGGCAACTACCAAACGTTAATCAATGAAGCGCTGCGCGACTACATGCAACAGAGTCGCGAACCATTAGAGAACATCTTACGGCGAGTATTACGTGAGGAATTAGAGCGACTTGGACAATAATGTAATGAATACAAAATTGCTCTAAACCTCAACCAATTGGGGTTCGCTTTCGTCTTCGGATTTCCAATTGGGTAAGCTAGCTAACCGGGCGATCGCCCGATCAATGAGCGCCAACCCCTGATCCAGGTTTTCAATGACGGCCAGTTGTCCACGCAGTTCTGCCGCATCGGGAAATCCTTTAGCGTACCAGGTCATGTGTTTGCGGGCCTGACGAATGCCGCGATCGCCTTTGTAGTCCCACAGCATTTGCAGATGATCGCGAGCGCACTGGAGTCGCTCGACGGGGTTTGGCGGTTCGCGTAATTCGCCTGTTCTAAGGAAATAATCAACTTCTCCGACTAAGAAGGGATAGCCCAGCGTTCCACGCGAACACATCACGCCATCGGCTCCGGTCGTCTCCAGGCACCGCACCGCAGCATCAACTGAGAAAATATCGCCATTTGCGATGACTGGAATCGAAAGAACCTCTTTAACCTTGGCGATCCATTCCCAGCGGGCAGGGCCATTGTATCCCTGGGCGCGAGTACGACCGTGCAGGGTCAACATTTGTGCTCCCGCATCTTCCATCCGTTTGGCAAATTCGACCGCATTAATTTCCTTGTCTGACCAGCCAATCCGAGTTTTGACCGTCACGGGAACGGATACGGCTTGCACGACTGAGCGAACGATCGCCTCTGCGACCTCTGGCTGACGTAACAGCGAGGAACCGCCGCCATTCTTTGTAATTTTATTGACCGGACAGCCCATGTTGATATCGACGGTATCGGCTCCCTCTTCAACCGCCATTTGAGCCGCTTCTGCCAAAAAATCGGGCCGACAGTCAAACAGTTGAATGCTGATAGGCCGCTCCTTTGGGTCGATTTCCATGATCTTGGGCAATTGCTTCACGTAGTGCAAGCCCGTCGCGTTCACCATCTCGGTATACATCATAGAATCGGGCGCATAGCGTCGCACTAGCCGCCGAAATACCAGGTCGGTGACACCCGACAGCGGCGATTGCAGCACCCGGCTCTTGACCTCAAAGGAACCGATTTTGAGCGGAGTAGAGAGTCTAGCTTTTAAGTCAGGAGACAGGGATACCATAGCAAGCCCAAACCAGCGAAATAGATTAGCTTTCTATTTTAGCTTTGTCAGGAGTTTGCTACATCTTTTACAACATGCGTTGGGCGATCGCTTCCAATAATTTCGGGATCTGTTCTACCGATCGGGTGGCGTTGGTTAATCCCATTAATGTGACTCGGATGAATTTGATGGCGCGATCGCTGGTTCGTGCGGTTCGCTCCTGGGATGGCTTTTGAGCTTCTTTAGCCAGTACGTTGACCTGCTCCAGGGCATCGGCTTTGTCGGGTTCAGAGAGGTCTGGGGTGGAGGCGATCGCTATTTGCAGTTGTTGCAACAGGTCTTTGATGTCTTGTAAGTCGCCGTTGGTATCGGGGATTTGGTTGATGGTATCGCTCACCGTGCCGCTGATTTCACCTAAGTTTAGGGCGGCACCACTGGCGTTAAAGTCTCCGCCAACATCACCAATCTGAATTTTGCGGCTGGCATCTGTGCTGTCGTTCATGGATTTGCTCTCGGCGGTGGCGTTGACTTCGACGGTGACGGGTCGGCTGGCCATCAGGCGAACGATTTCTTCCATGCTGGCGCTTTGCTGACGATAGATCGTGATCTGATCGTCTTTGGCTTTGAGTTCGGTCTGATATTTGGCTTCCAGGGCTTTAACGGCAGCCTCGTAGGTCTGGTTAAACTCGCTGTGCAGTTTAGCTTTATCGGCATCGGGTGGTGCGTTAACTCGCACAACGACCACACCATCACCTTTGTTTTCAATGCTTTGAATCGACAGTTCTGTGCCGTCGTTATCCAGCACCAATTTGTTGAAGGAATAGGTAAACGCTTTCCAGTCAATACCGTTGCGAAAAATCAGGTCGATCGTACTGAGCACTTCTTCAAACAGCTTGGTAAACTCACCGGGCGCAAATACGTCACTGCTGGGGCGGCGTTCGCGCTGGCCGCGCAGCAAATAAACATACTCGCAAATGGCGTTGTATAGCTGAGTCGTGCTGTCGATATTCCAAGCTTCTAAACAGGCTCCGGTTAAGATAGCCTGATGAAAGTTGGTGCCCAGGG